>JAGBNO010000025.1 GCA_017634355.1 Lachnospiraceae bacterium
CTCTGTCCATGCCTTTGTAAGGTCTGCAAACCGGTCCGGAAGCATCCTTTGGTCTATGACCTGGCAAATTCTACTCACAAGAAAAGGATAGCCTCTAGTGTAAGCCCTTATCTGCCCCGCAATGGCCGCCGTATCCATTCCCGTATGGTAGTCAGACTCATACTCGTCCAGCATAGCCTTTATGCCGGACTCCGACAGGCTCATATCTATAGTAAAATCCGCAGCGATATTCCATGGGCTATTCTCTTTTGCAAACGCATCATTCCTTATTTTGCCTTTTAGATGCTTTACATCTGTCACCCCTGCAAGGATGACCGACTGAAAAGCCGCCATGCCCTTCGTATCCCTGTTTATATAGCTGTCCCTAAACCCCGCAAGGAAATCCAGGAACACTTGATTATTTGCTGCAGAGTCAACCTCATCTATTATAAATACTATGTTGCGCTCGGATTCCTCGCACCAGACGAGCATGGCGTCAAAGAGCTCATCCAGTTTTACCTTTTCCCCGCTCCTTTCCAGGAAATCGTCAAAAAGCCTTTCTGCCCTTTCCGGCAGAGTAAGCCCCGTGCGGTACTCGCGCTTTATCTTCCTGCAAAGGGCTTTTACAAAGGATTGCTCATCCTCAAACCCTTCATTGCCTATACCCTCAAAGCTGATACTGACTACAGTGTAGTCTGTTTTAAGGCATTCTTGCAGCGCATTCAGCGTCGTCGTCTTTCCATACTGCCTGGCTCTGTTTATAGTAAAGTACTCGCCGGCATCTACCAGCTTTTTTATCTCCTCTATCCTGTCAGTGAGATCGACCATATAGTGCTTTGAAGGTATGCAGACACCTGTGGTGTTGAATTTTTTCATGGGATAGACCATCCTTTTTCTCCTCTTTTGGCATCGCTTCGCCAATTGACCAAATTATTTTACAATGCCGGAATTATTATATCACCTATATTGTCCCCGGACTGTCCTAATAAACCTGCCATATATATGGGCAGATAGGTAATATTCTTAACAATCTCTGTATTGCCCGGATATAGTACATACGCTTTCTCAAATCTGTAATTGTCCAGAAGATGATTTAGCGCCGAATGTTTTTTGTAGTCATTCCCTGACTTGACTTCAACAGGTACCGCCATATCATCCCTGTCTATGATAAAATCAACCTCGCCCACGCCTTTTCTCTTATAGTAATAGAGTTCGTATCCGGATGCATATAATTCCTGCGCAACAAAGTTCTCAAAGAGCGATCCGTTATTGATCTCCCTGTTCGGATCCATGCTTATTATCTCCCTTTTGACAGAGAGCGGATAGCAGCATGTCAATAATCCCACATCACTCATAAACAGCTTGAACACATTGGTCGCACTCGATATCCTAAGCGGACTCTCCGGTTCAGAGACTATATATGCCGGTATCGCCACCGCCGCATCCTTTAACCAGAGGAAACTGTTTTCATATCGGTCAAATTTTAGCTCCTTATCCAGTTCAGAGAAAACAAATCTCCGGTTCTGCTTGTTTAACTGCGACGGAATATTGTCATATACCGCCCTGATCCTAAGTTTGTTTTCCTTCAGCTCATATTGTGTAAAATCCGCTTTATACTGATTGATTATACTACGCTGTTCTTTATCTATCCTCTCCAGATTATGGGAAGCATTGTATTCCCTGACTACCGTCGGCATACCGCCGGATACAAGGTAATAATAAAATGCCTGAAGCAGTTTTTTATGAACGATATCATCAACGGGGCGTTCGCTCCTGTAGCAATCCCGCATGTGCTCGATCATAGTTCCGCTTATACCCGAATTAAGAGCAAATTCTTCATAGTTCATAGGCATCATCTGCCATTCATCGACATACCCCACCGGAATCGACCTTATATTCTTAAGCTCAACCCCAAGGTTGGAGCCGCTTAATATATAGCGGTACTTCCCTTCATCAACTAAGAATTTGATCTTGCTCACTATATCCGGATACTTCTGTATCTCATCAAGGAATATGACCGATTCACCCTCCTTCAGCGGCACATCCGAATACAGCGCAAGCCTATTCGAGATATCGCCGGCATCCTCTGCTTTGGACAGCCATTCAAGTATATCCGTTCTCTCGACAAAATTATACTCACAGTATGATATGTTATTGCGCTTTAACATCTCCCTGATAAGATATGTCTTGCCCACCTGCCTCGCGCCATATATGAGCAGTGCCTTCCTGCTCTCATCGATCCACTTCTGTATTCGTTCTTCATATATTCTATACATATCCGCCCCCTAGGTTGTGCGTTTTTACATGGTTTTGCCCCGAAATTCAAATATATAATAGGACATTTTGCCCCGTTTTGCAAATGCCAATCGGGGCAAAATGCCCCGTTTTTCAAATATATGTTGGGGCGCTTTGCCCCGATTTGCATATATCAATCACGAAAACTCCGGCGGCAGCTTTCTATGTTGACTTTTTTTGTGTTTTTTTTATAATCAGAAAACGGTATCTATTCAGCACCTTCACGCCTCGGAACGCTCTGCGTTCCTCGGTGTGGGCGGTCAGAGGCGCTCCGCGCCTTGCCCGCCCCTTGAAAATAAAAGAAATCCAATCAGTGAGCAAGCTCCCTGCTTGAATTTCTTTTATTTTCAAGGGGTGCTGAATAGATACAAAAACGAATCGCAAACGAATTCAGAAATTGCCCATTATGAAAAAACCTAAGAAACAAACAATAATACTTATCTCTGCCTGTCTCCTGCTTCTTATATGTGTTTGCCTGTTTTTCACTGAGATCAGGAACTTTCTCTACCTGCGCCACTATGAATATACAGCCCCCGGCTATGTGGATAGTTTCTTTGCCGGAAAGAAAGTGCTCTTCCTCGTCCCTCATGAGGACGACGACAGCAATCTCGCCCAGGGCGTGATGGAAGCCTATGCGGAGGCTGGTTCTGATGTATATGTGCTTTTTTCCACCAACGGGGACCATACCCATCCCGCAAAGACAAGAATAGATGAAGCCGCGCTTGCCGCCGAGGCAAACGGCATAGCGGCGGACCACTTAATATTCTTAGGCTATGGAAACGACTGGGATGAGGAGATTTCCGGATATAAACACATCTATGATGCGCCACCCGACCATCCCATGACCTCTGCGGCGGGATATACCTCCACCTATGGCACGGAAAAACACCCTGCCTACAGAAATACGGTCTCAGGAGAGCCCTCCCCATATACAAAAGCTTCCTATATTAATGATGTGGAAACTGTCCTTCTCGACCTGAAGCCGGATATCATCTACTGCATAGACTTAGACGAGCATCCGGACCACAGAGCGCTTTCCCTCATCTTCGAGAGCGCCATGGGAGAGATCCTTAAAAATCCGCAGAATACATACACGCCTCTGGTTTTTAAAGGTTTCGGCTACTGCACGGCCTGGGACGGAGCCGCTGGCTATCACGGAAAGATAGTTCCTTCCACGATAAATCCCGCAGACCGCTCATACGCCTATAACGATGATGAGGACGACAATGACTATCTCCCCCATGCCAGGTATTACAACTGGTCAGAACGCATAAGGATGCCTGTCTCCCCCAAAATCCTCTCTTACAGTAAGCGCGCTTCAAATGCCCATAAGACCTTGAGCGCCTACCGCTCCCAGAATGCGATAGCCAATTTTGAAAAAATAGTGAAGGCAGATAAGGTATACTGGCAGCGCCCCACGGACAGCCTCCTCTACCATGCAAAGGTAAGACCCAGCTCCGGGGAGGCCCTTTGCCTAACGGACTTTAAACGCTATGACACAGACGACATTACCGGCAAGGATACCCTGGATAACAATATAGGGCTTTGGTTTCCGGATGAAAAGGACGAAAAGAAAACGATTTCTTTTATATTTGACAGGCCACAGACCATAGACCGCCTGGTATTCTGCGAAAACGATTCCTTATCTGACCATATCCTGTCAGGCACATTAAGCTTCTCTGACGGTACTATCATAGAGACAGGGGAGTTCAGGGAAAATGGCGCTCCCAGCATAGTAGAGACCGGACACCTGACCGGGATCACGGAATTCAGTTTTACTATAGGGGAAAGCCGTGGCGGCAGGGCAGGGCTCACGGAGATAGAGGCCTACTGCGACGACGATAATGCAGATAGGGAAAACGGGCTTACAGACAGAACTGCTTTCCTTAAGCTCACAGACAGGGACGGAAACTATATTTATGACTATCTCTATGAGCGCGGCGAGGAGCTTTCCTTTAATCTGGAATACTTCTCACACCCATGCGCAAAAATGCCCGAAGCATTTGATGTCTTTTTAGATGGGGAAAAAATAAAGGCTTCCTGCAATAAAGATGAGATAAAAATCGAAAACGATTTTAAGCCACACACACTCACAGTTTCAGCCACAAATGACGGAAGCCTCTCAGATACGGTTTTCCTAAGGCCATATACCCTGCGCTACCGCATAATGCTGCCTATAGTCAAGTGGCTGGAGACAGTGCGGGACCGGCAGTAATCGTATACAGCCTCCCGCCATATACCGCACCTTCCGTAGCCATATCAGATAAAAGCCCTAATTCCTCAGCCCTGCTTTCATTTAAATCTCTCCTAAAGTATATATACTCAAAATGCCTCTCTTCGCAGAAACTCATAAGTCCCGCCGCCGGATCCTCTCCCGAAAGCGCATAAAACTCCACCACCTGCGGAACTGCGGCATAGCGGGCAAAAAGCCGCTTTGAATTATTCTCTTCAGAATCTACAATTAAAATGCGGCTTCCAAAGCGGTACGCATTGCCCGGCCACTCCCTGAATTCCTCTTCGGCCTCTGCCTTGTCTTCCAGAGAACTCCTGTTATGTTCCTCAAATGCAGCTGTGTTCCAGTTGTTATATATAAGGGGATAATTAATGCTCATAGCGCTCACAATTAAAATGGCGACAGCTGCTATTTTCCCAAAGTGCTTTGTAAATACCCCTTCCATACGGCATAGGCCATATAGCGCCATATAGAGCATAGCACCCGCATAGACCGTTATATAACGGTCGTAGCTAGACAGGGAAAGTGCCTCCCACTCATCAAAGATAAAGAGGTATACATATAAGAGCATTAATAGAAATAGCAAAAATCCTGTGAGTATCACGGCAAGCGACCAGATATCCCTCTTCTTTTTCCCGCATTTCTTTAAGTAAAGCGCCGCTACGATAAGAAATAATAGGAGGATCAGCGCAGGGCTTATCCCTAATGCTCCATCGTTGAGATGGAAGGTAAAAAAGCTATTCACATACAGCCTTATAACTTGCAGGGCATAGCTTGGAATACCGGTGTCCCTCGCCCCTGAGAGATTGCCCTGCAGCCTGTCTCCTAAGTAGGAATGATTCCCTTTAAGGCTACAGAACAATTTCCAGCTAAGCAGGGCCAGAAATGGGATTACAACTGTCACGGCCATATATAACAAGCGCAATATATCTGCCATAACTAGCGTTTTTCTCTCCCCTCTCTGCCTTTTTTCCCTGATCTCCTTAAGCCTTTGCCACAGATCCTCATTTATAAGCATTAGAAGCATTATAATGACAGCTGGGAAAACACCTGTGCTTTTTGTAAGGCAGAGCACAGTGCATACAGCCAGGAGCCTTATATAATAAAACAGATCATGTGTTTTTTCATATACGCAGATTACTCCATAGGCAAAAAGGCAGGTGAGTATTCCATCCACGCCCAGGCAGTAAAGCATCTGCCGCATACAGAGATAGGGAAAGAGTATCCCGAAGCAAAGCGATAATAAATATGCCGCCGTCGCCTGCCCCTCTTTTCTCTTAAAAAAGGGCAGCAAAAACAGCAGCATAAGTATATTATTCACATCAAACATCAGGGGTTCCGAAAAACGCCCCATTATCTTGAATCCCAGATAATAGCTGTACTGTATTATAGGCAGGTAGTCCCTGAAAAGGCTGGAGGAGAGTGCCCCCGCCGGCACTCCGTCTATCGCCTGCATATTCCTCGGAAAAGTTGCCCAGTAGTTCAGGTCGTCCCAGTTCAGCACCTGCATATTGCGATATATAAAGCATATCAGAACAGATGTTACGAAAAACAGAAAAAGTCCCGGCGTCAGATATGTATTGGCAAAAGCTTTCAGTATATTCCCGTCTGCTTCTGTTTCCCCTCTTCCATTCTTCCCCTGCGCCTGCCCGTCCGGGTCCTTGCATACACAGCGATCCCTGCATGGCCTGTGCCTTAATAGCAGGATAAACAGGATATCCCCGAATAGATATGCCAGCAGCAGGATTTCCAATATATGTGATATAACCCCAGTTATTCCAGCGGCAAAGGCAAGGATCATAGAGAGGAGGACCGCTACGGGCAGGGTGTCCTCTGCCTTTTTCCCAAAATAAAGCGCAGACAGGCCGGATAAGATCATGCTTTCCTCACAAAGACCCAGCGCTGCTGGATCTGGTAGCTTATGACAAAGAGACAGGTATCTACTATCAATTTACTCAAGGTGGCATTGCCCCAGAGGATATGGTGCAACAATATCACGAGATATCCCGATAAAAGCATCTGCAAAACGGCAAGGGTAGCATATTTAGCCGCAGCTACAGGCAGGGATGCGTCCGAACGGAATACCGCGGACTTATTCATAAAGAAATTATACATGGCAGAGAGCACCCTTGCGGATATGGTAGCCACCATGATATGCATATCCCCCTGAGTAAGCGGTGTATGTGAAAATATCCATAGAAAGAGAGAAAAAAGGATGATATCCACTACAAAGGAAGACAGCGAGGAAAAGAGGAACTTCAAAAACTTCTTGTATATCTGGAAGGAATCCCTTATGGGATGGAAGTGGGAGCCCTCATTCCCATCTATGTAAATGACGGCTATGGGCACTTCTACAAATGCTATCCCCCTTACATGCGCTTCTATTATCATAGACATCTCATATTCATACCTCTCTCCGGGGAGCCTTAAGAAGAATTCCAGCCTGCTCATAGGCAGGCCCCTGAGTCCCGTCTGGGTATCCGAGAGCTTTATTCCGCAGAGAAAGGCCATGAGCCTCCTCGTAAGGACATTGCCGAAACGGCTTTTCGCAGGTATGCCCTCCTTATCGAAATCCCTGCAGCCGAATATGAGAGAATCCGGATTCGCAATGAGGGCTTCAGCGCAGCTCACTATATCATCTATGCCATGCTGGCCGTCTCCGTCTGCCGTCACTATGCCCAGGGCTTCAGGAAAAGCTTTTCCTATGTAATTGATCCCAGTTTTAAGCGCCCTGCCCTTTCCGAGATTTATGCAGTGTGTGAGAACTATGGCCCCGGCCTCCTCCGCTTTCCGGAAAATGCCGCCATGGGGACCAGAAGACCCGTCGTCCACACAGACTATATGCGAAAAACCCCTTTCCCTAAGGCTTTTCAGCAGTTCCAGAAGTTTTTCGTCCGGGTCGAGGGAGGGGATAAGTATTATAATTTTCTCAAGGTTTACAGCCTGCGCAGCCATACTATGATGAATACCTGCTTTCTTTTTTTGATTAGTATATCCCGATTTCTATTGCAGCGTCAACTTGATAAAAGCCCCCTCTAATGGTAGCATATACTAGTGGTCCGTCTCAATAAACGATCAAGACGGACCACTG
Source organism: Lachnospiraceae bacterium (assembly GCA_017634355.1). Lineage (GTDB taxonomy): Bacteria > Bacillota > Clostridia > Lachnospirales > Lachnospiraceae > NK4A144. Next base: position 7,599 of record JAGBNO010000025.1, read on the forward strand.
GGAGGATCCAGGCAACGGATGGTTAAAAGCAAGCGTTTAGAAACTGTATTACAATGGATGGATGGGCATTTCTGCCTTATGCTCCTATTCCTGTCCATCCTGCACCTTTTCACAAGGCTGTGGCTCCTTGCAGACATCCCTGTGGGCTACCACGGGGACGAGCTGGCCATCGCCTACGATTCCCTCTCCATCGCAAGAGACCATGTGGACCGCTATCTTTATAAAATGCCCATATATTTCAAAAACTACGGCGATGGTATGAATGTGGGCTATATATATCTGACAGCCCCGCTATTTAAGCTATTTGGCTATAGCAAACTGGCGCTCCGGCTTCCCGCCGCCATAGTCGGGCTGGTGCTTCTCATCTTTGGAAGCCTTACGGCAAAAGAATTCTTCCGGAGCAGCAAGGCCGGCCTCACCGTAGGGGCCTTGCTCACTATCTGTCCTATATTTATAAGCATGCAGCGCTTTGCCCTGGAAAGCCCCTTGCTCCTGAACTTCTGGGTAATGTCCCTCTACTTCCTGCTCAGGGGCGTGCATACAGGGAAAGCACGGCACTATCTTTTCTCAGGGCTCTTATTCGGCTATACCTTCTACCACTATGCCCTGGGCTATGTGATGATACCCTTGTTTTTCCTCTTATACGGAGCCTACCTGCTATATGTCAAAAAGCTCTCCTTATGCAAATACGCAAGCACCGTGGCCATAGCCGGCATACTTGCCATCCCTCTCATCATGGAAATCCTCGTAAACAGCGGGCATCTCCCTGAGCTTAGGTTCACTTACCTTTCCTTTCCCAAGCTGGATGCCTACAGGGGAGTGGAATTCAGCCTGTCCCATATCCCGAAAAACCTTTATCTCATAAAGAACCTCTTTACATACGACTGGCTGGAGTATACCGGTGTTCCCGAATTTGGCTGCATGTATTATATGTCCATACCGCTCATACTATTCGGGCAGGCCTGCCTTATTTCCGAAGCAGTAAGCTCCATCAGGAAAAGGATTTACAACCCCTTATGCTGCGCCCTTGCAATGGAGCTTTCAATAATAATGATAGTCTTTATCCTGGACAATCCCACGGACAGCAGGGCCTACTGCCTCTATTATCCCTTCACCGTATGCATAGCGGCAGCCATAAGATTTATTTATCGGAAAGCCAGAACCTGGGCGCTGCTTCCGGTCTTTGCCTACGCAGCCGTCTTTGCGTCCTTTATGTACTTTTACTTTAATATTTATCCTGTAAAATATGCCGTACAGGTGAATTTCGAGCCCATGGAGATATATAAGTCCCTTGAAACCTTTATAGCTAAGGACCACTTGACCGACTGGGACACAGCAGTCTATATAGATACAGAAAAAGAGACCAGCAATGTGGAGCTGCAGGTGCTCCTCTGCCTTCAGGCTTCTGCCTTTGAGTGGCACAGGGTGCAGAAGTACGGCTATGTCCGTAACATCCATTTCTTAACCTACAGCTCTGACCTGGACAGGGGCAATAGTTCCTTTATAGTAGAAAATACCGATGAAGCTTTCAAACGAAAGCTCACGGAAGCCGGTTATGAAGCGGTGGACAGCACAGAGTGGTATACTCTATATAAGTAAGCGTAATTATGACAAGAAATCCTTCTGCAACAAAAAAAATACTATTACCTTCCATTGGCCCTGCCTCCCGGAACGCCAGGCATTCCACAATGCGAAAATATTACAGAATATTTGCCTGCGTTCTGCTATTATCCGCCCTCACTCTGCTATCGGGCTGCGCGGCGGCGGCCTCCAGGGACTGGGTAGGGGAAAAACCGGTATATACCGGCAATACCATGGCCACCAAAGCCGGAGCAGAGGAAAAGGTAGGGGACATATATACGGAAGCCGCCGCTGAATATGTAAAGGAAGAGCCGGAGCCCCTTCCCACGGAAAATGAACCTGTGGAGCCAGAAACCGCATCTGTGGCGGAAGAACCTGTAGAAGAGCCGAAGCCTGAACCTGAGGAAGAGCCTGTAGAAGATGACGGCAATAACCACGACGTGACCAAAGGGGAAACCATAGATGAAGAGTATACGGCCTTTGCCACAATAGGGGAAGGCTATAAGGTCAGTGTCACGGTAAGCGCAAGGGGGGACAGCATAGTCAATTCTGACCCTAGAGGAGCCGGAGCCATAGGGGAGTCCAGCGGCACCAACATCGATTCAGCCAGAAAAAAGTGGCTCACTTCCTATTATGACGGGGACAAGGAATCCGCAGAGGAAGACATGGCCGACTACGAGGGCATAGACGGGCCCAGTGACAGCCAGCTTAGCGAAGTCATGAAGTATGCGGCAGACCTTGGAAAACTCTTTAACCAGTTCGGCATAACGGACTACGATTTAAAGAAGCCCTCGGACAGCTCAGAGGACGAGCTTTACTATGACACCTACTCATCTACAGGCAACCAGTTTATATTGAATTTCATGTTTTCAGAGGGCAGCATCACAGACATAGACTTTGCCCTGGAAGAAATCTAAAAAAGAGAGGATCTAGGCCATGGCTTTCGCCCATCTGCATACGCATACAGAGTATTCGCTCTTAGACGGCGCAAATAAGATAAAGGAATATGTCGCACGGGTAAAGGAACTGGGCATGACTGCGGCCGCCATAACAGACCACGGCGTCATGTACGGCGTGATCGACTTCTACAAGGCCTGTAAGGAAGCCGGAATAAAGCCCATAATAGGCTGTGAGGTCTATGTAGCGCCCTCTTCCCGTTTCGACAGGGAACCCGGACGGGAAAAGGATGAGCGTTACTACCACCTCGTGCTTCTCTCGGAAAACCAAAAAGGCTACCAGAACCTTATGAAACTCGTCTCTCTGGGCTTCACTGAGGGCTATTACTATAAGCCCAGGGTGGATATGGAGATACTTAAGGATTACCATGAAGGGCTTATAGCCCTCTCAGCCTGCCTGGCAGGAGAAATTCCAAGGGCCATAGTCCGGGGAGACCTCACGGAGGCCGAAAAGGCGGCTGAGAGGTACCTGTCTATTTTTGGCGAACAGAATTTCTTTTTGGAGCTGCAGGACCATGGCTATACAGACCAGAAAAAGGTAAACCAGGGCCTGATGGCGCTATCCAGGAAACTAAATATCCCCCTCGTCGCCACCAATGACATACACTATACCTGGAAAGAGGACGAGGAAGCCCACGACATACTCCTCTGCCTACAGACAGGGAAGACCTTAAGGGATGAAAACCGCATGCGCTATCCGGGAGGGCAGTTCTATGTGAAGTCCGAAGAAGAAATGTCCTCTCTTTTTCCATACGCCCCAGAGGCCATAGAAAATACGCAAAAAATTGCGGACCGCTGCAGTATTGAAATCGTTTTCCACGAGACGAAACTTCCCCACTACGACATCCCGTCAGGCTACAGGGATTCTAAGGACTACCTCATAAGCCTCTGCGAAAAGGGTTTCTCCGAGCGCTATCCCAACGATGACGGAAGTCTGAAAATGCGTATGGACTATGAGCTTGAGGTCATAGAGAAAATGGGCTATATAGACTATTTCCTCATAGTCTGGGATTATATAAATTACGCAAAGAAAATGGACATCCCTGTGGGGCCGGGAAGGGGCAGTGCGGCAGGCAGCATAGTCTCATACGCCCTTAAGATCACTGATATAGATCCTGTGAAATACGACCTCCTCTTTGAGAGATTCCTTAATCCCGAAAGAGTTTCCATGCCCGATATAGATGTGGACTTCTGCTTCGAGAGGAGGCAGGATGTCATAGACTATGTGGTGGAAAAATACGGCAGGGATAAGTGCGTGCAGATAATCACCTTCGGCACCCTGGCCGCAAAAGGAGTGCTGCGGGACGTATCGAGGGTCATGGACCTGCCATACGCTTTCGGGGACAAGCTTGCAAGGCTTATCCCAGGGGAACTCAATATCACGCTGGACAAGGCCCTAAAGGAAAATAACGATTTCCGTAAGCTCTACGAGGACGACGATACCGTACACAAGGTCGTGGACATGAGCAAGCGCCTAGAGGGCCTCCCCAGGCACTCTTCCATACATGCCGCAGGCATACTCATAACTCCCGAAGAGGCCGATAGCTACGTTCCCCTTTCCCGTGGCAGCAATAATGAAGTTACGACCCAGTTCACCATGACCACCCTGGAAGAGCTGGGGCTATTAAAAATGGACTTTCTGGGGCTTCGGACACTTACAGTCATACACAATGCGGTAAAATTCGTGAATGCCAGGCATCCCGAAAAGCAGCTGGATATTTCCAAGATAGACTATGACGACCCAAAGGTCCTCTCATTTATAGCAACGGGCGAAACAGACGGCATATTCCAGCTGGAATCTGCCGGAATGCAGCGCTTCATGAAGGAACTGAAGCCCGAATCATTAGAGGATATAATAGCCGGCATAGCCCTCTACCGCCCAGGCCCCATGGATTTTATACCTAAATACATAGCAGGGAAAAAGAACTCGGATAATGTCCAGTATGACTGCCCTGAACTGGAGCCTATACTGAAACCCACCTACGGCTGCATAGTTTATCAGGAACAGGTCATGCAGATAGTGCAGTCCCTCGGCGGATATACCTTAGGACGGGCTGACCTCGTGCGCAGGGCCATGAGTAAGAAAAAACAGAAGGTCATGGAAGAGGAAGAGGCAAACTTCGTCTATGGAAATGAGGCTCAGGGTGTGCCCGGCTGCCTGAAAAAGGGCATTTCCGAAAAGGTGGCAAGAAAAATATACGCTGACATGATGGACTTTGCGAAATATGCCTTCAATAAGTCTCATGCGGCCTGTTATGCCTTCGTAACCATGCAGACCGCCTTCTTGAAAACCTACTATCCCGTGGAATTCATGGCCGCGCTCCTGACAAGCGTAATGGACAATACCGGCAAGCTCTCCAGCTACATGCTTTCCTGCCGCTCCATGGGCTTAGAACTTCTCCCGCCCGACATAAATAAGGGGGAGGCCGGCTTCTCCCCGGCAGGCGACAGGGCAATACGCTACGGGCTATTAGCCATCCGTGCCGTAGGAGCGCCCGCTGTGAAAGCCCTTTTAAGGGAAAGAAAAGAAAATGGCAGTTTCAAGAGCCTGCAAAACTTCATAGAGAGGATGAGCGGAGGCGAGATGAGCCGCCGCATGCTGGAGTCCCTTATAAAGGCGGGCGCCCTCGATTCCCTGGGCGGCAGCCGCAAGCAGTACCTCATGGTCTATGCCTCTATGATGGATGCCGCGCAGGCTGACAGAAAGAATAATCTTGCGGGGCAGATGTCACTTTTCGACCTCATGGGCAATGCCGGAGAAGAGCTGCGGAAGGAAGAACTCCCCCCTGTGGGCGAATTCCCCAAAGAGGTCAAGCTTAATTATGAAAAGGAAGTACTGGGCATATATCTCACGGGACATCCCCTGGAAGAATATACAAAGTTCCTAAAGAAAAACACCAGCGCCAGTACTGCAGACTTTTCATGGAATACAGAGACTCAGTCCATAGGGCTAAAAGAGAATAAAAGGGTCACTATAGGAGGAGTCCTGCAGGACATAAGGACCAGGCAGACAAAGTCCGGGGACACCATGGCCATAATAGTCCTTGAAGACCTTGTGGGCTCTATAGAATGTATACTCTGGCCAAGGCAATATACACTGTATTCTATGTATCTGGAAAAAGATGCTAAGCTCATGCTTTCAGGCAGGGTAAAGACAGAGGATGAAAAGGATGGCTCTCTCATAGTGGAAACGCTGCAGTCCTTTGACGAAATCCCTAGGAAGCTATATATACAGTTTAAGGACAGGAATGATTATAATGAGCATCTGGAGGAACTTTCTGATTCCATTAAGAACTCCAGAGGCCGGGATAAAATCGTGATATTCCTAAAAAGCGAAAAAGCCCAGAAGATCCTGCCCGACTCCCAGAGCGTAAGGGCAGACGGGGAGCTGCTTGCACAGCTTAATAAGTTATATGGTGAGAAAAATGTACAGTTAGTCTAGAAAGGAGTGTCCTATGCCAACAAATGAAAAAGAGATCAATGTCAACCTAATGGAACGCCTGCACCCCCTGAAAAGAGTAAAGAGGATAGCACAGCAGGAGGGAGCAACCTTGCAAGATGTCATAGCCGCCATAGAAAGGGAAGAAGCGGATATAAACGAGATGTTATACCAAAAACCAGCTTTAAGCAACAGCCAGCAATAAAAGCTCCTCCACATCCTGGAAGAGCTGTCTCATAAATACCTGATATCATACGAGGCCTTCCCATTTTCAAGCTCCATCAGGATATAGGAAGGCCTCCTTCCGTTCTGCCTGGGATAAGAAAGGCTGCCCGGATTCACCAGAGTCACAGCCCCCCTCTCTTCGACCACCGGCTTATGCGTATGCCCGTACATGACTATCTGGGCTCCCCTGGAATATGCCTCCTCCCAGATCCTCTCAGGCCCCATGGATACATGGTAATAGTGGCCATGGGTAAGAAAAACATGTTTTCCCCCTATAGTGAACTCCTTTTCCCTGTCGAGAAACGAAAAGAAATCATTATTCCCCGACACCATATGGCAGGGAGTGCCGGACAGTGCCTCTATCTCGCTCTCCTGTCCCTCCACATCCCCGCAGTGCACCAAAAGGTCAATTGGCTCTACTATTTCCAATACCTTAAAGAAATTATCCAGTTTTCCATGAGTGTCACTTATTATCAGAATCTTCATAGTCCATGATCTCTTTTCCCATGAGGCGCAGGGCCTTGCCCCTATGGCTCTCCTGGTTCTTTACCTCAGGCGCAAGCTCAGCCGTTGTGACCCCGTATTTGGGCAATATAAAGATAGGGTCATAGCCAAATCCATTGCTCCCTGCCTCTTTATAGCCTATCCTACCCTCCATCGTGGCCCTCACTACTTTATGAGTCCCATCGGGAAATACAGCCGCCACAGCGCAGACAAAGCGAGCAGTCCTCTTATCGTCCGGCACTCCCTCAAGCCGGCCTATTAAATTCATGTTCTTTTCATGGTAGGAGGTATTCTCGCCCATATATCTGGCAGAGTATATCCCCGGCTCCTTATTTAAATAATCTATTTCCAGCCCCGAATCGTCTGCAAGCACCAGCCCCCCTGACACAGCATGGACGCTCTTTGCCTTTATGAGGGCATTTTCCTCAAAACTCTTGCCATTTTCAACTATTTCCACTTCTATGCCTGCCTCCTCCATCGTGAGCACAGGAATATCCATAAATTTAAGAATCTCGCTTATCTCCCTGACCTTGCCCTTATTCTTGGTGGCAAAGATTATCTTTTCTATCTTTGGCATTATCGACTCCTGATTGCGCAATCTGTTAATTCATTTCCTATAAAAGCACGTTATCTATTCAGCATATCTATTAGTGAATCCCTCTGCCTCCAGGGCTCTCTTTATGGCGGCCGCGGCGGTTTTTGAAAAATCTTTCTCCGCCATGGCTTCAGCCTCTTTTTTATTGGTTAAATGGCCTAGCCTTATATAATACAGCGGTACCGCAGTCTCCTGAAAAAGCTCCGGCAGCTCATTCAGCTTAACTCCCAGATTCTTAAACCCTGTGTTTTTAGCCAACTCATCTGCTATTCTTTCACCCAATGCGTTTTGCTCCTGCCTGCAGGAAAGAGATAGGCCGGTACTGGTCCTGGTCCTTTCATCGACAGCCGTGTGCAGGCTCACCATTATCCCTGCGCCCACCTCGTCAGCAAGGCCGCCCCTCATGGCATTATCGGCGCTGCTGTCATTTGGGTGTGTCACATATACTTTTACATCTTCCTGGCTGTAGGCCTTCTCCAGTTCTAAGGCTACTGCCGACACTATATCCCTCTCCTCTATCCCATAGGCAAAGGAACCTGTATCATCTCCGCCGTGGCCAGGGTCTATCACCATTATCCTCTCATAGACCTCCCATGGCCTCCGCATCTGCAGAAAGAGGCGATGTCCTTCAAAATATGTCACAGGCACCATCACTCCGTTTGTATCCAGCTCTATCTGGGCCACACCGTTCTGATAGCCATACCGTATATTGAGTATGTCTGTCATATCGCCGGAAAAGAGATTCTGCTGGAAAAAATAGCTGGGCACCTTAGGGATGGTTACAAGTATGCGCCTTTCATGGTAGTTTTCAACTATAAGGATCTCATCTTCCCCCACTTCATCAGGCAAGGGAATTGTCAGATATCCTATCCTGTCCTCAAGCCTCTCCCCCAGCGTAGCTTCCTCGGCAACAGAGGGATTCCATAGGCCGCCCTTCTGCATCCCCCTGCCCTTAAGCCTTAAATCCCCTCGAAAAAAAAAGATTCCCAGGCCCATGGCCACTGAAAAAAGCAGTACCAGTATGGCCGAAGACAGGACAAGAATACTCTCTTTTCTATTTATTCCATCCTTTACAAATGCCAATATGATAACCTATGTTATAGTAAACGACATTTGTAATTATTGTTTTCTGAGCCTTAAATGCCTTGCTTTTGGCATTTGAGGCTCGGAAAAATACAATTTTTTTGTCGTTTACTATACTTAACCTACAGTGCAGCTCTCATCGGCTCATGGAAAAGCTGTAAAAATAGGTTTTCAGCATACCATTATATATCTTCCTGTTTTTGTCAGGTTTCTTCCCCAGCAGGCCTATACCCTTTTCATAGGAGCTTATCACATATATCTCCCAGCCCTTTAAGCCCCTCATGGCGCTTCCCAGGCTGCGGTAAGCCTCATGCAGCTCCTCATTCTCCTCCATCCTCTCACCATAGGGAGGATTCGTGACGACTATCCCTTCCCTGTGGCCGCTCTTAAGGTCTTTAACATCCCTCTCCTGAAAATGCAGAAAGTCCAGCACCTCAGCTCTTTCGGCATTTTCACGGGATATACGCACCATGGCAGGATCTATGTCATAGCCCTGTATTTCCGACTTAGGGATAGGCGTACTAAGGGAACGGGCTTCGTCTAATGCCCTGTACCAGCTCTTTTTATCTACGATACCGGACCAATCCATGGCGGTAAAATCCCTCATGGCGCCCGGAGCCATATTGGCCGCCATAAGCGCGGCTTCTATGGCTATGGTGCCGCTTCCACAGAATGGGTCTATTAAAGGAATGGTCTTATTCCACTTAGTCAGCATGAGTAAGCCGGCAGCCAGATTCTCTGCTATGGGAGCCGTGCCCTGCTTCTTGCGGTATCCCCTCTTATGCAGGGATTCTCCTGTAGTATCCAGTGCCACCGTGACCCTGTCCTTATAAAGAAAAACCCTCAGCGGATAATCATTCCCGCTCTCTTCAAAGTGGCTTATGCCATAGCGCAGCTTCAGCCTTTCCACCATGGCCTTTTTCATTATGCGCTGTATATCAGAGGGGCTGAAAAGCGCAGACTTCACGGAAGCCGCCTTTTTTACCCAAAAACGCCCGTCCTTCGGGATAAACTCCTCCCAAGGGAGCGCCTTTGTGCCTTCAAAAAGCTCGTCAAATGTCTTTGCCGTGAACTCCCCTACGCATATAAGCACCCTTTCGGCGGTGCGCAGAAATATATTCGCTCTGGCGACAGCCTCCCTGTCTCCTTTGAAAAGCACCCTGCCGTCCTCGACCCTGGAGATTTCATAGCCCAGTTTCACTATTTCTTTTTTTAATACAGATTCCAGTCCGAAGTGACACGGACAGATAAGGTCGTAGCTCTCCATATCAGTCCAGCCGCATAGGGTAGTTTTCCCGTATAAGTGAGCAATAACCTAAAAGGAGCTCCTTCATTTCCTCAAAAGTGAAGACCGCCTTGAATTCCTCCATCTTTTCCACCCTGTGGTTCCTGTGGGGATTTTTCCTGTCCTTCGCAAAAACCCTCTCCTGATTCCAGAACCCTATATCGGAGAAATGAGTAGTGTCATTGAAACGTATGGTCTTTTTCACTGTATCTACATTGGGCTGTGTGTAGATCAAGGCATGCCTGAAGCGCAGGAGGAGGTTCTTAGGGGTCACCTCCTCGTCTTTATTCATTACCCTGTAGTTCCCATCCACATATCCCCTGGCAAAGTAGCTGTCCTTTATCTTATCCTCAGCATCTTCTGCGGTATGCTTTTTCAATACCGCCGCCGCAGGCGAGGACTCAGGAAATGCCATATTGTCAGCAAAGAGATTAAGGTCTGTCGTTTTGATAAACATAGAAAGCCCTGAGAGGGCATTTATAAGGGGGGCAAAATCGTCAGAAGGCGCGCCGCCCAGTTCCTTTTCTGTTTGCTTTGTAAAAATTGCTATTAAATCCGCTTCTTTCATATTTACCTCTCTATGCCGCATTTTTGCGGCATACAAGGAGCAAGATGCCAGTGCCAAAAATTTAATTCGCAAAGGCACTTTTACAACAGCTCCTAAAGCACAATAACTTCATAAATAATGCTATGGTGTCAGGGGCAAAAACAATAACTTCAAAACCCAGTACCCCAACATCATGTTATATGCGTTCGAGAGTATAGCTTAAATGGCGTGATTTGTCCAGAACAGAGGGTAAAAATTGCCCTAGCAGCTTCACTTTATCCCGCTCCTCTCCAGCTTTTCAGTAAACCTTAGCTCCCTTACCTTGCTTAGCCTCTCCCCGTCAAAGCTGTATAGAGGCTCAAAAGTGATCTCGCCTCCCTCATAACCCGTGATCTCCACTATTTCCAGCACCTTCCTGCTCTTGTCCCTAAGCCTTCCCAGATGGACGATAATATCTACTGCGGAGGCTATCTGCCTGCGTATGGCCGCAAGCGGCAGCTCCATCCCAGCCATGAGGACCATAGTTTCTAATCGGGACAGCATGTCCTTGGCGGAATTGGCATGGCCCGTAGAAAGTGAGCCGTCATGCCCTGTATTGGCCGCCTGCAAAAAATCCAGTGCGGCGCCGTCCCTCACCTCTCCCACTATTATGCGGTCCGGCCTCATCCTCAGTGAAGATTTTATGAGATCCCTTATGGTAATGGGATTACAGCCCTCCACATTGGCATTCCTGGTCTCCAGGCTTACGAGGTTCGGTATGCCCTGTATCTGTAATTCGGCGGAATCTTCTATGGTAATGACCCTCGTTTCAGTGGGGATAAAGTGGGAAAGGGCATTTAAAAAGGTAGTTTTCCCGCTGCCAGTGCCTCCGGAAATAAAAATATTGTATCCGGCCACCACCAGCTTCCTTAGAAAGTCCACAGCTTCGGTGCTAATTGCCCCAAAGCGTATGAGGTCTTCCATCTTTATGGGCTTGTCCGGAAAGCGGCGTATCGTAATGATGGGACCATTCAGTGCGACAGGATTCATGACTATATTTACCCTGGCCCCGTTTTCCAGCCTTGCATCCACTATAGGGGAAGCCTCGTTGACCACCCTGTTCGAAGCTGCGGCTATCTGCTGTATCACGTCATTTAAGGCTTCCCTGCTCTCAAAATTCCTATCCCACTCAAATAGCCGCCCCTCCCTCTCCACGAAAATATGCTCCATGCCATTCACCATTATCTCCGTGACGGTCGGGTCATCAATTAAGGGCTGTATTACCCCTTTTTTTCTGATGGAATCGAATAACTCTGTTTCGAGCCTTAGTTTTTCGGCAAGGGAAATGTACATATCCTGTCCCTTTGCCATAATCGCAGAATTTATTATATCCTCAATTTCCTCGTCTGCCACCTCCCTGGATAAATCTATCTTTGACAATATGGCATCATGCAGCTCTTCCCTTATCCCCTGCAGATTCTTATTCTTCACATTAGCTTTAAGCATATTATCCTCCCCTAAAACAGTTAGAAGCTTATTCATATTTAACATAAATGGGAAAATAGCCGATATGGCAGTGATAGAAATGACAGCCTGTACTCTATACTCAGTAACGGAACTTAATTCCGCTACTGAGTATAACCAATTCCTCTTTTTCTGTCTATACCTAAAAATCTATTCCGGAATTAACGAAAGGCTCCACAGTCTCGAAAGCCTCTCTATATTGCCCAGCACAGCCGCATAGTCGGCCTTCGCCTCTATGAGGGCGGTTTCCAGCATATCCTTGAGGGGCGTCCGGATTGTCCTCTGCCCTCTCCGTCCCCGTATTCTCATAGACGCTGTCCAACCCCTTTAAGGTCTCCGTAACCTCATTAAGAGCCTCTTCGTACTCTGCTATCCTCTGCTCATACTCATCCGCCTGGGCATCAAAAACCCCTGCGAACTCCTGCAGCACTCCTTTAAGCTAATCAGCTAGCCTTTTTCTGAGGGCGTGAACCCTCTGTTGGTGAGGGTTTGCAGCCTCAGAATTAGTCTAGTTTATAAGGAAATGACCTACTAGTACCCCGAATAATAATTATTTAGCACATTCACTTGTCTAATCGCACATATGCTTCATCAACCTCAATCACCAGTGCCCTCACTGGCTCATTCGGTTTCATCGCATAAATGTTACAAAAAACCACCCTCTTCCTTTGAAAGAAATAAGGGTGGTTCCTGTCTTCAAAGTTCCTAAGTAGATCAGAACTCAGTCTCGTAAATATGCCCTTCGTCATCCGCTCCGAAAAACGTGCCACAGTTATTGCAGTAGAAGTAGTCCGTACAAAAGCCGTCGTCGCCTTTGCTTATAATGGTGCCCTTCCTCTTCTTTCCGCAGTTCGGGCATACAATCTTAAGCCCTTCGGAATACCCCTTCTTGCTTATGAAGCCACCTGCTACTTCCTCAAGGGCATCATCCTCTAGTTTTTCTGCCCTTTCGAATACACGCTCCGTCTTCTTGAATTCCTTTCCATCAAGTTCAGGAGACAGGTTATTTTTCCCGTCTGACATAGCGCATTCTCATCCAGGAAAATCACGCCCAGGCGTCTGCCCTCACTTGTAACCCTCCTGAAAAGCCTGGAAGCAAGATGGTAGTAGCCCAATCGGTTGCAAAGACCTGTAAGGCTGTCCCTCATAGATATTCCTGACAGCATCTGGTTTAAATACTCCAGCTTTTTCCCCGCAAAGAAACCTCTCATGGCCATGGTGAGGGTATTTACTATGGGGGCTATATTTCCCGTATGCAGGATCTCTTCACAGTCCCGTATCACTATGTAGCCCACAGACGCATCCATGAAGTGAATGGGCGCAAAAAGAAAGTCCCTGCCCGCTTTATCGGAATCGAATGTTGGAAAAAGGCCTTGTATGGTCTTTTTGGGAAAGGTCATGCCTATCCCCTCCTCCCAGAAAAAGACCAGCTCCATTGATTCGGGGTAACCCTCCGTCATCAGGCCCTCATTGGTACTTTTTGCCTGTCCGGAATCCTGGTCAAAGGATATCTGGTTCCCATATTCATAGAGCTCCTTGTCCAGCACCAGATACAAGCCCCTGCATTGCATGGCGGGAATGCAGGGCTCCAGCGCAAGGCACATCTCCTCTATGGTCTCACAGCCAGGGAGCTTATACTGTATGGCGAAATCGGACAGCCCAAGTTCTCCATGCAGATACTCTATTACAGAGGTCATTGCGGCATAGTTGTCAATTCCTACATAATAGAAATCGGCCAATTTGTTCGCAAGGGAAATTACAGGTTTTCCGGAGGCCGCGGCCGTACGGATGACATAGCTTGCGCCCTTGGCTCCATAGAGGTTCTCATTAGTGTTATAGAAATTATTTATATCCAGGATAATGGCATCAAAATCACTGAAATCGGGCAGATGGTAGATATTATATTCCCCGCAGTTATGGGCAGCATCATATTCCCCAAGCCCTGAGCTACGGATGACGTATATGTTTATGGGGGCTCCGGCTTTTTTTATGGCATTCATGAAACCGGCAATCCTGGCATAGGTAAAGTTCGTTTTGCCGTAAAACAATCCTATTGAAGCAAACAATCAATACCCTATTGAGTTTGATGAAAGAAAAAATGTATAATTATCGTAACTATTCAGCACCTTCACGCCTCGGAATGCTCCGCATTCCTCGGTGTGGGCGGTCAGAGGCGCTCCGCGCCAGCTGATCTTGCTATAAATTAATCTATAAGAGCCATGAATGTCAAGATTGGGACTATGTGAAAGCTGGCAATGTCAATGCAAGGACTTTTCTATTTGCTGAGAAGGGAATTCATCTACATCTGGTACTATTTTGAGCTGCAGCTATATCAGATTTTCTGGTACTGGGTACTGGGAATGGCAATAGGCTCATTTGTTTCAGTTTTTGCAAAAGACAGGATACATAAGCTGTTTTCAGGAATGCAGGAAAAGCAGTGGGGCTTATTAGGCATTATACCGGCCTGTCTTTTAGGGATTGCATCCCCTCTGTGCATGTACGGCACTATACCTATAGCCGCCTCTTTCCGCAGGAGCGGCATGAGGGAGGACTGGATATCAGCCTTTATGATGGCGTCTATACTCTTAAATCCCCAGCTTATCATATACAGTGCCGCACTGGGGATAAAGGCACTGGCAGTACGCATTGCCTGCTGCTTTTTCTGCGGGCTCGCCGCAGGGCTATTGGTATTCTTTTTCTATAGGAATAAGGATTTTTTCAATTTCGATGGCTTTGAAGCACCGGGGAGCAGGGATAAGCATCCCAATCTTTTCATACGCTATCTATTGAATTTCTGGAGAAACCTAAAAGCGACAGGCTTATATTTTTTGCTTGGCATATTATTGTCCGCACTATTTCAGAGGTATGCTTCACAGAGAATGATGGCCGACATTTTCGGGGGCAATAGTGCCTTTGGCATACTCATGATGGCGACGCTGGGAGTGCCCCTCTATGCCTGCGGGGGCGGCACCATCCCCATTCTGCAGGAGTGGCTTTTAAATGGCATGAGCCTGGGGTCTGCGGCCGCCTTCATGATAACAGGCCCTGCCACAAAAATAACGAATCTCGGCGCACTGAAGATAGCCATGGGCTGGAAGCGCTTTATGCTATACATTATATTTGTAATGATTTTCGCTTTTATTTCCGGAACTCTGGTAAATATGTGCCTGCGGCCCTGATTAGCTTCCTCACTCTTCTTCCCCGAACAGTATGCCTGTAAAGCCATTTATTACTCTCTCGGTATCTTTGCTGTTTGTGCCAAAAGCGTCCCTGAAAATATTGTCCATTTCTTCATAGAAGCCTGTCAGAACATGATCTGCAAACTCTGCCTTAAGGCTTTCCTCATTTTTACCCTTTCCTGCATTTTCAGACTTGAACTCATCATAGTTTTTAGAAAGGTAATTATGCCAGGAAGGCCCAAGGAGCCTGCAGCTATAATTGTCGTCAAATTCCTTGAGATCCGAAGGGACATCCACAGGGATATCCATATAATAATGCTTTATAAGAGCTCTGGTTTCTTTATGATATTTATTCAGTTCGGCAATCTTATCATCATCCAGTGCGTCTATGTCGGCAAAGTATCTCTCATACAGAAACATGTATCTGGTATAAATACTTCTGAGGATTGTCGACATTTCTTCTGCCGCCGGTGTTTCTTGGTGAATGATCTCATCAATTCTTTCATTGCTTAATTCTATCATAGCTCCTCCTCTAAATTTAATCATTTGACTTATCTGCTTCCCTATAGCCGCACCAGAAAGCCCCTCCGCAGCAAGGCCCTGTACAGAAATAACTTCATAATATGCTTGTTTTTTTCTTCAATCCCGCAGTGCAAGATTCGGTTACATTAAGGCTCTTCAAAAAGCAAGACTTTTATCACTGTTCCTGAATTGTTTCATTTACTTCTTTTTCAATCTCAGAATATAGCTTATCCGCATCGCTCTCTGTAAAATCCGGTTCTTTATAGCTGTCAGAAAAAACTACTTTTACGCTCGCAAGCCGTCCTGCAAGCACCCTATCGCGGCGAAGGTCATGCCCAGTCAGGAAAATATAGTCACAGAGAGTATCGCCCATAAACCAGAATAATATAAAAAACAGCTCCCGCGGCTCTTCCGCCAAAACTTGTGTCATCCAAAGCAGCACTCCTGAAATGAGCAGTCCGAAAAACATACCGACAAATATCCTCGTATGTCTTTTTTCTTCAATTTCTACAGCTCCAAGGTCATAGGCGAAATCATCCTTAATAACAAACTCAATGCGCTCTTTTTCCTCTTTCGACAGACAGTCCCCAATTATGTTCACAACAAGCGGATACTCAGGCGGAGCTATTTCCGCAGAAGATTTGAGATAATCAACAAATTCAGGATTCAGGGATTCAAACCCCTTTGCACTATATGAGCTTATCACATCGTTATAGTGTTGAATCTGACAAGGCACTGACACTATGCCATTCCGTATATAGTCCCGCTTTATACGGTGAGCTAGATTTGCCCTTCTTGCTTCAAACAGCTTGACAATTTTGTGCTTAATCATGGTATCTTCCTTTCAGTCGTCGATATTACCGACTTCCTTGCCGCCATAGGCGCAGTTTATGCCTGCCATGGCCATGCACGGAATATTCTATCAAATGGCAGATGATATTACAATTATCATTATCTTACTATGTAACTGATTTTTGGGCGATGCTATCGGAGAAAAAGACAGGCAGAATCCTAAGTTATTTCTGAACAGATCCTTACGCCTATCACGGTTTTGAAAGCTGCAGAAAGGGCTTGAATGATTTCTTAATTACAGTTATTATGAACATATATGAACAGGGCTCCCTGCAAGCTTATGGGCCCTGACGCAACAGTTCAAAAAGAAATACAATGAATTAGGAGGGATTTATGGCTAAGACAAGATTTTTCCGCTGCAAGAAATGTGGCAATTTTATTACCTTCATAGGTGAAAAGACCGCCTGCACCCCTAAGTGCTGCGGCGAAGAGATGGCAGAGCTTACTGCAAATACCACTGATGCCGCAAAAGAGAAGCACGTGCCTGATGTGACCATAGATGGCGACAAGGTCACAGTACAGGTAGGCTCCACCGCACACCCTATGCAGGAGGAGCACCACATACAGTTTATCTGCCTGGAAACAGAAAGAGGCGTATCTTTCCGCTACTTAAAGCCGGGTGAAGAGCCAAAGGCAGAATTTTTGCTGAACGGCGAAAAAGCTGTCGCTGTGTATGAGTACTGCAACCTCCACGGGCTTTGGGTAAAAGAGATCTAAAGGAATAGTATACAGAGCTATGTACGAATCAGGGGAAGACTATATAGAGACCATCTACCTTCTAAAGAAGCGAAACGGTACAGTCCGTTCCATAGATGTGGCAAGGGAGCTGGGCTTCAGCAGGCCAAGCGTATCACGGGCAGTTAGCATCCTTAAAAAAGACGGCTATCTGGAAATGGATGCGGCCGGGGATCTGGAGCTTACGGATAAGGGCAGAAAAAAGGCCACTGAGGTCTATGACAGGCATAAGACCCTGACACGCTTTCTCATGGCTACCGCAGAAGTGTCTGAAAATGTGGCCGAAACAGATGCCTGCCGCATAGAACACATTATAAGCCCCGCGACCTTCAAGGGCATAAAGAAATACGTGAAGTCCATCGAATAGAAAGATTATGCTCAGTAACGGGAATTTCCGTTACTAAAGCATAACTCCCTTGATAGAGCCTGCGGGCCTCCAAAGGCCACACGAGAAAACCGCCCCGAGCCAAACGCCCGGGGCGGTTTTTTTTACCAAATATTCCCAAATATGCTGCCAAAGTCGTACGGTGAGATCGGCGCGCCGCCATTTCCGTCTGCCCCCGGCGTCCTGCCGCCTTCCTCCGGGGCAGCTTCTTCTTCATCGCCGTTACTTCCCTGCTTCTCCTCTCTGCCTGAAGAGTTCTCCGCCCTGTCCTGCAGCGTCACAGAAATCGTTTTTTCATCGTAGCCATAGTCATTCTCCCTGGGAGACTGCACCACTACATCTACTTTCTGCCCAGCCTCGTAATAGGACATTAAATCCTGCAGCTGCGAAATAGTCTGCACGGTCTGGCCATCGAATTTTGTAATGATATCCCCTCTTTTTAGTCCTGCGCTATCTGCGGCCAGCCCCTCAGAAGCCTGGGCTATGTAGACTCCCCTGGGCATATTGTACCGCTCTGAAACCTCTGCCGTCACGTCCACCCCTGATATGCCAAGGTAGCCCCGCTTGTCCTCAGCCGCCTTTGCCTTTGTTTTATTATTCATGAACTCATCAATTATTGGCTTTACGGAAGAAATCGGTATCGCATAGCCCATGCCCTCTATGACGCTGGAAGAGCGCTTCGCCTCATTTATGCCTATCACATTTCCATTTATGTCCAGAAGGGCTCCGCCGGAATTTCCGGGATTTATGGCCGCATCCGTCTGTATCAGCTTATGTGTGCCATTCTCCAGGGTAAAGTCCCTGTTTAATGCGCTGACCACGCCTACCGTGACCGACTGTCCATAGCCCAGGGCATTTCCAATGGCGATGGCAGTCTGCCCAACCTTCAGCTTATCCGAATCGCCAAGTGTGGCTATTTTTATGGCATCCAAGGTCTCCTTGGGAAGATCCGCTTTCGTCACTGCTATGACGGCTATATCTGCATCCTCGTCCTCTCCCTTTACCTGGGCCTTGGCCTCAGAGCCGTCTATGAACTGCACTCCCAGCTCATTGGCATCTGAGATCACATGCTCATTTGTGGCAATAAGGAGCTCGTCTCCATTGTCCCCTACTATGAAACCGGAGCCGGCGGCCTGTGCGTTCTGGCTATAGGACTGTCCCCAGAAGTCCCTAGTGGTCATAGTGTAATCATTGGTAATAGCAACTACGGCCGGCATGACATTCTCTGCGACGGTGGCCACATCGCCACCGGTATTTACGGTCGCCGAAGGCGAGGCCGTGACCGTGAGTATCCTGTCCTCCCCCGGAACCGCATTTGCGCTTATCCCTGCCTCCGTACCCTCATTGATTATCTCAATTTTCTGCGTATTGGCGGCCTGATTAGTACGGGTGGCGCCTGCTATAAGGTTCACGAGCAGAAGCCCCGTTCCCGCAAAAGCCCCGAAAAGGAGCCCTAAACCAACCGCAACCAGGGCTTTCCTGCCAAAACCGCCCTTTTTCTTACGCCCCGCGGGCTCTTCCGGGATGTGGGCATTGGTGAAGCGGTAATCGCTGTAGCGGTTTGCGCTCCCGCTGCCTGAGCTGCCTACATTAGGATATGGGCTGTAGGGCTCATAACCCCTGTCCTGCCCTGCATTTTCCGGAGGAACATCCCCGGAGTTTGTTACTCTGTCACTAGTAGATGTGACATCAATTATATCTTTCTTATTTGTGTCATTTCCATATTCACTATTCATAATCAGCCTCCTCGCATTCCATGCTTATGCTTTTCCAATCCTTCAGCCGTCTAAGTATGCCGTAAATTCATCCGTACTTTTTGCGGCCGCTTCTGGTACGGATCCTAATTCCCTTGCTTCCCGTCGGCTGCATTGCATATATTAACCTCATTATGTGTTCATTTTGTGTTTTTACAGTTAGGGTTTTGTGAAAAAATGCCAGGAACTGTTCAAAAATTACTTTCACAGATGACGCAGGACAAAAGACCTTATACAAAGAGGAAGCTGCGGCCATTATCAATATCTTGAAATATGCCTACAAGATATGGTATAGTAAGGCTAACTATGTGTTGCGGCAGGGAATTTCCCTTGAGAGCAACGGAAAGGATCCTTAGCGTCCTGAGCCTCTATAGGCCCGGACTTAAGCCATAGAGAATTCAAAATGCGACAGCTCAAAGTATTGGGTGTCAGTTTCAAAGATTATTCCGTCAGGGAATCCATGCGGCGGATCAACCTTTTCCTGAATAATGACATCTGCAATACCATAGATTTCATAACCCACGATGTGCTATTAAAGGCCTCAAATTCCGAAGAACTGAAAAACCAGCTTGAGGAAATGGACCTGGCCGTATGCACATCGTCAGACATACTGCAGGCCGGCAATGTGCAGAGCCACGGTCGGGAAAAGGAGATCGAGAACAATACTCTCCTCAAATATATATTGCGCAAGTTTTCCAAAGAAAAGCGCAGGCTCTTTCTCATAGCCCAAAGTCCGGATCAGATGGACAAGTTCAGGTCATCATTGGATACGCTTCAGAGCGGGCTGAATGTTGTAGGCAGCATTTCCTGCAGCGATGTGGTCGGGGGGGACGACACAATAGTGAACGAGGTCAACAGCTGCCTGCCGGATGCTGTGTTCTTAAAACTCCCCTCACCTGCTGCGGAGAATTTTATCTGCATAAATAAAAAGAAACTGAATACACAGATGGTTTTTGCCCTGCGGGATATCAATCTCAAGGTCACAGAGCATGGAAAGGTCAGGAAAGGCGACATTAAGGATTTCTTCATCAGGCACTTTTTCCGCAGTGCCGCATTAAAATATACCCGTGAGGAGAAAGCAGGAAAGACAGTACCTCTAGAGGATGCGCCTATAGTAGTTACTCCCAACAGCGAACCTGTCATAGTAGCGAAGGAAATACCGTCTCCGGTTCAGGATGAACCTGCCTCATCAGATGCATCTAATGCGGGGGACGGCGACAATGAGCTGCACACAGAGGAGCAAAAATCCGAAAAAGGTGCTGAAATCATACGTTTCGAAGACCATGTCAATAAGCACAGCCGTTGACAATTAAAGGGGGAACAGACCTATGATTTCCAATCAGATACTCCAGAGCACAGTGGATGGCTTAAAAAGCATATCCCGCATAGACTTTAGCATTATGGATACAGAGGGGGAAAGCCTCGCCTTCACATCCAATGATATTGCGGTTCCAAATGCGGAGCTAAAGTCTTTTATCTCATCCTCTGCCGACAGCCAGCAGGTCCAGGATCTTCAGTTTTTCAAAATATACGAAGACAGCGGGCAGCTCGAATATGTGCTCATTGCCTCTGGGGGGGATGATGCCCACATGGTTGGAAGGATGGCTGTGTTCCAGATACAGAGCCTTCTGGAAGCCTACAAGGACCGTTTCGACAAAGACGATTTCATAAAGACCCTGCTCCTCGACAACCTTCTCTTAGTGGACATCCACAACCGCGCAAAGAAGCTGCATATACAGACAAACCTGCCCAGAGCTGTATTTCTCATAGAGAATGAGTCCAATAAGAATTCCCTTGCCCTGGATATCCTGAAAGGCTTAAGCAATGTGGGCAACACTGATTTTATTACGGCGGTAGATGAGCAGAATGTCATCATAGTCCACGAGCTCAAAACTTCTGACAGCGCATCGGAACTCAAACAGTTTGCCAAAGGCCTGCTGCCCCACCTGGAGAAGGGCGGCTTAAGGAACAGCCGCATCTCATACGGCACGGTAATAGATGAGATAAAGGATGTGAGCAGGTCCTACAAAGAGGCAAAAATGGCCTTAGACGTAGGCAAGATATTCTTTGAAGAGAGAAATGTGATAGCATACGGTTCGCTGGGCATAGGCCGGCTTATATACCAGCTGCCCATAAACCTCTGCGAGATGTTCATCCGCGAGGTTTTCCAAGGGAAGGTCCTTGAGGATTTCGATGAAGAGCTCCTTGCCACTGTCAATAAGTTTTTTGAATATTCACTCAACGTCTCAGAAACCAGCAGGCAGCTCTACATTCACAGGAATACCCTGGTGTATAGGCTGGACAAATTGCAGAAAACCACAGGGCTGGACCTAAAGGTATTCGAAGATGCCATCACATTTAAGATTGCCCTCATGGTGGCAAAGTATATGAAATATAAGGAGACCGTCCAATTCTGAGGGCTAAAAGCTGTCCCTTGAAGCCTTGAATGAATATTTCTTCTCGTGCCGCAAAAATGCGGCGGAAATAGGAATCCTACATGATTATCCTGGAAGATGTGAAAAAAACCTATTCCACCGGTGCCCCCGCGCTAAATAATATCAGCCTCCATATAGAAAAGGGGGAGTTTGTATTTATAGTCGGGGACAGCGGTTCCGGAAAGTCCACTCTTATCAAGCTGCTGCTCCGTGAGCTAACTCCCACTAGCGGCAGGATAATAGTAAACCATACCGACGTGGTGAAGCTGCGTCACAGGAAGATTCCCCGCTACCGCAGGGGGCTGGGCGTTGTCTTTCAGGATTTCCGTCTCCTGAAGGACAGAAATGTATACGAAAATGTAGCCTTTGCCCAGAGGGTGATAGCAGTCCCCCCCAGGCTCATAAGGAAAAATGTCCCAAGCGTGCTCTCCCTTGTGGGTCTGGCAGAAAAATACAAATCCAAGCCCAGGGAGCTCTCCGGCGGGGAACAGCAGAGGGTGGCCCTGGCCAGGGCCATTATTAACGACCCTCCCATACTTCTTGCAGATGAGCCCACAGGAAACCTGGACCCAAAGAATTCCTGGGAGATCATGAAGCTTCTGGACCAGATAAACCACGGTGGCACTACCGTCCTCGTTGTTACTCACAATAGGGAAATAGTCAATGCCATGCGAAAGCGGGTCATCACCATGAAAAAGGGAGTGATTGTCAGCGACCAGAAAAAGGGCGGATATATAGATGAGGATTAGTACATTTTTTTTCTCTTTAGGGCAGGGCATTAAAAATATTTTCAGGAATAAAATGTTTTCCCTGGCCACGGTAGCAACTATTTCTGCCTGTGTATTCCTGTTTGGGCTATTCTACTCTGTGGTCTTAAACTTCTCCAACATAGTGCGCCAGGCGCAGTCAGGCGTTGCGGTGACCGTATTCTTCGACGAGGGAATCTCCGATGAAGAAATACAGAGGATAGGGGAAGAGATAGGCAAGAGGGCAGAGGTGTCGAAGCTCGTATTCGTGTCTGCCGAGGAGGCCTGGGAATCCTTCAAGCGGGAGAACCTGGGCGACTATGTGGACAGCTTCGGCGACGACAACCCCCTTGCTGAAGATTCCAACTATGAGATCTACATGAATGACATATCCATGCAGGAAAACCTCGTTGAATACCTGGAGTCCCTGGAGGGCGTGCGCCAGGTGCATAAATCTGCGATGGTGGCCACTATGCTCACTTCTGTCAATATGCTCATAGGTTATGTCTCCATGGGCATAATCCTCATACTGCTCGCCGTCTCTATTTTCCTTATCAGCAATACCGTCGCCATAGGCATTACGGTACGCCGGGAGGAGATAGGGATAATGAAGCTCATAGGGGCGACAGACTTCGTGGTAAGGGCTCCTTTCGTATTCGAGGGGATAATACTGGGCCTCATAGGGGCTTCGCTGCCCCTCATAGCCATTTATTTCATATACCTTAGGGTCATAGAGTACCTCTCTGAACGCTTTGCAATTCTGAATTCACTTTTGCAATTCCTGTCCATACAGGAAATATTCAGCACTCTCGTGCCGGTCGCCCTCATCCTGGGCGTAGGCATAGGGTTCTTGGGCAGCTTCACTACTGCGAGGAAGCATCTGCGGGTATGAATAATAAAATCTCATTTTGGGCTGGCCTCATTACCGGCCTCATCACAGCGCTAAGTCTACTCATATTAGTATTCCTGGGCAACGGCATCCACAATTTAATACTTGGGAGGGGTTTCAGCCTCGCCAATAACGATGCCGGCGGGCTCCTCACCGACGAGGTAAGGGACAAGCTATACGGCCTCAACGAGATGATAGATGAGAACTACGTCAATTACAAAGACGACGATGCCGGCATGAGCGCTTCCGACAGGGCAGAGGGCCTTTACAAAGGACTGGTCAGTTCCTTAAATGACCCCTATTCCCAGTATTATACCGAGCGGGAATACCGTTCCCTCATGGATTCCGTGGACGGCTCCTTTGAAGGCATAGGGGCTTCCATAGGGGAGGATCCGGATACGGGCGAGTACAATGTAGTAGGTTTTACCGAGGGCTCTCCTGCGGAGAAAGCCGGTATGCAGGTAGAAGACATCTTCTTCTCTGTAAACGGCGTTTCTGTGGCAGGAATGGATTTAGACGAGCTCGTTTCAAATGTGCGTGGGCCCAAGGGCAGTTCCGTAACCCTTGTTATGCTAAGGGGAGATGACAGGCAAGAGGTGACGCTGGAAGTCGTCAGGGATTCCATCATCACAGCCAAAACCGTATCCGTCAACATGATAGACAGCGAATGTGCATATATGCAGATCACAAATTTCGAGGAGATCACAGAGGCGCAGTTTGAAGAGGGGCTTAGCACCTTAAAGACCCAGGGCATGAAAAAGCTCCTGCTGGACCTGAGGGGAAATCCCGGTGGCAGCATGGAGGCAGCCATAAATATATCCGACAAAATGCTTCCCGAAGGACTCGTGGTCTATACAGTGGATGCCAAGGGAAACAAAAAAGAGTTCAATTCCACGGCGGCTGAAAGCCTGGACCTGCCCATAGTTGTACTGGTAGACGAGAATACCGGCAGCGCCGCGGAGATACTTGCCGGAGCCTTAAAAGACCACAAAAGGGCCACCCTGCTCGGAGTGACCACTTATGGCAAGGGCATAGTGCAGAATGTCTACGGCCTAAAGGACGGCAGCGCATTAAAGCTCACCGCCGCCCGCTACTATACGCCAAGCGGCGTCAACATACAGGGAATAGGCATAGAGCCGGATGTTACCGTGGAATGGGATGCCGAGGCCTATGAAAGAAATGGCTATGACAACCAGCTGGAAGAGGGAAAGAAGCTGCTAAAAAAGATGTGAGGCCGCCTTTTTTCAATGATTGACATTATTATACTTTTAAGCTAGAATAGAGCTGTTTGTATTTCATTGGATACAAAGTTTTTTTGTTGCCCAAAACCAGAAGGTTTTATGACATTAATGGGGCAGCATAGGTTTTTAAGGAGGCGATAAGAGAAATGGCAATAACAAAAAGGGCGGTCCCTAAAGCTGAAAAAACAGCAGAAGTCGAGTCTGCTGCCAAGGAAAGCGTGAAGGAGCCTGGCATGGCATCCGCTGCCGCAGAGAACAAAAATTCCGCACCTAAGAAAGAAGCGGCAGCCGCGGCAAGTGAAGACTCAAAAGCTTCAGACAAGAAAGAGGCTTCCAAAAAGCCCGTAGTCAAAATGGAAGTCAGCGGCGATGGCAAAAAGTCCGGAGACAAGCCGTCGGAGAAAAAGTCTTCTTCCCGCAAGGCAGCGATGACAGAGTCACTGGTCATACAGTTCCGCGGGCGCGAAGTCAGCCGTGCGAAAATAGAGGAACGTTTTAAAGATGTTTGGACCAAGGACTTCGGCAGGAAGATGAACGACATTAAAGATGTCACCTATTATATCAAGCCTGAGGATTCTGCGGTTTATTTCGTAGTAAACGGAGAGGATCAGGGCAGCTTTGCCATATAAGCATCTGCATTGGGTAAAATAAAGCAAAAAGCCAGAGCCGGATACGAAAATATCCGGCTCTCTTTTCTAAATAAAAACATTATCTTAAATACCCTGTCCATACCAGTTATCTGCTATACGGCATACCTGCTCTCAGGGATTATTTCCCATACCTTTCTGGACCTGAATATTCCCAATGAGTACAGGGAAGCGGCAAATGTATACCTTACCCGCGAGCTCATGCTGGGTAAAAACCCCTACTCTCTCTCTGCGTTGAAGGACCTGCACCCCTGCCTCATCTATCTGTACGGTCCGCTCTATTCCATGGCAGTGGCTTTCTTCGGCATATTCATACATCTGGACATCATAGCCCTCCACTATCTCTTTACATTTGCCTGCATCATCATTTCAGCTTTTCTGTCAGCATGGATGGTGCACGAAAAGAGCAGCACCCTCCTTGCGCCTTCCCTTGCCTTTGTCTTCCTGGTAAACTGCCACTGGAGGTATAATTACCTGAACGCCGTGCCCGACAGCATGGGGCTAATGCTCATGGTTCTTATCTTCTTCGTGCTGACCAGGCCCAGCCTCAAGCATAAGCCTTTTATTGCGGCCCTTTTGACCATGGCGGCCTTTCTCACGAAGCAGTACTTCCTTCTGACCGCAGGCACGGCCACAGCCTTTTTATTCATATCCGAAGGCTGGAAAAAGTCCCTTAAATACCTTATGCATCTAGCCATATTGACTTTTCTTCTCTTTGTCGTTATAGGGTGGCAGTTCCCACTATTCTGGACCTATACTCTCTATTTTGCAAAGGGGCCCGGCAAGGGCATCTCCAACCATGTGACCAGAAACGGCGTGAAGATCACGGGGAATATGTACAATCTGAGCCAGGTCATGTCCCTGGGCGGGATGTTCCTCATGCTCTTTGTCACAGAGGCTATAGGGATACTCTCCATCATAAAGGAGTTCTTCACGCATTTGAAAAATGCAGGCTCCTTTCAAAGCAAAATATTTACCTTCATAAAAAAGACCGACAGCACCATAGTCCTTACCATCATACATTTAGCCGTTGCCGCGATATGCCTAAGCTATCTCGGAAAAAACGACGGAGCCTGGCTCTCCTACTATCTGGAGCTCTTTATGCCGGCCCTCGTAATAGGCTCCCTGGTATTTCTGGAAGCTTTCCTCCATAAGCTCCCTCCCATAACTAATGAAGCCCCAAAGGCGCGTTATTTCCATATCCTTTACCACGCCTTCTATCTACTACTCATAGTCTTTACGCTGTACCGCACGGGGACACGCCTTCCGGCCTCACCCTTGACAGAAGCCGACAGGACCGCCTGGCAAAAGGCAGAGGAGCTTCTGGATAAAGAGTCGGGCGACATGTACCTATATCCCCCCCTCGCCTACTATGGTCTGGAAAGAGGCATATACGTATACAATTCCGGCCAGCCCTTCGTGATAACGGACAAATTCTATAAGCGCCACCTGAAGTCTGAAAAAAACCAGCAGCTCTACCCCTACGCAGGGGAAATCTTCAGGAAACACCTCTCCTACAGAAATACTGTAAGGAGCCGTGTCCGCCATGGGGACTACAGTGTTGTAACCTTTATAGAGGATACTGACGAGGTATTTACCAGAAAAGACCTGAAGGCATATTACCGCCTTGCGGCCACTCTCCCCCTGCGCTGCGGCCGCTGGTCCTGGGATGTGGAGTTCTGGTTAAAGAAAGAATAGCCCCGTGCCTTTAATTATGGTATAATGGCAGTCGCTGTCTACTTATTCTCATGCTGTCTATTTAATGGGGCTTAAGTAGGCAGGGTACCAGCTTATGAATTTTGGAGGATGAAATGGACAGACAGAATCTCACTCTTCTAACCGATCTCTATGAGCTCACGATGATGCAGGGCTATTTTCGCAATACCACGGCAAACGACACCGTGATATTCGATATGTTCTACAGGACGAACCCGCAGGAGTCAGGCTATGCGGTAATGGCCGGCCTTGAGCAGGTCATACGCCTCATAAACAATCTCCATTTTGAAGAGGACGACATACGGTATTTATCTACTTTGGATATCTTTCAGGAGGATTTCCTTGAATATCTCCGCACCTTCCGCTTTACAGGCTCTATATGGGCTATTCCTGAGGGGACGGTTATCTTTCCAAGGGAGCCCCTGGTAAAGGTCATAGCCCCTATCATGCAGGCGCAGCTGGTGGAAACGGCCATACTCACTATACTCAACCACCAGTGCCTCATTGCCACAAAGGCCTCCAGGGTATGCTATGCCGCCAGGGGAGACAGCGTAATGGAATTCGGCCTGAGGCGGGCGCAGGGTCCCGACGCGGGCATATACGGCGCAAGGGCCGCCGTCATAGGGGGCTGCTCAGGCACCTCCAATGTGCTTGCAGGCCAGCTTTTCAATATCCCTGTAATGGGAACGAATGCCCACTCCTGGATCATGAGCTTTCCCGATGAGCTCACAGCCTTCAGGGCATACGCGGATATCTATCCAAATAGCTGCCTCTTTGTAGTCGATACATACGATTCCTTAAAGAGCGGTGTTCCACATGCCATACAGGTTTTTAAGGAATTAAGGGAAAAGGGCATACATCCAAAGCGGTACGGCATACGATTCGATTCTGGGGACCTCGCATACCTGAGTAAGAAGGCCAGGAAAATGCTGGACGATGAGGGCTTTAGCGACGCCATCATTTCCGCGAGTAATGACCTGGACGAATTCCTTATAGACTCCCTCAAGGTCCAGGGTGCAAAGATAAGCAGCTGGGGCGTAGGGACAAATATGATAACTTCCAAGGACTGGCCTGCTTTCGGAGGAGTCTACAAACTTGCCGCCATGATGGGGCCTGACGGCAGCTTTATTCCAAAGATCAAGATCTCAGAGAATACGGAAAAGGTCACAAATCCCGGAAACAAAAAGATAATCCGTATATATGAAAAGGAAAGCGGGAAGATAAAGGCAGACCTTATATGCCTTGCGGATGAAGTTTTCTCTGAAGACGAGGACCTGCTGCTCTTCGACTCCTTAGAGCCCTGGAAAAAAACGCACATGGCAGCCGGCAGCTTTACCCTGAGGGAGATCATGGTTCCCATTTTCGATGAGGGCAGATGTGTCTACACCTCACCCTCAGTAATGGAGATCAGGGACATTTGCCAAAAGGAGCTGGACACCCTCTGGGATGAGACCAGGCGCCTTGTGAACCCGCACAACGTATATGTAGACCTTTCACAGAAGCTATATGATGAAAAGCGGGCCCTGCTGGAGAGGTATGGGACTATCTGATATGCCATTCTAATAAAGGAGAGATTATGTACGAAAAAGTAAGTACCGACCTGAATTTTGCGGAGCGGGAAAAAAAGATAGAGGAATTCTGGAAAAAGCATGAGATTTTCAAGAAATCTATGGAACAGAGGGAGCAGGGAGAGACCTATACCTTTTACGACGGGCCTCCGACTGCCAATGGAAAGCCGCACATAGGCCATGTGCTTACCCGCGTCATAAAGGACATGATACCCCGCTACCATGCCATGAAGGGAGAATATGTCCCCAGAAAGGCCGGCTGGGACACCCACGGCCTGCCCGTAGAGCTGGAAGTCGAGAAACAGCTGGGCCTCGACGGCAAGGAACAGATAGAGGAATACGGCCTCACGCCCTTCATTGCTAAATGCAAGGAGTCTGTCTGGAAGTACAAGGGCATGTGGGAGGATTTCTCCGACACTGTCGGCTTCTGGGCAGATATGGACAATCCATACGTGACTTATGAGGACAATTATATAGAGTCGGAGTGGTGGGCTTTATCTGAGATCTGGAAAAAGGGGCTCCTGTATAAAGGCTTTAAGGTCGTGCCCTACTGCCCGCGCTGCGGCACCCCCCTCTCTTCGCACGAGGTGGCGCAGGGCTATAAAGAAGTAAAGGAGAGGTCAGCCATAGCCCGCTTCAAGGTAAAGGACAGGGATGAGTATATACTGGCCTGGACCACCACGCCCTGGACCCTGCCATCTAATGTAGGCCTCTGCGTAAATCCTGAGGAAAACTATGTGAAGGTCCATGCGGAGGACGGATATACCTACATATTGGCTGAAGCCCTGTTAAAAAAGGTTCTGGGGGAAGACTCCTCTCCCGAAGTGCTGGAACGCTATAAGGGGAGCGAGCTTGAACACCTGGAATACGAACCCCTCTTTGAATGTGCGGGCATAGAAGCTGAGAAGCAGCATAAAAAGGCCCATTTCGTGGTCTGCGACAGCTATGTCACCATGGAAGACGGCACGGGCATAGTCCACATAGCCCCTGCCTTTGGTGAAGACGACGCCAGGGTCGGGCGCAAATACGACCTGCCCCTCGTGCAGTTCGTGGACAGCGCAGGCCTTATGAAGAGCGAGACTCCTTTCGGAGGACTATTTGTAAAGGATGCGGACCCTGAGATACTTAAGGACCTTGAAAAGCGTAAACTTCTCTTCTCTGCCCCCGAATTCAGCCACGACTATCCCTTCTGCTGGCGCTGCGACACGCCCTTAATCTACTACGCAAGAGAGTCCTGGTTTATACGCATGACGGAGGTAAAGGACGACCTCGTCAGAAATAATGAAAAGATAAACTGGATCCCGCCCACGATAGGCACTGGCCGTTTCGGGGAGTGGCTTAGAAATATACAGGACTGGGCTATCTCCAGGGACCGCTACTGGGGAACACCCTTAAATATCTGGGAGTGCCCCGACTGCGGGAAAAGGCTTTCTGTCGGGTCGAGGGAAGAGCTCTATAAGCTTTCCGGAAATGAGAAGGCGAAAACCGTAGAGCTGCACCGTCCCTTTGTAGACGAGATCACAATAAGCTGCCCCGACTGCAGCGGCACTATGAAGAGGGTTCCGGAAGTCATAGACTGCTGGTTCGATTCAGGCGCCATGCCCTTTGCCCAGCACCACTATCCATTCGAGAATAAAGAAGTATTTGAGCGTCAGTTCCCGGCAGCCTTTATATCAGAGGCTGTTGACCAGACCAGGGGGTGGTTCTACTCCCTGCATGCCGAGTCAACCCTGCTTTTTAATAAGCCCTGCTATGAGAACTGCATAGTGCTGGGCCTAGTGCTGGATGAGAACGGGGAAAAGATGAGCAAGTCCAAGGGCAACGCCGTCGATCCCTTTGAGGCACTGAAAAAACACGGTGCGGATGCCATAAGGTGGTACTTCTACATTAATTCTGCCCCCTGGCTCCCCAACCGCTTCCACGACCTGGCAGTAGTCGAGGGCCAGAGGAAGTTCATGGGAACCCTCTGGAACACCTATGCATTTTTCGTGCTCTATGCCAATATAGACGGATTCGACCCCAGCAAGTACAGTCTCGACTACGACAAGCTCCCCGTCATGGACAAGTGGGCCTTGTCGCGGCTGCAGACCTGCATAAGGGATACAGACAATAACCTCTCAGCCTACAAGATCACGGAGGCCGCCAAATGCCTGCAGGACTTTATAGAAGACCTGAGCAACTGGTACGTGCGCCGTTCCCGCAAGCGCTACTGGGCCAAAGGCATGGAACAGGACAAGATAAACGCCTATCTTACCCTCTATACTGCCTTGGTAGACTTCTGCAAGATAGCGGCTCCCATGATTCCCTTTATGACAGAACAGATTTACCAGAATCTCGTCATATCTGTAGATAAATCTGCGCCGGAATCCATACACCTATGCGATTATCCCGTGCCGAAAAACGAATGGATAGATACGGACCTGGAAAAAGATATGGATGAGACTCTGCATATAGTGGCTCTGGGGAGGGCCGCAAGGAACGAGTGCGCCATTAAGAACCGCCAGCCCATAGGAACCATGTATGTAAGGGCAGAACGCCCTTTAAGCGAATTCTTTAATGACATAATAAAGGATGAGCTCAATATCAAGGAGATACGCTATAGCGAGGATATACGCGAATTCACGACATATAAGTTCAAGCCACAGCTTAGGACCGTTGGCCCCAAATACGGCAAAGTCTTAAAAGACATACAGGCCTACCTCTCTTCTGTAGACGGCAATGCGGCCCATGATGATTTAAAGGCTACAGGCAGCCTTTCCTTTAATGCGGGGGGTGTCGATGTAAACCTCTCAGAAGAGGATCTCTTAATAGAAGTCAGCAACAAGGAAGGCTATGCAGAGCAGAGCGACGCCAAGGCGGCCGTCGTGCTGGATACCAATCTCACGGAAGAACTCTTAGAAGAGGGCTATGTGAGGGAGCTCATCAGCAAGATACAGACCATGCGCAAGGAAGCCGGATTCGAGGTGATGGACAAGATAAGGATATGCCTGCAGGGCAATGAGAAGCTGTCTGATTATCTGGAAAAACACGCCGAATATGTGAAATCTGAGGCCATGGCTGATGAGATAACATTCTCCGATATGGGCGGATACATAAAAGAATGGAATATAAATGGTGAAAAAGCAACTCTGGGCGTAGAGGTGTTGAAAAAGGGATAAGCTCCCGGCCTTCAACAACTATCTTAAAAAGAAAGGGGAAACAAATTGTTTAAAGCACATTCTCTAGACAAAGTGAAGTTCAAGCAGTCTGTCGAGGAAAATGTAAAGACACTCTTCCGGAAAACGGTGCAGGAAGCTGATGAACAGCAGATATTTCAGGCCGTATGCTATGCCGTGAAGGACACCATCATCGACCAGTGGATGAACACCCAGGAGGCCTATGAAAAAAAGGATCCAAAGACGGTCTATTACCTGTCTATGGAATTCCTTATGGGCAGGGCCCTTGGAAATAACTTAATAAACCTTTTGGAGTATGACGATGTGAGGGAAGCCCTGTCCGAAATGGGCATAGACTTAAATATGGTAGAGGACCAGGAGCCCGATGCCGCGCTTGGAAACGGCGGTCTCGGCAGGCTTGCCGCCTGTTTCTTAGATTCACTTGCGACCCTGGGCTACAGCGCATACGGCTGTGGCATACGCTACCGCTACGGCATGTTCAAGCAGCAGATAAGGAATGGCTATCAGATGGAGATACCGGACGACTGGCTCAGGGACGGAAACCCCTTCGAGCTGCGCCGCAGGGAATATAAGAAGGAAGTAAAGTTCGGCGGCTATGTGAGAGTGGAAACCGACAAGTCCGGCCGCAACCACTTCATACAGGACGGCTACCAGTCAGTCATGGCCATACCCTACGACATGCCTATAGTGGGCTATGGCAATGGCATAGTGAACACCTTGAGGATCTGGGATGCGGAGCCGGTGGAGAGCTTCCACCTCGACTCCTTCGACAAGGGCGACTACAAGAAGGCTGTCGAACAGGACAATCTCGCGAGAAACATAGTCGAAGTGCTCTATCCCAATGACAACCACTATGCCGGCAAGGAGCTAAGGCTGAAGCAGCAGTACTTCTTCATCTCCGCCTCCGTACAGGAAGCTGTCGCAAAGTATATGCGTAAGCATGACGACATACGCCACTTCGCCGACAAGAATGTATTCCAGCTAAATGACACCCATCCCACTGTAGCCATCCCTGAGCTCATGAGGGTGCTCATGGACGACTACAACCTGACCTGGGACGAGGCCTGGGATGTCACGACACATACCTGCGCCTACACTAACCATACGATAATGTCGGAAGCTTTGGAAAAGTGGCCTATAGAGCTTTTCTCCAGGCTGCTCCCCAGGGTCTACCAGATAGTAGAGGAGATCAACCGCCGCTTCTGCCTGCGCATAGCTGAGAAATATCCCAGCAATCAGGAGAAGATCAAAAATATGGCAGTTATTTATGACGGACAGGTCCGCATGGCCTATCTCGCCATCTGCGCAGGCTTCTCTGTAAATGGCGTCGCCGCGCTGCATACAGACATACTCAAAAAAGAAGAGCTGAAGGACTTCTATGAGATGATGCCCCAGAAATTCAACAATAAGACCAATGGCATCACTCAGCGCCGCTTCCTGCTGCACGCCAATCCCCTGCTCGCCTCATGGGTCACAGAGCATGTCGGTCCCGACTGGATAACCGACCTACCAAAGATCAAAGGCATAGCTGTATATGCAGATGACGAAAAGACCCAGAGCGAATTCATGAATATCAAGTTCAGGAATAAAGAAAGGCTTGCCCAGTACATACTGGACCATAACCACATAGTCGTAGATCCCAGGTCCATTTTCGACGTACAGGTAAAGAGGCTCCACGAGTACAAGCGGCAGCTCCTTAATATCCTGCATGTCATGTACCTCTACAACAAGATAAAGGCCAATCCCGATCTGGACTTCTATCCCCGCACCTTTATATTCGGCGCAAAGGCCGCCGCAGGCTACCTCACGGCAAAGCTTACCATTAAGCTTATAAACTCTGTCGCAGAAGTCATCAATAATGACGCCTCCATAGGCGGCAAGCTTAAGGTAGTCTTCATCGAAGATTACAAGGTGTCGAATGCCGAGCTGATCTTTGCCGCAGCGGATGTGTCGGAACAGATTTCCACTGCTTCTAAGGAAGCTTCGGGAACGGGAAATATGAAATTCATGCTGAATGGTGCTCTTACGCTTGGAACCATGGACGGCGCCAATGTGGAAATGGCAGAGGAAGTCGGAAAAGACAATATGTTCATTTTCGGAATGTCAGCCGAGGAAGTCATAGGCTTCGAGCGCAACGGCGGCTACAATCCCATGGATATCTTTAACCACGATCAGGAGATAAGGGATGTACTGACCCAGCTCATAAACGGTTTCTACGCTAAGGACGATCCGGACCGCTTCCGCGACCTCTACAATTCCCTCTTAAATACACACAGCACTTCCAAAGCCGACAGGTACTTTATCCTAAAGGACTTCCGTTCCTACATAGAGGCACAGGAAGAGGTGGAAAAACAGTACAGGGATACTGCCCTATGGGCGAAAAAGGCCATACTCAATGTGGCGAGTGTAGGCAAGTTCTCCTCCGACCGTACCATACAGGAATATGTAGACGATATATGGCACTTGGACAAAGTGACCATAAACAGCAAAACTACAATGCTTTAAGGAGGCAGGATGCTAAACGGTATAAATATAAGGGGAAATGGCGCCTACCTGCTGAACGGGCAGGATATAGCGGGCGATGCACCCTCAGGGGTCTCACCGGCCGAGGCTAAAAAGGGCACTATTTCCTACCAGATACTCTCAAGCCACAATAGTTCGGATGACGATGAGCATCTTAATATAAAGTTCGACTGCATAACTTCACATGACATTACTTATGTGGGGATCATTCAGACTGCCAGGGCCTCAGGCTTAAAGAAATTTCCCCTGCCTTATGTGCTGACGAACTGCCACAATTCCCTCTGTGCCGTGGGCGGCACCATTAATGAGGACGACCATGTATTCGGGCTTACGGCGGCAAAGAAGTACGGCGGCATCTATGTTCCGCCTCATCAGGCCGTCATACACCAGTATGCCAGGGAAATGCTATCCTCCTGTGGCCGCATGATTCTGGGCTCCGACTCCCATACGAGATACGGTGCCCTTGGCACCATGGCCATGGGCGAGGGCGGTCCCGAACTGGTAAAGCAGCTCTTGAACCAGACTTACGACATAGACTATCCTGAGGTAGTCGCCATATATTTAACGGGAGAGCCAGCTTTCGGAGTGGGTCCCCAGGATGTTGCGCTGGCCCTTATAAAAGAGCTTTTCCCCAAGGGCATAGTCAAGAATAAGGTCATGGAATTTGTAGGCCCCGGTGTCGCAAAGCTCTCAGCAGACTTCCGCATAGGCATAGATGTGATGACCACAGAGACCACCTGCCTCTCTTCTATATGGCAGACCGACGATGCCATCAGGGAGTTCTACTTTATCCACGGCAGGGAGCAGGACTATAAGGAGCTGAAACCCGCTGATACAGCCTACTACGATGAGGTAGTGACCGTAGACCTGGGGCAGATAAAGCCCATGATAGCACTGCCCTTCCATCCATCCCATGCCTATACCATTGAGGACTTCAAGGCAAATATGGGAGAGCTCCTAAATGAGACTGAAGAAAGGGCAAAGGAGGCCTTTGGCGGGCGGGTGAGCCTGGACTTAAACAAGAAAGTAAAGAACGGCAATTTCTATGTAGACCAGGCAGTAATAGCCGGCTGCGCAGGCGGAGGTTTCGAGAACCTCTGCGCGGCGGCAGATATATTAAAGGATGCGGACATAGGCAGCTCTGAATTCACCATGAGCGTCTACCCTGCCTCCATGCCTATCTATGCGCAGCTTGTGAGGAATGGTTCCATATCCCACTTCATAGATGCGGGAGTAGTCGTAAAGACCTGTTTCTGCGGCCCCTGCTTCGGTGCCGGCGACACCCCTGCCAACAATGGCTTTTCCATACGGCACTCCACGAGGAACTTCCCCAACAGGGAGGGCTCAAAGGTGCAGAACGGGCAGATAGCCTCTGTAGCCTTGATGGATGCCCGTTCCATAGCCGCCACTGCGGCAAATAAGGGGGTTCTCACTGCCGCCTCGGAAATGGATGTGAAGATAAACCAGTATAAATACTTCTTCGACAGGGCCATATACAGAAAGCGCGTCTTTGATTCCAAGGGAGAGGCCGCGCCTGAAACTGAGCTGGTCTTAGGCCCGAATATCAAGGACTGGCCGCAGATGTCGGCTTTGACAGAGAATCTCCTTCTCAGGGTTGTTTCAGAGATACATGACCCCGTGACGACGACGGATGAGCTTATCCCCTCAGGGGAGACCTCATCATACCGCTCCAACCCCTTGGGGCTTGCAGAGTTTACCCTTTCCAGAAAGGACCCTGAATATGTAGGAAGGGCAAAGGCCGTGAAGGCTATGGAGGATGCCAGAAAGGAAGGAGAAAGCGTCCTTCAGATAGTAGCCGACGATGCGCTGAAGGCAGCCCTCAATACCCTAAAGAATACCTATCCTGAGATAAGCGCAGAGAACACAGGCATAGGCTCCACAATATTTGCCGTGAAGCCCGGCGACGGCTCTGCAAGGGAGCAGGCCGCATCCTGCCAGAAGGTACTGGGCGGCTGGGCCAATATAGCCAATGAATATGCCACTAAACGCTACCGCAGCAATCTCATAAACTGGGGGATGCTGCCTTTCATTATCCCAGACGGAGAACTGCCTTTTAAGAATCTCGACCATATCTTCATACCCGGCATCAGAAAGGCAGTAGAGGAAAAAAGCGGCTCCATCAAGGCTTTCGCGGTAACTGAGAATGGCTTAAAGGAGTTTACGCTTGGGCTGGGAGAACTTACCGATACTGAGAGGCAGATAATCCTGGACGGCTGCCTCATAAACTACAACGCCCGCAGCATTGCTTAAGACTTCTAAGCATATCTACTTTTATGGGCAAAAAAGGCTTTTCAGAATATAAGGGGATGCTGCTAAATGTGCTTTTCGCCATTGGCAGCATCCTCTATATTTCACTTATTTTCAATAGGAATGTCTGGGTAGACGAAGCTTTTTCAGCAAATATCATAAGGAGCAGCTTCCCTAAGATGTGGGAAGCTACCGTAAAAGACACTCTTCCCCCTTTCTACAATGTTTTTTCCTGGTGCTTAGTAAGGATCCTGGGGAGCAGCACCCCCGTAATGAAGCTATCTTCCGTCCTGCCCATGATAGGGCTATTATTTCTCGCCCGCACACTCGTATACAAGTACTTCGGCTTCTTAAGCTCCTTTTTCTCCCTTCTCCTATTTATATCCATGCCACATTTCTATTACTATGGAGTGGAGATAAGGATGTATAGCTTCGGTATGCTCTCGGTCACCATGGCGGGCCTCGCCGCATATTCTGTAATCACATCTGGCAGAAAAAGGGACTGGCTATCTTTCTCCCTCTGCACCGCCTTCTGTGGATATGTACACCATTTTGCCCTTATAAGCGCCTCCTTCCTCTGGCTCTTTTTACTCTTAATGTATATATGCTGCATGGCGCCCCTGCAGAAAAAAAACCAAGCACATATATTATTAAAACTAGAACTAAAGAATTGGGCTTTGGGACTAATGGCATTCCTGCTTTTCTACCTGCCAGGGCTCTGCCTCACCGCCTATCAGATAAAAAATGCCAGTTCCTACTTTTCAATGTCGCCCCTCTCCCTTAAGTCTTTTTTTAGCGACCTCCGTTTCCCCTTTGTGACACATATTACCATCCTGTCGCTTACCCTTGTGCTTTGCTTCTTTGCTATCCTGGCCCTTGCAGGCTTTTCATTTTTGAAAGCCCCTAGTTGTGATCGGCATATTTCCATAGGGCTTTCCTTTATCTTTATTTATCCCTGCACCCTCCTTTTTGGCTATGGGGTCTCCCTTGTAATCGGGCGCAGCCTCTTCACCGCCAGGTACCTCGTGCCTTCTCTTTCCATTTTTTGGCTGGGTACAGCCATACTTATGGGCTCTGTAGATGTGCCGTTTTTACGCAGAAAATGGCTGGTTTTAATATGCACTTTAGTCACAATCCTTACAGGCTGCTTCACCTATCATAGCCAGTTTATAGAGGAATATGACAGCGGTGTGGAGGAAATGCTGCGCTGGTTTGACAGCCACCTCACCGAAAATGACGCCTATCTCATCTACGAAGACAATCACCAGATTGAAATATGCCTTAGCTACTACTATCCCAAGCTTAAGCGCTGCAGCGAAAAGGAGCTTGCTGAGGTCGAAGGCAATATATGGTATCTGGAGGTGGATGGCTACGAAAAAGAACTTGAAAAGCTAAAGAATAGCGGCTATAATGCCGAATATATAGGTGAAAGGTCTTTTGACCGCTATTCATTCCGCCTGTACCTGCTTAAGAAGCTGTAATCTGTATAGATTGCGTAGAATTTTTCTTCGGTAATCTATTTTTTGACAGATTTTAAGAAGCAGGCGGATGTCGCAGAGGATCACTTGACAGAGGAGGGAAAACACATGGATGTGGGTCTAGCTATGCCAGACATCGCCTCGATGTCCGTGGCTCTAAGCCAAAGCAAGGCACTCTCAGAAGTAGGCACCGCCATTCTATCCGAAACCCTGGATGTACAGGAAGCGGAGGGTAATAACATGGTCCGTATGATGGAACAGTCTGTCAATCCCGGCTTGGGTGCAAATGTGGACCTGAGGGTCTGAGGAAGCCAAAAAAGAGGCGGAAGTCCGGGCAGCTGTCCGGGCTTCCGCTTTTTTGTGCGATAAAAAGCTGTACAGAAATAACTTTACAAGACTTGATGCTCAACCCTCTGTGAGCAGTGAATAGGCCTCTTTATACTTTTCTATGGTTTTGTCTATCACATCCTGCGGCAGGTCGTTATCGCTGTCAACATGCTCCGTGAGATAGTCCCGTACAAACTGCTTATCAAAGGAAGGCTGTCCATGCCCTGCTTCATATCCGTCTACAGGCCAGAAACGGCTGGAGTCCGGAGTCAGCATCTCATCTCCTAAGACAACATGGCCTTCCTCATCCAAACCAAACTCAAATTTGGTATCGGCTATGATTATTCCTTTTTCCCTTGCATAGTCAGCGCACTTTTTATAAAGGGCTAAGGAGCAGTCCCTTATTTTTTCGGCATACTCCCTGCCTTTCCCCGGAAATTCCTTTTCCAATAGCTCTGCGCTCTTTTCAAAATCTATATTCTCGTCATGCAGTCCTAGTTCAGCCTTGGTGCTGGGCGTATATAAGGGCTCAGGCAGCTTATCACATTCCTTAAGCCCTTTTGGCAGCTTAATACCGCAAACTGTGCCATCCTTTAGATAGCTTTTCCACCCGCTGCCCGTTATATATCCCCTGACTATGCACTCTATGGGAAGCATCCTTAGCTTCCTGCAGAGCATACTCCTGTCTTTGAATTCAGGCGTGCGGAAGAATTCTGGCAGCTCTTCAGCCTCCGTCCCCAGCATATGGTTAGGCACAATATCCTTAGTATAATCAAACCAGAACTTAGACATCCCGGTGAGCACTGCGCCCTTTCCGGGTATGGGCTTTTTCAGTATCACATCAAATGCGGATATACGGTCTGTCGCCACCATGATGAGGCTGTCGCCATTGTCGTATATTTCCCTTACTTTCCCTTCCTTTATAGGTTTAAATGTTTCCATGCATCCCCCCTGTTATGCAGCTTTCGTAATAAAGACCTGTCTTTTGCACAAATCCTTGATCAGAGGCACTATCACTCATTAGTAAAATTGTCAAAATATCCCTGCACCAGCACCACAGGGGTACCCTTGTCGCCTGAACCGCTGGTGAGGTCGCACAGCGACCCTATGAGGTCCGTAAGCTGCCTGGGCGTCGTGCCCTGAGATGCCATATTTCCCTTGAGGTTACCATCTTTTTTCTTAATGCTGTCGGAAATAGCCTCCTTAAGCGCATCGCCTGAGAGGTCCTTGAAATCATTGTCGGCAAGGTATTTAAGCTTAAGCTCATTGGGCGTGCCCTTTAAGCCTTCTGTATATGCGGGAGATACTACAGGATCGGCCAGCTCCCATATCTTGCCCTGCGGATCCTTGAATGCCCCGTCACCGTAGACCATCACTTCTACATTCTTGCCCGTGGCATCCTTTATCCTCTTCTGTATGTCCGTGACCAGTCCCTGGCAGTCCCTGGGGAAGAGCTTTATCTTGTCCTCCGTGGATTTATTTGAACCCAGAAGCCCATAGGCCTCGTTGCAGCCGCTGCCGTTCACAGGGGCATTCAGTATGTCCTCAAGGCTTAGGGCCACTTTTGCACCGGCCTTCTCCAATATGCGCTTAGTGCGCTTCCTTGTGTGTATGTCGCAGGATAGCACATGGTCTGTATAATTCAAAATGGTCTTTGCCTGATTAGCAAAGATGATCTCTACCTCAGCTCCACATTCCTTTATAAGATTTCCGTAATAATCCACATAGTCAACACCTGTAAAGGGATGGACATTCTCTCCAAAGAGTTCCCTGTACCTGTCAAGTGTGAGCACCTCGCTGTAGGGGTCTATGCCTGCGTCATCCAGTTTATCCAGGCTCAC
Source organism: Lachnospiraceae bacterium (assembly GCA_017634355.1). Taxonomy (GTDB): domain Bacteria; phylum Bacillota; class Clostridia; order Lachnospirales; family Lachnospiraceae; genus NK4A144. The sequence continues at coordinate 47,599 of JAGBNO010000025.1, forward strand.
AAGCTCATTTCCCACTTCATCCGAGGGGTAGCTGAGCATAAGCACTATCTTTTTTGCTCCCTTTGCTATGCCCCTTAGGCATATGGCAAAACGGTTCCTGGAGAGTATGGGAAATATGACCCCTATAGTGCCTCCCCCCAGCTTATTCTTCACGTCCTCCGCTATAGCGTCCACGGTGGCATAATTTCCCTGTGACCTTGCCACTATGGACTCAGTCACAGCTATGACATCCCTGTCCCTTAGTGAAAAGCCGTCTGACTCTGCGGCATTCAGTACGCTATCAGTTACTATTTTTGCAAGGTCGTCCCCTTCACGTATAATGGGGCAGCGTATGCCGCGGGATACTGTGCCGACCAAGCGTTCTTTTTTGTCCATTTCTTCCTCCTCTATCCGGAATAGCATATTCTATAGTTAGGATCTGTTCAGAAATAACTTACACCTACCCATCAAAAGCGTTTTGATCCCTCGCTTAAGATAGATTTTACAATGCAATAAACCAACTCAACAATCTTTTATATTAACAAAGCTATCTCATTTTTGCAAATAATCTTCATTTTTTAGGAGGCGCAGGAATAGCCCTGCGTTTCCTGGGCTTCTTATCGTTTATCATCTTAACCAGTTCCCTCGCCTTAGGAACCTTGCCTATCTTCACATTCCCATTTCTGGTGTCGAGGGTCACAAGATTCCTCTTTCCTATGTCGGCAGAGCTTATGTCCCCCAGCAGTATCTTGTTGGTTATTTCCACGCCATGCCTGAGCACGATAAGCCTGTCGGTCACCTCTGCCCTGGTATTAGACCTCGACATATTGAGCACAGTGATTATCGTATAGAGCACTCCCAAAGTGGCCGCAACTGCAGCCGCTATGGGTGCGCCCCCAAAGTGGAAAGTGAGATAGAGTGTCAGAAAAAACATCTCTATGACCGCAACCTTTACTACTGATATGTCTTCTATGAAAAAGACATTCTCTTCTTTTTCTTCCTGCTCTTCTACGAGGACTTCTCCCTCTGCCTGTACATTCTCGTCCAGAACCTGATTTTCCGCGGCAGCCTGCTCAGCCATGATAACTCCTTACCCTTAATGCTTTCCTTTATGCAGCAAACTGAAGTTACTGCGTTTGACCCCAAAGCCATATTATACTTGCAAAGTTCATTTTAAGCTAGTGCTTCTATGTATATGATCGAAACTAAGTACTGGTGGAAAAAATATCACAATAGGTCTATAATATGTAAAATCGTGCTAGCGTGGCTACTTACAGCAATAGCGGAGGTGCATAATGAAGGTCAAGGAACAAATGGATGATGAGCAACTTGGGAAGGTTGTCGGCGGAAGCGGAGCTGATATACCGCCACAGCGTTTCAATGTTGGGGATCAAGTGCTGCTCCGTATCTATCCGGAATATGGAGTAGGAAAAATACGCGAAGCAAAGGTTGTCTCTGGCTCATGGCAATATACTGCACAGTTTGATGCAGGCATGATGACAGCCGATGAATACGAATTTATACCGGCGTGACATGGATGTTTTAATCTTTTAACCAAACGATCATGGAAATAGAGGAGGAATATAAATAATGGATATAGGCGTTGTCATAGCCCTATCTGCTTTTGGTGTGATGGTACTCATAGTCCTCATCATAATTTTCGCTGTTGTAGCCGGAGTTACAGCTTCCATAGAGACCCGTCCGGATGAGTGACCATCATATTCAATTTTACATTTTTTCGGTCGGGCCAAGCAAGACGGCTGGCTCATGAAAAACGCTCTTTGGGATGGTCACATAAATTAATGATGCAAATTGCGCTGGATTTTTCTTCGAGACTGCCAGTGGAAAATCATGCGCATATGCGGGCAGCCCATATATGGGCCGGTAAACGATTTTTCACTGGTGCTATCGGAGAAAAAGACAAGTGAGTTGCTCCATTAATTTATGAGGCAATCCTTAGTACTTTAGGACACGCTGCCGCTTACTCTTCCCCCCCCATCTCTGGCGGGGGCTTAATGAACTTCAGTTACTGATCGAGGGTAAGTCAGATAATACCGCAGAACTGCCGTAATAGAGGATTAAATGAATAAGTCTGATTTTAAGCAATACGAGCCCGGCGTCTTTCTGGAAAAGGCTTTTCCCGATGATAAGATCCCGCTTCTTCAGATGCTGCACCTAAGGATGCTGGATTATCTCATAAGCCGGGGCATATCCTACGAAAGGACAGTCGATGACTTCATGCTCCAGCTCCATACGAACCACTCCTTAAGGTGCCTTAGGGAGAGGGATAATATGGTTATCCTCTTAAATGAGGAAGGAGCGCTTATCAAGGAGAAAGGGAAATGGACTCTTCTCTTTACCCCTGAAAAAGAGGAAAAGCTTACCCTGTCTGAGGATGCTCCGCTCTATCCCGTGCTGAAAAAATTATATAATGATGAAAAAGACGGGACTGTCTGCCGCATCAATGTCCCCCATAGGAGCCTGCGCACACTTATTTCAGGCATGGCACCCTTTTCCATCCTAGACGAGTATTGCAAGACACAGCCCGGAAGCTACCTCTCTGTCGCAGAGCAGATAGTTTATCAGGGAAACGAAGTGCTCTTAAAGCATGTACCCGTCATAAGGTATGGGAACCTTGTGACAGCAGACAAGGAAGAGATAGAGAAATACTATTCCATTAAGTCTCTTTTGGACGACTATATCTTCCAGTATGACCACAGGGAGAATGATTCCACCCTGCAGCCCCTCTCAATTGCGGTATTCGGGCCTCCCGGCTGCGGAAAGTCCTTTGGAGTGAAACAGATAGCGAAGAGCTGCGGGCGCTTCTTTATGAGCTCCATCAATCTGTCACAGTACAATTCTCCCGTGGAAATGTTCGATGCACTGCGGGGGATGCTGCAGTACCAGAATAATTCCATACCCTTAATCTTCTTTGACGAATTCGACTCAGAGCTCGCCGGCACTTCCAGGGGTTGGCTTAAGTATTTCCTTGCGCCTATGCAGGACGGGGAATATACCCTGAATGGAAGGGTATGCTCCATAAGCGGCGCTGTCTTCGTATTTGCCGGAGCTACTGCCGCCTCCTTCAAGGAATTCCTGCCGAATAGCCCTGAAGCAGAAGAACAGTTCCGCCTTGTGAAGGGCGTGGACTTTGTGAGCAGGCTTAAAGGGACTCTTAACATAAAGGGACCCAATCCCAGGGAGCTTACGGACAGAAGCTATATAATCAGGCGCGCTATGCTCTTCCACGACCAGATAATCAGTAAATTCCCAGGCATTTGCAATAACGGCGAGGGACCAGTGAGTATTTCAAGAGGCCTGCTCTCTGCCCTCCTCAGGGTTTCAGAGTACAGGCACGGTACGAGATCCATAGAGCTGCTCCTGGCCATGAGCAGGCTCTCTGACGTGACCCGCTTCACCCCTTCCTGCCTGCCTGTCGATGACCAGCTGGACATACATCTGGATGTGGAGGATTTCAAGAATAAGCTGAATTTCGAGCAGATGATGGGCGGCATGGTAGATAAATATTCAGAGATCGCCCATGAGCAGTACCGGAATAAGCACTTAGAGGATGCAAAGCGGCAGGGCTGCTCCGACGAGGAGCTCAGCATCATTATGAAGGAGCCCGAAATGGCCGACTGGTCCTCCCTGGATGAGTTATTTAAATCCGGCCACCGCTCCCAGATAAGATATGTGGGAGAAAAGCTGCTCTCATACGGCATGTCCATAGGCCTGCGCCCCATTATCCCAGGAGCTACGGACAATATAACCGAGCTCTTCGGTCCGGTTCTGGAGGAGCTTGCAACGCTGGAGCACGAGAGATGGGTCAGGGACAAACTGGCAGAGGGCTGGCACTACGGCAAGTCTCTAAATGCGGACTTAAAGTCCAGTCCTGAACTTGTACCATACGACGAACTCGATGCCTCGACCCAGGACATGATAAGGTTGTATGTGAGGAATATGCCCATCTATCTCCAGAAAATGGGCTACGAGCTGTACAAGAAGTCCTATTGACAGTTAGAAACTGTAGCAGAAGTCCCTTTTTGTATTTGTGTGTACGATGATAGGGCCTGTAGAAACTTTTTCTACCTTATCCTGATTATCTGCTCATACAGCAGGATTTCTTCCCCATTCACATTCCTGTTGTCATGGTAATGTCCGAAAAACCATTTCTTGAAATTGACCGTCTGCCGTATCTCCTCCAGATACTTTGTCAGCAGGTCCGGTTTATAAAGCCCGCTGCCTAACAGTGCCTGGGTACTGGAAGCGCAGCAATGCGTCACGATAAAATCCACTGCATTGCCATGCGCCGCCAGGTTCCTTCGTCCCTCTTCCATCTACTCATCCGTCGGAAGCTCCCTCTCCCACCAGCTCAAATGATTTATCCTGTAGGGCAATACCCCTCTATCCAGCTTCTTTTTCTTCTGCTTAAAAGCAGGATCGTCAAGCTCCAGAATACCACCGGCTATGTCGTGGCTGCTGGCCCCTCCAAATGTAAAGAAGCTTGCTCCTTCAATGTCAAATATCTGCCCTCTCATAAGGTGGATCACAGACGGACGTATCTTATGGACCTTCCCCCCGTGCCACTCTTCCACCGGATACCCATATAGCCTGTCAAAATTTTCATGGTTGCCATCGACAAATAGAGTTGTAAAGGACTTGCAATCCAGCCAGTCCATTAACGTGGTCTCTTCCTTGTCTTCTTTATCTTTATTCCATACTCCGCCAAAATCCCCACAGATAATGACATAATTTTCCCCTGTCATTTTCTTCTGCTCAGGAAAATTTCTGGTATTGAAGCGCCCATAATCCTGATGGCAGTCGCCGGTAATATAAATCATTATCTCTACCCCCCATAACTTCTGCTTATGCTTGCATTATAAAACTTCTAATGCGAACTGTCATTAAACCTGCAGTATAGGTTGGGGTAGACTGACTTTATTATCTGCTTCACGCAGTCGGTTCATGGGCATTGTAATTTACAGAAAATGCTCTTTTTATTTATATACGCCTTTCCTTGGCCGCTGGGTGTTTTGCTACACAAGATCCAATTTCTTATCCAAAAAAACATCAGAAACCAAACAGGCTCAGTCACTGTTTACACGTCCCTTATACAGCGCATATTGTTCAGGCGGGATATTAAGTAAATCCATTGCCTGCTCAGCCGTGTACTTCAGTTTTCCCATTATTTCTTTGATATATGCGACTGTAGCGTACTCTTTTCCCTCTTCTCTGCCTTCTTCCCTGCCTTCTTCCCTGCCCTCTTCTCTGCCTTCTTCCCTGCCCTCTTCCCTGCCTTCTTCCTTGAACATTTCCATTACTTCTGCTTCATTGTACTCTGTAAGGCACATGTTCTTCACCTCCGCCCTGTTTGCTACGATGAGCTCTTTTATTGCATAGCCATCCGGCATTTCTTCTATCGCCCTGTCTATCGCATCCTCAACCTTTAGGCGGCTTCCGTCGCCGCATGGTTTATTATAATCCCTTATCTTTGCAACAAACCACGAGTACTCCTCCAGCGGCTTGCAGACCTTCATCATCTCGGCGTTATGGCCATAGTTGATGTTGATCATCCGCACCCTTACCTCTATGTCGGGATCGGCCTCAGTAAACACCCTGTCGGTTTCAGCCTCTATCTGCTCCTTTGTAAGGCTTTTGTCGTTTATGCGCACGTTCCGCCGTATCTCTTCCTTAAATGCGTCCGAGAGCCTTAGCATGATTTCTTCTTCCTGCGCATCTTCGCCGTTATAAAAGCATACAAGCTTCGGAATCGGCAGCGGCATGAGCCTCTTCCCGTACCTATTGAGCTTTGACATATAGATGTATTTATCGTACAGCTTTCCTGCGTACATGAAGCCACGGACAGGCATGTTCGGATTGTAGGTGCTCTGCTGCTCATATAGGCCCATCGTCCTGTAAAGGCTCACCACCTCCGACACCAATATAGAGAGGTCGTTTTTCATCCCCATGTATACCGTGTCGTCTATCGTGTTGATCATGATGTCTTCAGGGTCAGAGTGCGCAGAGCCATTTATGGCATTGTATAGCGACAGCGTCCAGTCCTTATGCCCTTCTCCCCCAAAGATGAAGCTAAATAGCCTGGATTTATACTCCCTGTTTTCCTGCCCCTTCTGCTTCCATTCAAGTTCCCGTATGCGGCTGCGGAGCCCTTCGATGGTCTCTTTTTCTGTTTCCATTTCTGCCGTATGCCTTCACCCCTTCCAGTACATCTCACTTCATGGGAACTGTTTTAGTATAACATTGAATGGTAGATATTTCCATGGTATTACTATCAATGTCATTTACTTAGCTAAGCATGGCATGGGACGAGCTGATGTTCGATTAACTTAAGCCGAAACCACTCAAATATTGATGCTAATTACAGCCGAAAGACCATATTTTACGCATCAATACTGCGGGTAACACAGTTTTTCTGTACATTGACAAGTTTATAAGCACATCAAAAAGACGTGGGCAGAAATCTCTTTTTCAGACTGTCCTCGTCGGGAGTAATTGTAGTATAATGTTATCGAAGTGCGGTTTTTTTCGGTTAATTCCGATAGCAGAAGCTGATAGGGAGTTTAAACCGATGCTGACGTGCGAAGGCTCTTCCGGGTCTGATTGGTTCAATGTTTTGGACAATCAGATCCTCCACCTTTTTAAATCTGTAAAAAACCTCTTCCCAATGGAAGAATCTTCCCACAGCAGAGCTACGGGGCATGACCTGACTTCTTCTTAGCTAGATCCGCCCCGAAGAGGCGGGGTATTTGATCCCACGGAAATGCCATCGGAAGCACCCCTGTGACCCGTTATATCTTATAGCTTCCTCCCAAATTACCTCCCTTAAAAGTAATGATCCCACTGTCAATGTCGTAACTCCACTCGGATTTTTTCGATTTGTACTGTTTTCCGGATATCATAACCTTGACGGATTTCAGGGAACCGTCTTTCTTTTTCGTAACCACTACACTATCGGATGCCTTCACATAATACGGATTAACTGTAAAACTCAAACCCCTGTCTCCCCTTGTTACCTTCCTGATCTCCTTCACTACAGCCTGGTCCGCGCCGGAAAGTTCTCTGATCTGAATCCGGCGTTTTTTCTTATTTACCTTTATCTTCGTGACTTTGTATTCAGCGCCATTATATGAGACCGACATTTCCCCAAAGCTGGAAGCTGACA
>JAGBNO010000026.1 GCA_017634355.1 Lachnospiraceae bacterium
AACTTAAAGGGCATGGCAAATACGGAGCTTATGCGCATAGCCCACAAGGCTTTCATAGATGTGATGCTGCCCGAATCCAAAAAGAGCGGCATAAGCCTAAATAAGCTTATGAATAGCTGCGTATACTTAATCTCGTATATCAAGCGCTACATACCTAAGCTTTTTTCGAGCTGGAAATACCCTGAGGTGGAGTGCTTCATCCATTTCGGCCCCTGTGTTAATGAGAATGAGGCGCTTTTCCTAAAGTTCCTGTCCAGGCTGCCGGTGGACGTTCTCGTGCTGGTTCCGGATTTAAAAGGGAAATGCCTTTTATCTGATAAGAGCCTGTATGAGGAGAACCACGGGGGAAGCTTAAGCCTGTCCAAATTCCCGCGGCGGACGGACGGGGCCTCGATAGGCACCAGCGCCTATTATGCGGAGAGGGAGCTGGACACCCTCATGTACCAGGACAGCGGCATGTACAGGAACCAGCAGTACGGGAAGGCCGATACCATTAGCTTAAAGACCATGTACGAGGAGATACCCATACTGTGGAAGGAGGAGGTGAAGTACAGGCCGGGCTTTGCCACTTCCGGGGATACGGTAAAAATCCCCGTCATCTTCGCCAAGGTCTCAGGCGTAAAGGACGGGAACTTAAGCGCCTACTGGAACGGCATAAGGGAGCTTCTCAAAGAGGAGGCTTTTTTAATAACGGAAGCACCCCATATAGACGGGCTTTCACCCAACCCCATTAAGGCCGCCGCCCCTTCTTTCCTTAAGAGGGGGAAGCTCTTCAGGGATGCCATAAAGAACCACAGGGACTATAAGTACGGCTTCCTGCGGGACGAAGTGCAGGAGCATATACTTGATAAGCTGCAGCTCTTACTGAACCAAAGGCTCATAAAAGGCACGTATGAAAACGGGACTGAATATACCATAATAGCCACTGTGCTGAACATGGGCAAGGAAATCATGCGCATGCTGCAGAAGTTCGACTTTACGAAAAAGAACCCCAAGCTCATCTATATAGTTGCAGGAGAGAAGGTACTTAGCTTAGAGGACAGCATAATGGCCGCCTTCTTAAATCTTACGGGCTTTGACATAGTATTTTTCGTGCCCACGGGCTATGAGAGCATAGAAAAGCATTTTAACAGTATTGTTTTCGATGAGCATGAGGCGGGGGAATATATGTACGACCTGAAAATCCCGCAGCTGAAGGCGGGGACCGCAGGCGGCGGGAACTGGTTTGAGAACCTTTTCAAGGGGAAGCTCATCTGACAAAGGCCTCAATTGCTTTACAGGAGTTAGCCAGATATTGCCAGGAGCACCGCAATAGAGGAGAAAGCGAATGGAATTACGAAAACCTGAAGAATATACAGTTAGCGATATATATTCTCTTCCCAATGGGGAGAGGGCGGAGCTCATCGATGGCAGGTGGTATGATATGGCAGCACCCGGTATAAGCCATCAGAGGATATTAGGGGCCATAGCCGGAGTGAGGGAGTACTGGATAATAAATCCTGATACAAGGATCATAAATACCTATGCATTTTCACCGGATGAGGAAAGGGAGGATGCGAATATGTTCACATTCGATGAGGAGCTTAATTCTGCTGTATTCCCTGACTTTTCCATGGTGCTGTCGGAGGAGATCTGATATGCTTACGGTGCATTTTGGAGAGCTTGATGAGATGCAGTACGGACCGTCCTGGTTTAAGTATAATTATAAGCCGGAGTGGCTTAAAGACCCATTTGTGCAGGAGATGATAAAGGGTGTTGATAATTCGGAATATGTCGATGGATTAGTGATAAACAGCCCCGTGTTCGGGCCTATTCCGCCGGAGAGGCTGTCGGGTGGGCTGAAGACGCTTATCATGATATATAAGCGTACCGACCTCATATTTGATGCTACAAGCTGCGGACAGAACTGTGCTGTCTGGCTTAAGGAGATAGGCCGGCGGGTCGATGTGAAGGTATGCCTGGAATATCTGATGGATTTCGCTGAACCTTTGGAAATAATGATTGACAATGAAAACAGGATCGTCCGCAGCGAAAAGGATTTTATGTATACGGCGATGAAGTATATATGAGGTGCCGCAGTTTATGAAGGGAAAACACCATATACTTATAGAAACGGAGTCCTTGAGATATGAGTTCGATGTAAGGAGAAATATCACCGTGCTGCAGGGGGAGAGCGCTACGGGGAAGACGACTCTCATAGATATCCTGGCTGAGTACTCAAAAAAAGGAAGAGGAGGGGGAATAAGGGTGCAGTCGGATGTGCCCTGTTTTGTCTTTAATGGGTCAGCCGACCGTTGGATGTATGAGCTTGGCGGCATGTCAGGCGGCGTTATTTTTATAGATGAAGACTACCGCTTCATACAATCCAATGAATTTGCTGAATATTTGGCCCACTCGGACAATTATTATGTCCTGGTTACGAGGAAACCTTTATACAATCTGCCATACAGTATAAATGAGATTTATGGCATAAGGACTTCAGGCAAGTATCATTTTCCGGAAAAGATTTATCATGAGTTCTATCCTATCTATGGGGATAATTATGGGAATATCAGTGATGAAAAAAGGATACTGCTCCTTATAGAAGATAAGGAAGCCGGCTATGATTTTTTTAAGGATATGGTTGGCGACGGCCGCTGCATGAGCGCGGAAGGAAATGCCGGCATATATCCAAGGATCATAGAGATAGGGAGTTCAGAGGACATCCTTCTTATTGCGGATGGTGCCGCCTTTGGCTCTTATGTGGACAAGGTGGTACACTTGCGGCAGCTCAGAGGCCACATTGCAATATATTTTCCTGAGTCCTTTGAGTGGATGGTGCTGAAATCAGGCATAATCAAAGGAAGGGACATATTGAATATGCTTGAAAGCCCGGAGGAATACATAGACAGTAAGGAGTATATGAGCTGGGAGCGGTTCTTTACTGCGTTATTAATAGAATTGACAAAAGATGACCCTATTAAGAGATATAGCAAATCGGGAATTACAGATTTCTACAGGGGGCAGAATGCAGAGAAGATATTAGGAGTGATGCCGGAGGAAATACGGAGGCTTATTTGAGCAGGAACGCTCAGACCTGAGCAAAATTTGATTTCCGATTGTTTTTTATCGACTAGAAAACAAATTTTGCGAGGTGCGGATAGGGGGTTCTGAATAACAGTTACTCAAAATGAATTTGACAGTACGCTAGTGAGAGTATTCATATATGATGTGAGGGAATGATTATGTGCAAGCTTATAGCATACAAAAATAATAAGTATGTGGCAGATATTAAAATCGGGCATATTAAAAACATATCCAGGCAGGCAGAAGCATGTAAGAATATTATCAGGATTATGCTGTTTGGATCGTCTGTAGAAGAGCGTTGCACGGAGAAGTCTGACATAGATATTGCTGTTTTTGGAAAGAATTCAAAGGCAGTCTATCTTGAGTCAAAAGAGTTTAGGCGTTTTCAAGATGGATTATTCAAGTTTGATATGGATCAGGACTATGACATTCTGTATTTTGTCGAAGGGAAATCGTATGCTGATGTGATAATGAAGGATATTAATGATGGAGTTGAAATCTTCAGGCGAGGCGAAGCATGACTCTTACGCTAGGACTCATTAGAGCCGATATAATAGCTGCAAGGCAAGCAATAGAGTATTATGATTTAAATGGAAACAGGGAGATTAAGAATGTAGCGGCTTATCATATTCAACAGGCTGTAGAGAAGCTGATCAAATATCAGATTTATCAGAGGGCTGGGAGCGTCAGTAATTCTCAGATGTATACACATAACATAGAGAGACTGATTGTTTATGGAGATTCGCTGGATATTGGGATTATTGTTCCCAGGTATGTAAGAGACAAAAGTTTAAGAATTACTGATTGGGAAGCTGGCAGCAGGTATGATGTGGGATTTTCCATTCGCATCGATTTGTTGAGAAGGACATACGAGGTGGTTGTAAACTGGTTTGAGCAGTTGTGATCGACTTTAAACTTATAGGTACCGACCCCTATATATCGGCTCTATACAAACATTTGTTGCAACAATCCCTTTTTAAATTCCTTATAGATATCACATTTATGCTGATGGAGGGTGATGAGGTTGTCAAGATTCCTAAAACAATATGCATTTTTATCTTGTTCAGCCTTACTAAATCATCTTGTTTAAACTCACGGCTTTCATCATAGATGTCTGTTATTCGTATATTTTTATTTTCACCATCATATCTGGCAATCTGATCCTGGCTGTCTGTTTTCATTCATGTGCTTGCTCTTCTGCCACGTGAATATTTCCAATTTACACCATTATACACACACTATCATGTTTTTGCATACCGCACTAGTGTACTGACACATTCATTTTGAAACTAATTGCGAAGGATAGTTTTCGTATGCGAGGCGGAGGGCACTGAACGTCCGGTGGACGTTCGTTTAGTGCCGACCGGATGGGAATATCCGTTGCCTTTGAGCCATGGGATACTCTACGCAGTTGTTAAATATATACCATCTAAGTTATAATATAGATGCAAATTATTTATATTTAAACTGCATCACTAGGAAATGTTGACGGATTTCCGCATAATTTCAAGGCTTGGGCATTTGTTTGGTGAAATATATGACGTTTTATTTTATATATTCCTGAATAGTTCCTAAGCGTACAGAGCAGAAAAAGGAGGTTTCATGAACAGGGAAGAATTATTTTTAGCAGTCAATCCGGTTTTTGCCACGGCAAAGGGCTGTCTGGGGCTTTTAATGCACACAGGCGTAAAAGAAGCTGAGGAGCTGGGCAAGCTCATAGACACGACAGTAAAAGGAAGCTCGGATACTCCGCCTGAGGTCGCAAAGGCATACATGGTCTCAAATGAGGCCAGGTACCATATAGGCAATATCATGGCCAAAGAGTCGGGCTGTGATGTGATAGTGGACCTGCCCTGTGGCTATGTCCCAAGGGGGATGGTCATAGCGGACATGAAAAAGCAGTTCTACGGCTTTGACCTTCCGGCCGTAATTGAAGAGGTAGAGCCTGCCATAAGGAAAATAGCTAAGAATGAGCAGAATAAATACCTGAATTTCGCGGCAGTGGACGCGACCAATTATGCTTCCCTCTCTTCGGCCCTTTCACATGTACAGGGGAAGATATGCATCCTGACCGACGGGCTCCTGGGCTATTTTAATAAGTCTGAGCTGGATTCCGTCTGTGAAAATATAAGGAAGCTGCTTTCAGTGCACGGCGGCTGCTGGGTCACAGCGGATAAGTTCGGCAGGGAGCTGGGGGCGGTAACCTTTTCTGCCCTTACAGGGGCCGACGGCTCAGTGATAAAGGAAATGATGGCCAAAGGCGGCGCCAAGGTTGCGGATATTCCCGTAACCCACACCGTGATAGTTACAGGAACACCGGAGGAAGGGAAAAATTATTTCGCGGGGCATGGCTTCCAGATAGAGGAGGTCAGCTATGCGGATAAGATGCCCGCTCTTTCAAGCTTAAAGGATTCCCCTTCAGAGATGGCAAGGCTAAGGGAAGCCTATAAAGATATAAAAATATGGACCATGACGGCTGCTTCAGAGGCATCCCAGACTAAATCCACAGGCAAAGCTTTCAAGGCTGATTTTTCTAAGGATGGCAAGAGCCTTCTCTGTTCATTGGCGGGGCGGCTGGACACGATAACTGCGCCTGAGCTCCTGACGGGATTTAATGATTACAGGGGAGAAGATATTACAGAGATCACCGTTGATATGTCGGATACGGAATACATATCCTCTGCGGGCCTCCGGGTGCTCCTCTCCATGTGCAAGTCGCTTCCCTCCAAGGATAGCTTCCACGTAGTCAATTATTCAAAGACTATAAAGGATATACTGGAGGTAACGGGATTCGACCAGCTGTTTGGGATAGAAGAATAATAGAGTCTTGTATTTTTCCTATGTTTATTGTATAAAAAGCTTATGGCCGCAGCACGGCGGAAAGGAGAATTATGGGAATAGACTTCAGTAAATCTGCCCCGCAGGTGGCAGAGGCAGAGACCGCAGGCGCTATGAACATCAACACGGGAGGGGTGCAGAACGAGATTCAGGTGGTAGAGCAGTATGACATTGTGGCCGACAGGAACGAGATGAACGAAAGGCTTGTGAATTCGGCCGAGGTGGATGCGATATGCAGCCAGATAGAGGTCCACAACATGGACACCATAGTGAGCTTCGGCGCAGAGGCGGCCGAGGAGATATCCAAGGCATCTGATGTTGTCCTAAACAGCGTTAATATGTCCCAGCTGGATGACTCCAGCGCCATGCTGAAGAACCTTGCGGGCATAATGTCTAAGTTCGACATAGAGGAGATAAAGGAGGATCCGGGGCTTTTCGGGAAGCTTTTCGGAAATATGAAGAAACAGCTGGACAAGATACTTTCAAAGTACCACACCATGGGGGAAGCGGTGGACAAGATCTATGTGCAGCTGCGGGGCTATGAGGACGAGATAAAGCAGTCCAACAGGAAGCTGGATACGCTCTTCGATGCCAATGTGGGCTATTACCACGAGCTCGTGAAGTACATACTCGCAGGCGAGCAGGGCTGCAAGGAATTAGAAGCATACATAGCTAAAAGGCAGCAGGATATGGAAGAAAGCGGCGACAATTCCATACAGTTCGAGATAACGAGCCTGCAGCAGGCCCTCATGATGCTGGAGCAGAGGGTGCAGGACCTCCGCACTGCGGAAAACGTGGCAATGCAGTCCATACCTATGATAAAGACCATGGAATTTAGTAATTATAACCTGGTCAGGAAGATAAATTCCGCCTTCATAGTTACACTTCCGGTATTCAAGCAGGCCCTGGCCCAGGCCATACTCTTAAAGCGGCAGAAGCTGCAGGCCGAGGCCATGTCCGAACTGGATAAGAAGACCAATGAGATGCTCATGAAGAATGCGAGGAACTCCGTGGAGGTCTCCAAGAATACTGCGAAGCTCGCATCGGGGAGCTCCATACAGATAGAGACCCTGGAGAATACCTGGAAGACTATAACAACAGGCATAGACGAGACCCAGAGGATACAGGAGGAGTCCAGGAAAAAGCGGCTGGAAGACCAGAAGCGGCTGGAAGCCATAAAGGAGGACTTCAACAGGAAGTACCACATGCCCACGGCCACAAATCAATAGAGCCCGCGAAGACAGAACCGGCCGCCGGACTGTTTTGCGCCGTACTCTCTACGGCTGCGTTTTCTTCCAGGCGTGTATTTTACGCCGGCTGTCGGAAAAGCATCTTGCATCAACGGGGTAAGGAATTCTGCTACAGTTCCTTACGATACGTTTCCTATAAAAGAGGAGGTAAATGATATGGGTATCAATCTTAGCAAGGGACAGAAGGTCAGCCTTACAAAGGGGAATCCGGGGTTAAAGAATATCATGGTGGGCTTAGGCTGGGACGTGAACGCCTTTGACACGGGGGCTGATTTCGACCTGGATGCGGCGGCCTTCATGCTGGGCTCAAACGGAAAGTGCCCTACGGAAAAGGAGTTCATATTTTACGGTAATCTAACACATGATAGCGAATCCGTGCAGCACATGGGCGACAACCTGACGGGCGAGGGAGAGGGAGACGACGAAGAGATAAGGATAGACCTGGACAAGATCCCCTCCAATATAGAGAAGGTTGCATTTACGGTCACGATCTACGACGCGGACAAGAGAAGGCAGAACTTCGGCCAGGTATCCAATTCCTATATACGCATAGTTGATGAGGCAAATGGCTCTGAGATCATAAGGTATGACCTGGGGGAGGACTTCTCCATAGAGACTGCGGTAGTGGTAGGAGAGCTCTATAGAAATAACGGAGAGTGGAAATTCAACGCCATAGGCAGCGGATTCCAGGGCGGGCTCGCCGCACTCTGCGCCCACTATGGCATAGATGCGGAATGAAGCAGTGACGGAGGGTTGGTCAGACATTGCCGGAATCACCGCAAAATAGGAGGATTTTATGTCTGTAAGTTTGAAAAAAGGACAGAAGATAAGCCTTTCTAAAGAGAGCAAGGGCTTAGGCACGGTTCTCGTAGGCCTGGGCTGGGATGAGGCAGATAAACAGCAGGGCGGGGGCCTTCTTTCCGCCCTGTTCGGCGGGGGTAAAAAGGAAGACATAGACTGTGACGCAACTGCCATACTTCTGCAGGACGGGAAGCTTAGGGATCAGAAGAATGACATAGTCTATTTCGGGAACCTTAGGCACCATACGGGCACCGTGCAGCACCTGGGGGACAACCTGACAGGGGCCGGGGAAGGGGATGACGAGCAGATCATCATAGACCTTGCGAAGGTGCCTGCAAGCTATGACAGGATAGTCATAGTAGTAAATATCTATCAGGCCATTCAGCGTAAGCAGCATTTCGGCATGATAAAAAATGCCTTTGTGAGGATAGTAGACAAGAACGGCAACAGGGAACTGTGCAAATACGATTTATCAGAGGATTACTCAGGGCAGCTCGCCCTCATATTCGGGGAGGTCTACAGGCATAATGGGGAGTGGAAGTTCAATGCCATAGGCCAGGGGACCCAAGACGCATCCATAGGCGAACTTGTCAGGAGATATATGTGAAATGAATAAACAGGGTTTGACAGACAAGGAAGTACTGGAGTCCAGGGAGAAATACGGTTCTAATGTGATACCTGACTCCGAGCCCACTACCTTCTGGCAGGAATTTAAAGAGACATTTAATGACCCGATGATAAGGATACTGCTGGTCATTGTGGTCATCATGCTCATTATGTTCTTCATGGGGCAGGCTGAGATATATGAGCCCCTGGGGACAGTTGTGGCAGTGCTGATAGTGGCGTTCGTCACGGCAAAGACGGGGGTAGCCAGCGACACTAAGTACAGGGAGCTAAAGGAGAGCACGAAGAAGGACACCTGCAAGGTCTATAGGAACGGCATCATATCCGTCATAGAAGTGGACGACGTGGTGGTGGGAGACAGGGTGATACTGCAGTCCGGGGACAAGGTGCCTGCGGACGGCCTGCTCATAGACGGGGACCTGCGTGTAGATAATTCTGTCCTGAACGGAGAGGCTGAAGAGTGCAAGAAAGAGGCTGCCGATGAAAGCACGGAGTTTCCGGAAGAGATAACGGGCGATGTCTTCGTGGACAAGTATTCCCTTTTCAGGGGGGCGGTCATCTTTGACGGAGAGGGAATTCTGGATGTCCGTAAAGTTGGTTTAAAAACCATGATGGGCAAGATGGCAGAGGAAATGCAGGAGGATGAGCCGGATTCGCCCTTAAAGGTGAAGCTTGCAAAGCTCGCGAACCAGATATCCATATTTGGCTATGTTTCGGCTGTAGTAATTGTATTCCTCTATTTAGCCTACTTCATATTTAAGGCGGGGGGCTTCGCACCATATTTCGCCCTGGGCTGGAGCCACATCCTTATGGATGTCATAGAGGCCGTGTCCCTTGCCATAATAATAGTGGTCTGTGCGGTGCCAGAGGGGCTGCCGCTAATGATATCCCTGGTCCTTATGCAGAATACGAGCCGCATGCTGGACCACAATGTGCTTGTGAGGAAGGCCGTGGGCATAGAGACCGCAGGCTCGCTCAATATACTCTTTAGCGATAAGACAGGCACCATTACCAAGGGGAGCCTGGAGGTAGTGGAGTTCTTCACGGCGGACGGCGCAAATATACCGCTTTCAGAGATAAAGGACCACGGCAAGGTGAAATCCCTTGTGGACATAGCTATAGGCAAGAATACGGCATCCATGTTCGACGGGCAGCACCGCGTGATAGGCGGCAATGCCACTGACCAGGCCCTGCTCAAGTTCCTGGGGGAGGAAGAGTTCAAGTTCCTCCAGGGAGGGAGCGACAAGGCTTCAGACTACAGCGTGGGCCTGTCCCAGGGCTTCAATTCGGCAAATAAATTTAGCCAGGTCGAGATAAGGGAGCTAAGCCGGGTTTTTTATAAAGGAGCGCCTGAAAAGCTCATCGCCGCCGCCAAGAAATGCTTAAGTTCGGACGGCAACGTAGTTGACATAATTCCGGAAGTGGTGGAAGCGAAGATAAATGAATATGCCATGAGGGCCATGAGGGTGCTGGCCTTCGGCTATTCGGAAAAGCCCTTTGCCGAGAATAAGATAAATGACGACCTCGTGATAATAGGCCTTGTGGCCATAAGGGACGATGTAAGGCCTGAGGCAAAGGAAGCCATAAGGGAAGTTAAGAAGGCCGGAATACAGGTAGTAATGATCACCGGCGACCGCCTGGAGACCGCAGTGTCCATAGCGAAGGACGCAGGGCTCATACAGGGCGAAAAAGACAGGGCGCTCACCTCAGCCCAGCTAAATAAGATGAGTGACGATGAGGTTAAAGCCATTATAAGGGATATAAGGGTCATAGCGAGGGCCCTGCCCACGGACAAGTCCAGGATGGTGAAGCTCTGTCAGGAGATGAACCTGGTGGTGGGCATGACGGGGGACGGAGTGAACGATTCCCCTGCCTTGAAGCGGGCAGACGTGGGCTTTGCCATGGGCAGCGGGACAGAGGCCGCCAAGGAGGCGGGCGAGATAGTGGTCCTGGACGACAACTTCAGGTCCATTAAGGACGCCATACTCTACGGCAGGACCATCTACCACAATATCCTGAAGTTCTGCAAGTTCCAGTTAGTAATAAATGTAGCGGCTGTTATCGTAAGCGCATTGAGCCCATTTTTCGGCGTAGTGGAGCCGCTTAAGGTTACGCACCTTTTATTCATAAATCTGGTAATGGACAGCCTTGGCGCAATAATGCTGGGCAATGAGCCCGCATTGGAGAAGTATATGACGGAGGCTCCAAGGAGAAGGGACGAGAGCATAATAAGCCCTTCCATGGGAGCGCAGATACTCATAATGGCCCTTTACCTCACGGTCATGAGCTTCTGCTTCTTAAAGCTCCCCGTATTCGCGAATATGCTTGGCACTAATGAGCAGCTTTTAACTGCATATTTCGTGCTCTTCGTGCTGTCATCCCTCTTTAACGGCTTTAACGTGCGTGACGACGGCTTCGGCATATTTAAGGGCTTAGGTGAGAATCCGGGCTTTATGAAGGTCTGGTTTACCATAGCCATAGTCCAGGCCCTCATAGTGAATGCGGCCCTCGTGCCCATACCCGTATTTGGCTGGATAGGCTCAATGTTCAGCTGCACGCCCTTTGGCATTAGGGGCTGGCTTATCGTAATAGTACTGGCCGCCACCATGGTGCCGGTAGACCTCATACGGAAGGCGGTCTTAAAAGGAATTGCGTGAAGGTCAGAGGCACTCTGCTCCTTGCCCGCCCCTTGAAAATACAAGAAATCCAATCAATGAGCAAGCTCCCTGCTTGAATTTCTTGTATTTTCAAGGGGTGCTGAATAGTTATAATTGTGTTTGTGGGTATAGCGCCAGTTATTGAGACGGGTATGGCAGCGCCCTGGGATTTATATAGGGAAGAAATTAAGAAACTATACTGTCAGGAGCTGATAATGCCAAAAGCAAGGCATCACCAGCTCCTGTTTAGTCAATAACTAAATTCGTATGCTATAAGTCAAAATTTGTGTTGTAGCACCATTCATCAAACCAAAAGTGGGCTATTACCGTGAAAACCAGTTGACAGAAGGAAGCATTTAAGGCATATTATAGAATTTATTGTTACATATTATATCGAAGCTTTGAAAGGAAAAACTATGAAGAAAAAAAACAGAAAGCTTGCTGCGGTGATATCTGCGCTTCTTACCGCGGCGCTTACGTTCAGTGCCTGCGGTCAGGCGCCCTCACCCGCAGAGGCAGGGGGAGCTGCGGCTGAGGCGCAGACAGGAGCGGACAGCGCAGGGGGAAGCGCCGCTGCCGGCGCAGAGGGCGAAGATGCGGTCCTGCACATAGCCATGGGGGCGGATATAGTGAGCATGGATGTCCAGAAGACCACCAATGACTATCTGGTGCCCCTCAATATCTACGATCCACTCTTTAAAATAGTTAAGAATAGCGATGGCTCCACGGAAATATTGAAAAACCTTGTCACTGATTATAAGATCTCTGACGACGGGCTCACATACAGCTTCACTCTGCGGGACGGGGTGGTTTTTTCGGATGGAACCCCGCTAAAGGCAAGTGACGTGAAGTTTACCTTCGAGCGCATCTGCACCCTGCCTGACAGCGCACAGACCGACTATGCGGTGGCCATAGCGGGAGCGGAGGAGCTTATGAAGGGTGAGGCGACGGAGCTAAAAGGCATAACTGTCGAAGACGATACGCACTTTTCTATCACCCTTGTTGAACCCTTTGCGGGCTTTCTGGCGCAGCTTGCGGCCCCGTCCACAGGCATACTTTCGGAGAGCATAGTTACAGCCGCATGGGACGACTTCGGAGTAGTGCCTGAGAAGACCTTGGGGACAGGCCCCTATAAGGTGACGGCGTGGAATCAGGGTTCAGGGCTCGAATTCGAGTATAATGATCTCTATTGGGGAGAGGAGCCCTCTGTAAAAAAGGTCACGGCGACCATAATGGACCCGGCTTCCATGGATATGGCCTTCCAGAAAGGGGATCTGGACATCCTGGACTGCCTTTTCCTGGATGCTGTCATAATAGACGCCACCTTTAAGTCTGCCTATGCGGACAGAATAGTGTCTATAGACAGGCTGGGCATGAATTACCTCATGCTGAATGAAAAAATAGAGCCCCTGTCTGACGTAAAGGTGAGAAAGGCCATACAGATGGCTATTGACAGGCAGTCCATAGTGGACACTGTCTATGGCGGGGACGGAAAGCTGGAGGACGGCATCTATCCGACCGGCTGCCAGGGATACAGTAATGAAAACCAGGGCTGGCTTAAGTATGACCCGGAAGGGGCGAAGAAACTCCTTGAAGAGGCGGGCTATGCCAATGGCTTTGACATGGAGCTGGCGTATGACTCCAGTAAGGAGAAAGCCCCTTTGGAGATCATAGCCCAGAACTTAAATGATGTGGGCATCAATGCCACCATACAGACCTACGACCATTCCAGCTGGCTGGATCTAAGGAACAGCGGGGAGATGAATTCATTTCTGGCCGTCTGGATACTTGACTACAATGACCCTGACAACATTATCTATACCTTCTTCGGCAATGAAGATAATACCAAGATAAGGTCCGATAATTACAGCAATAAGGAAGTAATAGCGAGAGTGGCCGCCGCAAAGCACATAGTGGATGATAATGAGCGCATAAAAGAGTATGCCGCCCTGGAAAAGAAACTGATACAGGAGGATGCGGCCTGGGCGCCTCTGTATTCCCTTAAGCATCTATTTGTGAAGGGTGAGAGAGTGGCGGAGTTCACGCCGCACTGGGCTGGCTGGAGCGATATGTATTTCTCTGGTGTGAAGCTGAAATAAATGCGGGAGCCTCAATTGCTCTAAAGAGGGTATGCAGGGTGGGTGGCTGAGCCGCCCACCCTGTAAACTTCTGCAGATTAATTCAGAGAACTGTCAGTAGCGATACTTTTTACGCAGAGCAACCATAAATATTACCCCGGTCAAAGCGGCCATAAAATCCGCAAAAACGGCAGAATACCATATACTGCTCCCGCCCAGGATCAAAGGTATGACTAATACGGCTCCCAGCTCGAAGACAAATGTACGTAAAAAAGTTATCAACCCCGATACCTTTCCATCATTTAAGGCTGTAAAGAAGGCTGAACTGAAGGTGGCCATTCCGGTAAACAGGAATGCGATAGAAATGATTCTGAAAGCGTGTACAGCGTCAGGTATGAGCTGCGTGGCCTTATGCAGAAATAAAGCTGCAAGCGGATGGGCAAGGAGCTGTGAAAGGATAAACATAGTGACGGCTATGAAGCCGATGATCACAAGGCTTCTTTTTTTCAGGTTTTTTAGCTCATCATAATCCTGCGCTCCGTGATGATAGCTGAAAACCGGTCCTGCTCCATTGGAATAGCCGACAAATATGGCTGAAAAGACCGTGCTTACATACGTATACAGTCCGTAGATCACAACTCCGTCTTCACCATAGAACTTCAGAAGCTGTAAATTATAGATGGTTCCTACAAAAGATCCGGCTGCTTCCGACATGAATTCCGAGGAACCGTTTATGCAGCAATGAACTATAGCCTTTATATCCCATACGGGTTTCGCAAATCTTAAGAGGCTGCTGTTTTTCCGACTGAAGTAAATAAGAGGAAAGACGCCTCCGATAATCTGTGTAAGGGCCGATGCAGCGGCCGCGCCTACAAGCCCCCATCTAAAAACGATGATAAAAAGCGCATCCAGCACAGCATTAGAAAGCCCTGCGCCCACTGTGACGATAAGTCCCAGCCTGGGTTTTTCGGCAGTGACAAAGAATAGCTGGAACTCATACACCCATATCCATGCAGTCATGGCCAGAATGAAGATACGTCCGTACAGCACGCTGCATTTAAGGAGCGTCCCTTCCGCACCCAGCAGGGACGATATCTGCGGTATAAATATAAATCCCGCTACCGTCATGAAAATCCCCAGGCAGGAGGACACCAGGACGATCATGGAAAACAGGCGGTTAGCATGCTCACTTTTCTTTTCTCCCATTTCTTTCGCGATTAGCGCACTGCCGCCTACTCCGAACATATAGCCTATAGTTCCCATAATATTGAGAACAGGCATTATCAGATTGACAGCCGCGAATTCCGTCTTGCCCACAAAGTTTGCGACAAATAATCCGTCTACCGAGGAGTAGATGGAAGTGAATATATTCATCGCAATGGAAGGGAGAGTAAAGATCAATAATTTAGAATAGGTAAAATGTTCTGATAAATGTATCCTTGATCTCATATTTCTTTTATTTAGCTCCTTTTAGGAACTGTTCAGAAATAACTTGTACATAATGCGCTGTATTTTTGTCCGAGAGGGCTGTTCAAAAATCAGGCGCATAGCGGGCTATGTAACTGATTTTTGAACAGCTCTATCGGGCAAAAAGACAAGCAGAATGTACAA
>JAGBNO010000027.1 GCA_017634355.1 Lachnospiraceae bacterium
ACTTCTCATATTCTGCTATCCCTGTAAAGTCGCTATTTTCAGGATTCAAATAGGCTCTCATAGACAACGATTATAACAAGCATATTTTCCCCAAGTCAACGCCAAATCTTATTGACCTTTTGGAACTATTCTATTAGAATAGCTGTGATTGTTTGGTCTGCGCCGCGCAGTGCCACATGACGAATTTACAGAAAGTGTCTTAAGCCGTGGGACTCCTTATGCCCTTGGCTTTTGGTCTCTATGGGGGACATAGATTTGGAAGATATGAATAAACAAAATACACACGAGTTGCCTGTAATTCCGGCAGATGGCCTGGAAGATAAGAAGACGGAGCTCTTGAAGCCGAAGACCAGGGTTGATGGGAACAGGCAGAAAAAGGACATAAAGACGAGGGCGGGCTATGCCGGCTACAACGGCAGGACAGAGATACTAAGGCGCAGCCCTTCGGATAATGAGGAGCCTAAGAGAAGCGGACGGGGAAGGCGCAGGCATTCCAAGGAATATCAGGAGGGCTATTTTGCGATGGAGACGGTATCGCTTGTCGCCCTCGCCGTAGTGGTAATAGTTTTTGTTGTGGCGGCCATCATGCATGTGGAAATGGCGCAGTTTTCCCTGCCTGTTCTGGGCATAACGGTAGTTCTTATGGTGCTCATGGGCATATTCTTAGGAGGCGCGCCCTCCTTTGTCACGCTTTTACTGGTGGCGATGAGCCTCATAGCGGGCATGGTCACGGGCACAATGTCAGAGGTCATTAGCGGTGTAGTGGTATTTCTTGGAACCGTGCTCTGCATGAAGGATAGAGGCTAGAGGGGGACTGCCATGGCTAAGCTCTGGGGAGGCCGCTTTGAGGCCGCAACTGACAAGGATGCCTTTGAATTCAATGCGTCCATAGGGTTTGACAAAAGACTTATAGAAGAGGATATAGAGGGGAGCCTTGCCCATGCTAAGATGCTTGTCCGCACGGGAATTATTTCCGCAGAGGATGGGGACCTGATTATTAATGGCTTGAATGACATATTTAAAGACCTTAAAGATGGAAAAATTGCCATAGGCGACGAATACGAGGACGTGCACTCCTTTGTGGAGAGCGTGTTAACTGAGCGCATAGGGGATGCGGGAAAGAGGCTGCATACAGGCAGAAGCCGCAATGACCAGGTGGCCCTGGATATGAAGCTCTACACCAGGAAGGCTGTTTCTAAGCTGGATCAAAGCCTTAGGGTGCTGCAGGAGGCGCTTTTTAATTTAATGAAGGATAACCTCGATACCTTCATGCCCGGTTTCACCCATCTGCAGAAGGCGCAGAGCGTGACCGTGGCGCATCACCTGGGCGCATATTTTGAAATGTTCATACGGGACAGGGAGAGGCTAAATGGCGTGGAAGAGCGGATTTCCTATTGCCCATTGGGAGCCGGGGCACTTGCCGGCACTACCTATCCCCTGGACAGGGAATGGGTGGCAGAGGAACTTGGGTTTAAATGCGGCCCCACGAGAAACAGCATGGATTCTGTCTCGGACAGGGACTACCTCATAGAATTATTGGGCGCATTGGCGATTATTATGATGCACTTATCCCGTTTTTCTGAGGAAATCATACTCTGGAATTCCAATGATTATGGCTTTGTGGAGCTATCTGACCGCTACAGCACGGGTTCCAGCATTATGCCCCAGAAAAAAAATCCGGACATAGCAGAGCTAGTCCGTGGGAAGACGGGCCGGGTCTATGGTGCGCTTATGGGCTTGCTCACGGTATTTAAGGGTATACCCCTCGCATACGACAAGGATATGCAGGAGGACAAGGAGGGGGTCTTCGACGCGGTGGACACCTGCCTTAGCTCGGTAAAGCTCTTTGCCGGCATGTTATCTACCATGCGCTTCAATAATGAAGTAATGGAGAAGAGCGCAAGGGCAGGTTTTACCAATGCCACGGACGCGGCTGACTATCTCGTGAAAAAGGGAGTCCCTTTCAGGGATGCCCACGGAATAATAGGGAGGCTGGTCCTATACTGCATTTCAGAGGGCAAGGCTTTGGACGACCTAAGCCTAGATGAGTGGCACAGGGAAAGCCCTGTTTTTGAAGATGACATATATGAGGCCATAAGCTTAAAGACCTGCGTGGAAAAGAGGGTCACCATGGGGGCACCGGGCAGGGCTTCCATGGAGAAGTGCCTTGGTTATTATGCGGAATATCTTGGGATTAATAAATAGACATATATTTGCCAATGCATACTCATAAATGGAGCAGCTTTAACTTGATACATTTATAAAATAGTATTTTTTTGATTTTTGCGAATTCTTTAATGATAGAGCCAGACTTTTTAACTGATTTTTGGTCGGTGCATTAATAGAAGAAAAAGGCAAGCAGACAGAAAAGTTATTCGCATACAGATCTTAAGTACTTTCAAGCTTGAATATTTATAATAGAGGAGGGTTTCATGTCAGATAAATATAAAGTAGCAATCTTGGGTGGCACAGGCATGGTGGGGCAGCGCTTCCTCTCTATACTGAGCGGCCACCCCTGGTTTCAGGTGGAAAAGATAGCGGCAAGCCCCCGTAGCGCAGGGAAGAGCTACAGGGAGGCGGTAGAGGGGAGATGGAAGCTGGACATCTCCATGCCGGAGGAAATTGGAGATATCACAGTCGAAGATGTGAGCGATGTGGAAAAGGTGGCAGAGGGCGTGGATTTCTGTTTTTCTGCCGTGGATATGGCAAAGGACGAGATAAGGGCCATAGAGGAGAGCTATGCGAAGACAGAGACGCCCGTGGTCTCCAATAATAGCGCCCACAGATGGACCCCTGACGTGCCCATGGTCATTCCGGAGGTAAATCCTGAGCATATAGAGGTAATTCGGAGCCAGAGAAAGAGGCTGGGGACAGAGAGGGGCTTTATAGCAGTGAAGCCGAACTGCTCCATACAGTCCTATGCTCCTGTATTATTTGCCCTTAGGGAATATGAGCCAAAGGAGGTGGTGGTGTCCACCTATCAGGCCATTTCCGGAGCGGGGAAGAACTTTGAGGACTGGCCGGAAATGCTGGGAAACATCATTCCTTTCATAAGCGGTGAGGAGGAAAAGAGCGAGAAGGAGCCCTTAAAGGTCTTTGGCCATATAGAGGGCGATGTGATAGTAAATGCCACAGAGCCCAGGATATCGTCGCAGTGCATAAGGGTTCCCGTCCTGAACGGACATACTGCCACTGTTTTTATGAATCTCGCGAAAAAGCCTGCTTCCATAGAGGAAATGCTAGAGAAAATAGAGAACTTTTCAGGTGAGCCCCAGAGATTGAAGCTGCCTTCGGCTCCGGACCCCTTTATACAGTACCTGCGTGATGACAATAGGCCGCAGGTGAAGCTGGATGTGGACTTTGGCAGGGGATTCGGCATTTCCATAGGGCGGCTCCGTGAGGACAGCATTTTTGACTATAAGTTCGTAGGCCTCTCACACAATACCGTGAGGGGGGCCGCAGGCGGGGCCGTGCTCTGCGCCGAGCTCCTTGCGGCCAAGGGATACATAGAACATAAATAGGGCATGGGAAAGACTCTCATTATCACGGAAAAGCCTTCTGTAGCGAGGGATTACGCCCAGATTCTAAAGGTCTCCGGAAAGGGCGACGGCCTCATAGAAAATGACAATTACATCATAAGCTGGTGCGTAGGGCACCTTATAGAGATGGTCTATCCTGAGAGCTATGACATGCGCTATAAAAAGTGGAACTTAAGAGACCTGCCCTTCCTGCCTGAAAAATATAAGTATGACGTGATAGGGAAGACAAAGAAGCAGTATGCCATAGTGCATAGCCTTTTGCACAGGAAGGATGTGGACATAGTGCTCTGGGCCGGAGACTCAGGGCGGGAAGGCCAGGTAATAGAGGAACTTATCCGCATGTACGGCGGGGTGAGGAAGGGCATAGAGGAGAAGCGTATCTGGATAGACTCTACCACGGAGGAGGAGGTAAGCAGGGGCATAAGGGAGGCAAAGCCCTACAGCGCTTACGAGAACCTCTCGAATGCGGGCATAATGCGGGGAATTGAGGACTATGCCATGGGGATAAACTTCTCCAGGGCTCTGTCCGTGAAATACGGGAGCTTCTTAAATAATGCCGCAAAGACCAAAAAGTATGCGGCAGTTGCGGTGGGGAGGGTCATGACCTGCGTGCTCGGCATGGTGGTCCGCAGGGAAAAGGAGATACGGGCCTTTAAGGAGACCATTTTTTACCGCATAATCGGCCGCTTTGCCACCGGTGGCGGGAGCTACGAGGGAGAGTGGAAGGCAGTGGAGGGCTCTCTTTATTTTGCGTCTCCGAAGATATATAACGACAGGGGCTTTTTAAAAAAAGAGGATGCCGAAAGCTTCATAGAGGACCTCATGAGGCCACAGGAGAACAAAAAGGAGCCTGAAGCCTATGTGCAGTCAGTGAAGAAGAGCACGGAAAAGAAGAGGCCGCCCCTCCTATTCAACCTGGCAGAGCTGCAGGCCGCCTGTACAAAGGCCTTTAAGATAAGCCCTGATGAGACACTGAAGGCGGCGCAGGAACTGTATGAGGGGAAGCTCATTACCTATCCGAGGACCGATGCCAGGGTCTTATCCAGCGGAGCCGCAAAGGAGATAGAGAAAAATCTTAAGGGCCTGTCGCATTTTCCCGAAGCCGCCCCCTTTGTAAAGGAAATAATGGAAAGGGGCACTGCTGTAATTAAGAAGAAGCCCTATACGGACGACAGCAAGGTGACAGACCACTATGCCATTATTCCCACAGGGAACTTAAGCCGTTATGGCAGTATGAGCCCCCTTTGCCATAGGATATATGACCTCATAATGAGGCGCTTCCTCGCCGCTTTTTATTCGCCTGCCGTATATCAGAAGCTGGCAGTGGAAACCATATTAAATAATGAGCATTTTTTCAGCTCCTCACAGGTGCTGACGGACCCTGGCTATCTGGTAGTTACAGGGCAGGACAAAAAAGAGGGGGAGGAAGGGCAGGAACTTCCCGCTTCCCTTTTAGGCCTAAAGAAGGGGGCAGTTGTCAAGGTGGAAGGGCTAGAACTGAAAGAGGGGAAGACCAGCCCGCCCAAGCGATATACATCGGGCTCCATGATACTCGCAATGGAGAATGCGGGGCAGCTCATAGAGGATGAAGAGCTCAGGGCACAGATAAAGGGAGCCGGCATAGGCACCAGCGCCACCAGGGCTGGGATCATAGAGAAGCTTATAAAAATAGGATATCTTGCGCTGGAAAAGAAGAGCCAGGTGCTTACGCCAAAGAAATTCGGGGAGATGGTGTATGAGCTTGTGAACCTCACCATGCCAGGCATGTTGAACCCTGAGATGACAGCCAGCTGGGAGAAGGGCCTCTCCGGCGTGGAAAGGGGGGAGATTTCCGCAGCTGAGTATAAGCTGAAGCTCGATAGCTATGTTTCCAGGTATGTGGAGAAGGTCAAGGGTGCGGATCTTACGCAGGAGCTGTCGAAAAGGATAGCCGGGATTGCGTAGTATATAGGAGGCAGATATGGACAATGCAAAAATTATAAATCTGTACAACCTGGATGAAACACAGGCAGAAGAATATCTACTCGACTATCTTTACCCTTGGGAAGCCCTCTCTATGATATGCGAGATGATAAGGTCACTGGGCCCAAGCCTCGACCCCAGACTGTACGAGAAAACAGATGATGAGGTCTGGATAGCTAAATCAGCGAAAATATGGGAAAATGTCGGGGCTATAGTGGGTCCTTGCATCATAGGCGAGAGGACGGAGGTACGGCCGGGGGCTTACATAAGAGGGAATGCCCTCGTGGGCAACGACTGTGTGGTGGGAAATTCCACGGAATTAAAGAATGTGATCCTCTTTAACCATGTGCAGGTGCCTCATTATAATTATGTTGGGGATTCCATACTCGGAAGCTATGCCCACATGGGGGCCGGCTCCATTACATCGAATGTGAAGGCGGACCGTTCAGCCATAGTTGTGAAAGAAGAGGGCGGCGAAAGCATAGATACGGGATTAAAGAAAATGGGCGCTATGCTGGGGGACCATGTGGAGATAGGCTGCAATGCGGTACTAAATCCCGGCACAGTCATAGGCCGCAATAGCCAGGTTTATCCGGTATCCTGTGTTAGGGGCGTGATCCCTGATCATTCCATTTTCAAAAATAATGGTGAGGTGGTAAAGAGAATATGAGGAGGAGTTCTGTACTCCTCTGCTTCCTGATAGGCGTATGTTTCTTGTTCCTTGTGCCCTGCAGGGTTTCTGCGGCAGCGGATGGCAAAGCTAAGGCGGCTGCCGCAGGCAAGGCCAGCGTCTCTTCCTTAAACTGTTTAACAGGGGAGGCTTTTGACCTTGTGAAGGCCTTCCACAAACTGGGATATGCCCATGTGAGGACGGATGTGGACAGGCCGCAGACGGCCTTTGTGAATTCCAGAGGTGTCCTGAAGGCGAAAAGGGCCGGAAAGGCCAGAGTTTCAGTATATGGGCAGAAGGCAGGACAGGAAAAGGAACAGAAGCTGGCAGAGTATGCCGTTACGGTTGAGAGCCCCAGCCTCCCTGCTATATATGCGGTGGAGGGTTTAGGGGCTATTTTTGATGCGGCGGCCATGCTTACAGGAACAGAGAGGAAGCCCAACCTCTGGCAGTCATCGGACGAGTCAGTGGCCATAGTAGACGGCAAGGGACATGTGCAGGCAGTGGGCTACGGCCTGTCCACTATCAGCGCGAGATTTGGCAGGGGCACTGCGGCTGAATTAAAGGTCAGGGTGCGCATGCCATACGACGGCATACTTGCCAAGCACAGTCCTCTGGGACAGGGAGTGGGCATAAATCCAGGCCGCGTGGTCTGGGTGCATGACAGGGCTTCCGTGAACTGGGACGGCTACGGCTACTGGTGGGAAGCATCGCACTTTAGCGAGAATGCCATGGACTCCATGATAGACAGGGGCATCACGGAGCTTACAGGCAGCAGCAGTCCCATTGATGGGTGGGAGCGGCTCTTTTCTTATAATAATGAGAAGAGGGGCAGGAGCGGCGGCTACAAAAGCGGTGAGAGAGTAGCCGTCAAATGCAACATGAACGGCTCAGGGGCCTATGACGGCAGCACGAGGGGCGAGACAAAGGAGGGCTATACCAATCCTGTATTATTAAAGAGCTTTCTAAAAGCCCTCGTGGAGGATGCCCATATACCGCCCCAGTGCATAACTGCCTACGATGCCGGGAGGATATTTCCCGACTATATGAGGGATATGTGCAGTCAGGGGAATTTATCCGGCGTGAATTTCCGCTACAGGGACCTGGGCGGAGAGAATGACGCAGTGCCTGACCAGAATGCGCCCGTGCAGTGGTCGGGACCTGTTGGGGGAGCGCAGTGCTTTTATCCCACCTGTGTCACCGGGGCTGACTATATAATAGATCTCGCAAATCTTAAGGGGCATGTCTACGGCATAACCTTATCCGCAAAGAACCACTTCGGCTCCTTTATGAACGGTAACCGCTACAGGGTGCCCCAGGAAGCCGGTATGCATAGCTTCGTAATGAATCAGAAAATGGGGGATTATTCACCGCTCGTAGATTTACTTGCAAGCTATACTCTGGGGGAGAAGACTGTGCTCTATCTCTTTGATGCCTTTATCTGCGCTCCGGGGGAAAGCGTGGACATATCGCCTGACAACAGCAGGTGGAAGCTGCCGCCTTTTAATGGCGACTATTGCAAGAGCCTCTTTTTGTCCCAGGATCCGGTGGCGCTGGACTCGGTAGGGGCGGATTTCCTAACAAATGAGCCCGTGGTCTATGAGAGGAATACTTCCATACAGAATAACAGGGGAATAGAGAACTATCTCCACGAGGCGGCCATGGTTTCAGCTCCGCCGTCAGGAACCCGATATACCAATGGCAGGGGAGTGCCGGCCGCTGCCTTGGGAGTGCATGAGCACTGGAATAATTCCAAGGACAAGCTCTACAGCAGGAATTTGGGCAAGGATGAGGGGATAGAGCTTGTATACATTGGAAGCGCGGATTAATTTATGCGGCAGGCTTAAAAACACAGAGTTGACACATTTTTTTGTTAAAGTTTCTGGACAGCAGCTTTGGATATATTACATAAGTAACCGAGTTCGCCCCGCGGGATTGCGGAAAAGGGCAAGGGGCATTTGCAGAGGTGGCCATTGGAAGAAGACATCAAAAAAACTGAAGGACATGGCGGCAGCGGGACGAATGAGGTGCCAAAGGCAAAGAAAGCGAATCCCTTTTTCGCATTTTTTAAGAAGAGGTGGAAGGGCTTACTCTTTCTATTAATACTTATCTATGCAGGCTGGACTGCTTTCAGGGTCTATAATGTGGTGCAGGATGTGAAAGCGGAGAGCGATGTGCCTGAGCAGAGCTTCGCAAGCGTGGAAAGGATGGACATCAGTAATTCCATAGCCGTGACGGGCTCCATCATCGCAAATGAGAGCAGGACTATTTCTACGCTGGTATCCAAGAGCAAGGTCATATCAGTAAACGTGGAGGTGGGGGACTATGTGAAAAAGGGAGACCCCATCTGCAACTTTGACATGAGCAACATAGAAGAGAAGATAGCAAAGGCCAGGAGGCAGATCACCATAAATAACGCAAAGGCCACACTGGACTTAGCAAAGGCCAATACAAAGCTTGCGTGGACTATGGAAGACGCACTGAGGGATGCGGCCGACGCGGGCATAGACATAGAGGCCGCCATGAGGGACTACAGGCAGTCGGAAGAGAATGTCGGAAACATGGAGGACGACCTGGAGGATGCCATAGACGACCTGGAGGACGCAGAGGACGAGTATGACAAGGCGAAAAAGAAATACAGGGATTCCACCTCGGAAAACGAGGCAGAACTGGAATCTGCAAGGGATTCCGCAAAAAAGGCCGTGGAATCAGCCGAAAAATCAGTAGAGTCGGCCAGGCGCAGCCTCGTGTCGGCTAAGTACAGCCTTGCGGACCAGGTGGACAGCTATACAAAGGCCGTGCGCAGCGCCGAAAAGACGGGAATAGAGGACAATAGGACCATATCTGAAAATATGGTGAGCGTGCTGGAGACAGAGCTTTCAAACCTG
>JAGBNO010000028.1 GCA_017634355.1 Lachnospiraceae bacterium
ATTATCCCAATAGTCCATAACCTGGGACTCCACTGCCATGGTTCGTAGAAATCTTTTTGTGTAATATCACCCGTTAGCATTTAGTTTCCGAGAGTACTCTAATTATCTGGCACATTCACTTGTCTGATCGCACATATGCTTCTTCAACCTCAATCACCAGTGCCCGTGTACTGACACATTCTTATTTGAACTAATTGCTTGTCTGTTTTCCGTATGCTTCGTTGCCATACGGTGCCAGATGCGCTCTGCACATCTAAACGGCACTCAAAATATGCCACAGGCATATTTTGCAGTCAGCGGTGCCAGGTTTTTTTGCGGCAGCGGATTGCCACAAAAAATCCTCCGAAAAACCCGTCATACCGGATTTTTCGGAGGACGGCCCTCTGCGAGTGCCGCCGAATACGGATAAATCTGTGCGTGATGCACAGATTTATCCTACATATTTTTTCACCATATTCTTGGTGAATTCCTCAGACCAGCGTATCATTATTATCCCGCTGCGCTTAGTGGCACGCTTCATAAGGGAGAATACCTGCTCCAAGTACTGCAGCGTCACCTTGGAGCTAAGCTTCGACTCCCCGCTGTTCCTGTCCTGAAAGCAATAGGGTATCTCTATGATACGGCTGTACTCTGACATGGCGAGGACTTCCACCATTATCTTCCAGCCTACAGGCTTAAGGTCCGCATTTTCTATACATTCCTTCCTGAACATAAATAATCCGCTGGTAGGGTCCGTCACTTTCCTTAGGCAGGGAAGCAGTATCTTTCCTATATGCCTGGCTGTGGCGGAAACGAGCTTCCTGTACCAGTTCAGTCCCCCATCGCTGCCGCCGGGGATAAATCTGCTGGGAATGCAGAAATCCGCTCCTGAGCGCAGGGCTGCATACATGGGCCTGAGTATTGCCGGAGGATGCTGCAGGTCAGCATCCATGCAGGCCAGAAAATCTCCCTCTGCCAGCCTGAAACCGCGGATCACCGCCGTTGCAAGCCCCGTCTCGCCCACCCTGTGCTCAAAACGCACATGGCTGTCCTTTTCTGAAAGCCTTTTCAATACCTCTGGCGTCTCGTCTGTGCTGTCGTCTATGAAAAGTATCTCATAATCTATCCCTCTTAATGCGGCGCCTATCTGTTCCGCCAGATTCTCCACATTGTCCTTTTCGTTAAAAGTGGGCACAACCACCGAAAGCTTCTCCATATCTACCTCCACGATAAATTTTAAGGAACCGTTCAGCACTGCGTCTTTTTATATTCAGGAGACACAGGGTGCTGAATGGTCACTGCATTATTTTATGACAGGCCACACAACGCCTCTGGCGGCACTTTCCTCTGTGCGGCCGTGTGCATCCGCTCATACTTAACACAGGTATTTTGTGCGTTTACTATAACATTTAGGCCATACTCTGTCCATATAAACGAGAACTGCGGGCTATGATGCGAGTCCAAAACCAATTTGTTGATCCGTTCCCTCTATTTAGCCCCTATCTCAGTAATCCCCGTAAAGACAAGTCCCTTGAAGCCTTTTTGCAATTCCTGCGGGCTAAACTCAAGCCGTATGCTCTTAGATGCCCTAAGCCTCTCCTCCCCTAGCTTATATATATAATCTTCCTGAAACTCGTAGGGCCAGTCAAGGGATATTTCCCCATATAGATCATCATCGGCATATACGGAAAGCTTCCCTTCTCCCGGATAAAAAGTATGATAAATGCCGGGAAAACCCTCCATATTTCCATTTACGGGGACTTCCAATATCCCGCTGCCCTTATCGTCAAATGCCTCGGCAGGGATATGATAAAAGCTGTCGTACTCGGACACAGCCCCATTTATCGGCGTGACATCAATCTCATTAAAAGGCTGATACGCCTCCGCATTGGCGTCTATGATTTCTTTTAATGCCTCAAAATATAACCTATGCCCGCTTTCATTGGGATGCTTTTTATCAACTGTAAGTTCCTCATAGGGAATGCCACTTTCAGAAAAGGCCCTTATGGTATCTGCGACAGGGATATCATAATGCTTAGATACCTCTTCAATTATGCGGATTTTCCGGGTATATTTTTTCTGTGAGCTTTCGAGTACAGATATGATGGCGCACCGGTCAGGCCTCTTGCGTATCCCCCTGATTATAGCCTCATATTCCAATGAAAGCGTGTCACTGCCGTCATTTTCACCATAGCAGATTATGGCGAGGTCAAAGCGTTCATCACTCTTAAGTAGCATTTCACGCACATAGCCGGCATAGCTGGTATTACCGCCCATGGAAATATTTGTAAGGCCGCATGCCACATGGTATTTATCCTCTATATAGCCCTTAAGCAGTTCCGGCCAGGCCTGACCAGTGGAAGAAAGCCCGTTTCCGAGCGCTATGGAATCCCCCACTATGAGAATGCCCACATCCTGCCCCCTGCCCAGCTTCTGGTAAAAGCCCTTTGGGGCTTCTTTTAATCTTGCGTTTTCTTCTTTAAGCAGGGAAATCTCTGCCTTTAAGCCGGCGATCTCTGCCGTATTTGCGGAAATGATATGAGAGAATTGCTTCTGCTGCTGCTGAAATACTGCTACAATGGCAGCGCAGATCGCAAAGCCTATGCAAATGGCAATCAGAAAGGGCTTCTTCATGTGAATGAATTCAGATTCTTCCTTAGCTCCAGCATCTTGTCCCTAAGCTCCGCGGCAGTCTCAAAATCCAGTTCCGCGGCTGCGGCCCTCATCTTTTTCTCCACATCCTTAATGACCTTTTCCAGTTCCTTCTTGTTCATGGACTCAGGATCCTTCTGGAATTCGTACTCGCTCTTTGCTATGGTCTTCGTAAGGGAAATGAGATCCCTTACGGCCTTCTTAATGGTCTGGGGAGTGATGCCGTGCTCGTCATTATACTTCTGCTGCGCTATGCGGCGGCGTTTAGTCTCATCTATGCAGGTCTGCATGGAATCCGTTATCATATCCGCATACATGACCACATGGCCCTCGGCATTCCTCGCGGCCCTGCCAACGGTCTGTATGAGCGATGTCGCTGACCTTAAGAATCCCTCTTTATCCGCATCCAGAATGGCCACAAGGGAGATTTCAGGTATGTCCAGACCTTCCCTGAGAAGGTTGATCCCAACCAGCACATCGAAAATGTCCAGCCTCATATCCCTTATGATCTGCGCCCTCTCCAGCGTATCTATGTCGGAGTGCAGATACCTTACCCGTATCCCGACCTCACGCAGATAATCCGTCAGGTCCTCTGCCATTTTCTTGGTAAGTGTGGTGACAAGTATTTTATTACCCTTTTCTTTCTCCTTATTGATCTCTCCCACGAGATCGTCTATCTGCCCCTTTGTGGGGCGCACGCTTATCTCCGGATCCAATAGCCCTGTGGGGCGTATCAGCTGCTCTGCCCGCAAAAGCTCATGCTCCCCCTCATAGTCAGCGGGGGTAGCCGATACAAAGAGTATCTGGTTGATGTGGTCCTCGAATTCCTCAAAGGAAAGCGGCCTGTTGTCCTTAGCGGAGGGCAGGCGGAAACCGTAGTCCACGAGGGTATTCTTCCTGGATAGATTGCCGTTGAACATGCCGCCTATCTGGGGAACTGTCATGTGGGACTCATCCACTATTATCAGGAAATCATCCGGAAAGAAGTCAATGAGGGTCGTGGGTGGAGTCCCCGGAGCCGCCCCAGAAAGAGGCCCTGTATAATTCTCTATTCCGTTGCAAAAACCCGTCTCCCTAAGCATTTCCATGTCAAAATTTGTGCGCTCTGCTATGCGCTGGGCTTCTATCAGCTTGTCCGCAGACTGGAAATACTTTACCCTCTCAGCCAGTTCTGCCTTTATCCTTGTAATCCCTGCCTCCAGCTTCTCCTGCGGCATTACATAGTGTGAGGCAGGGAATATGGATATCTGCCTAAGCTCCTCTTTTGGGTCGCCCGTGAGCACATCAATGGTAACGATGCGGTCTATCTCATCCCCAAAGAATTCCACCCTCACAGCCGTATCGTCCTCTTCAGCGGGAAAAATCTCCAGCACATCCCCATGGACCCTGAATGTGCCCCTGTGGAAGTCCATATCGTTGCGGGTGTACTGTATATTTATCAGCTCATGAATGACCTGATCCCTGTCCCTCTCCTGTCCCGGCCTGAGTGACAGTATCATGGCCAGATAGTCATCCGGCGAGCCCAGGCCGTAGATGCAGGACACAGACGCCACCACCACCACATCCCTGCGTTCCGACAGCGCCGCCGTCGCAGCCAGCCTCAGCTTATCTATATTGTCATTTATCGAAGAGTCCTTCTCTATATATGTATCTGTGGACGGCACATAGGCCTCCGGCTGATAGTAGTCGTAGTAGGACACAAAGTA
>JAGBNO010000029.1 GCA_017634355.1 Lachnospiraceae bacterium
CGGCACCGGCAGCCCCGCCGGCTCAGGAAGCGCCACCGGCCACAGCGCCGGCCGCCACACCTGCTCCCGCTGAGAACAGCAACCCTCAGGAAAATCAGGCGCAGGAAAGCCATAAGCAGGAAGAAGGCCATGTAGAGACGGAACATAATGAGCCCGACGATGATGAAAGAGATGGATAAATGCCTAGTGGCATTAGAAAGAGCCTCAAATTGGTCTACAGGAATTATTCAAATATTGTAAAATGCCACCGAAATATAGGAGGTAAATATGGATCAAAATGAAAAGCGCATGCGCATATTAAAAGCTATAGAGCATGATGCAAAGGTTGACTTAAAGGAGCTTTCTGTAAGGCTGGATATCCCCGAAACAGAAATAGTTAATGAAATGAGCCTTATGGAGCAGGAAGGGCTTATCTGCGGCTACTTGACGCTCATAGACTGGGACCGCACGGATTCCCAGACCGTTACCGCCCTCATAGAGGTACGCTGCACCCCGCAGAGGGGCCAGGGCTTCGACACCATAGCAGAGAGGATTTATAAGTATCCTGAGGTAAACTCGGTATATCTCATATCAGGCGGCTTTGACCTTCTGGTCACGCTGGAGGGGAAAACTCTTAAGGAAATATCCACCTTTGTGCGGGACAA
This sequence comes from Lachnospiraceae bacterium, assembly GCA_017634355.1. Classification (GTDB taxonomy): domain Bacteria; phylum Bacillota; class Clostridia; order Lachnospirales; family Lachnospiraceae; genus NK4A144. The sequence goes on from JAGBNO010000029.1 coordinate 645, forward strand.
GCTCTCCGTGCAGGAGTCCATTTTAAGCTGCGCCACCCATTTCATCCTGCAAAAATACAAGGACCACGGAACCATACTCAGCAGGAAATTCGAAGATGAAAGGATGCCCATTACGCTATGAGGGATTTCATATCTGATAGGGTCAAGACCCTGCAGCCCTCAGGCATACGCAGGTTTTTTGACATTGTAAGCGAAATGAAGGATGCCATATCATTAGGCGTGGGCGAGCCAGACTTCGACACGCCCTGGCACATAAGGGACGAGGGAATTTATTCCCTTGAAAAGGGCAAGACCTTCTATACCTCAAATTCGGGGCTGCTGGAGCTTAGAAAAGAGATAGCGGGATATCTGGACAGAAAACAGGGCCTGCAGTATGACCCCAGGAATGAGACTCTTATCACCGTGGGCGGTTCAGAGGCCATAGACCTGGCCTGCAGGGCCATATTAAATTCGGGGGACGAGGTGATAATCCCCCAGCCCAGCTATGTTTCTTATGAGCCCTGCACCATAATGGCAGGCGGAAAGAGCGTCATCCTTTCTCTGAAGGAAGAAAATGAATTCAGGCTGCAGCCGGAGGAACTGGAGGAACACATAAGCGAGAAAACCAAGCTCCTGATCCTCCCCTATCCCAATAACCCCACAGGCGCCATAATGGAGAGGGAAGACCTCTTAAAAGTGGCCGAGGTGGTAAAAAAGCACGACCTCTTTGTCCTCAGCGACGAGATATATTCAGAGCTCTCCTACAGGGAACCCCATGTGAGCATAGCGTCCCTGCCCGGAATGAAGGAAAGGACCATATTGATAAACGGCTTCTCCAAGGCCTATGCCATGACGGGCTGGAGGCTGGGCTACGCCTGCGGACCCGCGGAGATAATAAAGCAGATGACCAAGCTCCACCAGTACTGCATCATGTGCGCCCCGACCACAAGCCAGTATGCGGCCATAGAAGCGCTTAAGCACGGCGACAGGGATGTGGAAGAAATGCGCTCCGCTTACAATGAGAGAAGACGCTTCCTTATGAATGAATTTGAGGAAATGGGCTTAAGCTGCTTTGAACCCTACGGGGCTTTCTATGTATTTCCAAGGATAAAGGAATTCGGCATGACGAGCGAGGACTTCTGCCAGACCCTCTTAAATGAGGAAAAGGTCGCCGTTGTGCCAGGCACTGCATTCGGGGAGAGCGGGGAGGGCTTTGTCCGTATCTCTTATGCCTATTCCATCAAAAACCTGAAAACTGCGCTCAGCAGGATAAAAGCTTTCCTGAAGAGGAGGGAACGCCATTAGATGAAAATGCGCCGCACCCTTTACCTAAAGTTCCTTGCGGGCTATATACTCTTTGGGCTGCTCTCTGTCCTGACGATAGCCACATTTGCCTCAAACCTTACGCTCAGGCATCTCACGCGGGACAGGGCAGACTCCCTCTACAGGGAAGCGGCGCTCATAGCCTCCAGCTTCGCTGTCAGGGTCTACAGTCACGATGAAACGGCGAAGGAAGCGGCCATATCCCAGATAAGGGCCATAGATACCTATGTCTCAGCTCCCGTATGGATCATAAATACCGGCGGAAAGGTGATTTTTAACTCCAGAGAGAATGTAAAGAGGGAAAATGCCCCCATATATGAGGAGTTCGACTCTACTGCATCAGGCAGCTACTATATGACAGGAAATTTCTACGGGGCATTTAAGGAGGAGGTTTTGAGCGTATTTTCCCCCATAACCTCCAATTTCAGGGTCATAGGCTATGTGGTCATCCATGTGCCCATGAGGGATATAATAGCCTCCAGGAATGAGGTGCTGCATATCTTCTTTATAACTGACGGAATAATTCTCCTCTCTTCCCTGATAATATTGGCTGTCTTCACCCTTGTGGTCTATCTCCCCTTAAACAGGGTGACTAAAGCCGCAGAGGAATATGCAAAAGGAAATATGTCCTACAGCCTGAAGGAAGGGCACAGGCACGACGAAATGGGCTATCTCGCTGGGACCCTCAACTATATGGCTAGCGAGATCGCGCGCTCTGAGGACAACCAGCGAAAATTTGTGGCAAATGTCTCACACGACTTCCGCTCTCCGCTGACCTCCATACGGGGCTATCTGGAAGCCATGCTGGACGGCACCATTCCTCCGGAGCTGCATGAAAAATACCTGCAGATAGTCGTAAATGAGACTGAACGCTTAACCAAGCTCACAAACGGGCTATTGGAGCTAAATTCCCTAAATAGCAGGGGAAACCTCATTCTGGAGATCAGCTCCTTTGATATTAACGGGGTGATAAAGCGCACCGCAGAGACCTTTGAAGGTATTTGCAAAGAAAAGAAGATAAGCATAGACCTCATCCTTTTGGGCCAGGTCTTGTATGTAAGGGGGGATATAGGGAAAATACAGCAGGTGCTCTATAATCTTTTGGACAACGCCATCAAATTCTCAAATCCTAATTCCATAATACGCCTGGAGACTACAGAAAAAAATGATAAAGTATTTATATCCGTAAGGGACTGGGGGATAGGCATACCTAACGACTCCCTTGGGAAAATATTCGACCGTTTTTACAAGACAGACCTGTCCAGAGGCAAGGACAAAAAAGGGACAGGGCTGGGGCTTTCCATAGTAAGGGAAATCATACAGGCCCACAATGAGAATATCAATGTGATCTCTACAGAAGGAGTTGGCACGGAGTTTATATTTACCCTGCCAAAGAGCAAAGAAAGTTAGACGAGGAATCCTTATGGAGACTGAAGAAAAGCCCAGGCCCAGAAGAAAAAAACGGAGGCACTCCAAGGCATATTACAGGCGAAAAAAAATTCTCCGCGTTAAGCTCATTGCCGGAGGAATTCTCCTGCTGCTCGTAATAATAGGCCTGGTTTTCCTCATAGTACATTTAGTGGGAAAGGCGGCCGGCAAAAAAGACGAGGAAGCTGAAATCCCCGTTGAGGAGCCGTCTGAGGAGACCATAAGCGTCTCAGAGGATGAGCCGGAAGAAGAAATCGAAGAAGAGCCTGAGGAAGAAGAGGGGCTTCCGCCCAATACCGACATGGGCTATTTTTCAGGCTACGCCCCCTCAAAAACCGCAGAGACTAAATGGATCTCCAATCCTGAAGTAATAAGTGAATATGGTATAATAATAAACTTGAATACAGGCGCAATTATCGGAGAAAAGAATTCAGACACCATTATATATCCGGCATCCATGACCAAAGTGCTGACCATACTCGTAGCCGCCGAGCACTTAAAAAGTCTGGACAGCCTCAATGACATGGTCTCTATAAGCCAGGAGACCACAGACTTTACCTATAAAAATGAATGCAGCGCAGTCGGCTTTAGCGTAGGCGAAACCGTGCCCGTGAAAGACCTTTTCTTTGGAACCATACTGCCCTCAGGCGCAGACGCGGCCCTCACACTCGCAGAATATATAGCAGGGGATCAAGATTCTTTCGTGGCCATGATGAATGCAAAGGTCGAGGAGCTGGGCAGGTCCTCCACTGCGCACTTCACAAACCCCATAGGCTTATTTGATGAAGAAAACCACTGCACCGTGACAGATATGGCCATGATATTAAAGGCTGCTGAGGAGAATGATATATGCAGGGAAGTATTGAAGGCGAGACGCTACACTACTTCCCCTACTGCAGAACATCCCGAAGGCATAGAAATATCCAACTGGTTTCTTAGGCGCATAGAGGATAAAGATACACATGGCGAGGTAATGGGCGCCAAGACCGGCTTCGTGGTCCAGTCCGGAAACTGCGGCGCAAGCTATCTGGAGTCAGGAGATGGCACTCCCTATATATGCGTCACAGGCAAAGCCCACAGCGCATGGAGATGCATATATGACCATGTGGCCATATATGATGACTTTGTGCCAAAGACAGAGAGCGGTGCCGGAACTGGCAGCAGCACTGACTCTGGCAGCGGTGCTGGAACTGCTGCCGCCGGCAATACAGACGGTGCCACAGAAACGGAATAGAGCCCTTGACTACCATAGATGAAAAGTATATGAAAGCCGCGCTCTCCCAGGCAAAAAAGGCATACGGCAAGGGGGAAGTGCCCATAGGCTGTGTCATAGTATATGAGGATAAAATCATAGGCAGGGGCTACAATAGGAGAAATACGGATAAGAGCACTCTTGCCCATGCGGAAATCGCCGCCATAAAAAAGGCCGTAAAAGTAATAGGCGACTGGCGGCTGGAGGGCTGCACCCTCTATGTGACTCTGGAGCCCTGCCCAATGTGCGCCGGTGCCATAGTGCAGTCCAGAATTGACCGCTGTGTGATAGGGGCCATGTCCCCTAAATCAGGCTGCGCGGGCTCAATTCTGAATATTCTGGACGAGCCTGCCTTCAACCATCAGGTGGAGACCGTTACAGGGGTGCTGGCAGATGAGTCCACAGAGTTATTACAGAAATTCTTTCAGGAGCTTAGGATGAGGATAACTCACTAGAAAGGGATTATAATGGAAAAACTGAGAGAAATGAGCACAACGAAGCTTTTGCGCCTTGCTGACAGACTGCAGAAAGACCCTGAGACTTATAGCATGGCCACAGGCTCAGCAAAAAAAGTGCGTATTGCCGTGCTGGGCAGCTATTCCATACAGCACTTTGTCAAGGTCCTGAAGCTCTACATGGACAGGACGGGCCTCATTGCGGAGGTCTACGAGGGCGAATACGGCGGCATAAATATGGATGTGCTGGATGAGTCCTCCCCCCTATATTCCTTCGGGGCAGATTTTGTACTTATCCTTTCCCGCTACAATGACTTCTCCCTGGAAAGCGAGGACGACCTGAATAATGCAAAATCATGGTATGAAAGCCTTTGGGGGCATCTGGGCCGCATACCCGGTGCCACCGTGATCTGCTCAAATATAGCCACTCCTCTGGAGCGGACCTTTGGTAGCCTCTCTGCTTCCAGCACCGATTCCCCGCTTTACCTCTATAGGAAACTAAATCTTTTCCTCACAGAGACGCACCCATCCAATGTGCGCATACTGGATATGGACTACCTCTCCGGCTTTTTCGGCAAGGAATACTGGTTCGACGAGAGGAACTATTATCTGACTAAGCAGGGCGCTTCCCTCGATTTCCTGGGACCCATTGCAGATGAAGTCACGAAAATGATACTCCCCGTCTTGGGAAAGGTACATAAATGCCTCGTACTGGACCTGGATAATACGCTCTGGGGCGGCGTAGTGGGCGATGACGGTCCGGACGGCATAGACATAGACCCCCATGACCCTCTGGGGGAAGCTTACAGGGCATTTCAGTCCTATGTGCTGTCCCTCAAAAAAAGAGGTGTCATACTGGCTGTTAATTCCAAAAATGACGAGGCCATTGCGAAAGAGCCCTTCGAGAAGAATAGCGACATGATATTAAAGCTCTCCGACATTGCCTGCTTCGTGGCAAACTGGCAGGATAAGGCGAGCAATATGGCCTTTATAGCAAAATCCTTAAATATAGGCATAGATAGCTTGGTTTTCTTTGACGATAATCCCGCAGAGCGGGACATAGTCCGTAAGTTCTGTCCTGAGGCCCTGGTAGTGGAAGTCCCTGAGGAGCCGGAAGAGTATATAAGGGCCCTCGATTGTAGCGGTGCCTTTGACTGGGCTGAAATCACGGAGGAAGACAGGGCCCGCTCAGACTCTTATGCGCAGAATGCCAAAAGAGAGGAGCTTGCGGCATCCTTTGTGGATTACAGGGAATATTTAAAAGCCCTCGAAATGAAGGGCACTGCGGCCCCTGTAGGGGAGAAAGAACTGCAGCGCTTCGCACAGCTCACGAATAAGTCTAACCAGTTCAATCTGCGCACCAGACGCTATACCGAGGGGGAACTTAGGGGAATGCTCCTGGAGTCCAGGTACAGGCTAATCTACGTGTCCCTGTCGGACCGCTTTACCCAATATGGCATAATCTCCTGCATTATTCTGAAACAGGGCTCTGCGGCAGAGGGCTTCTCCGAAGAAGACTGCTTCATAGACAACTGGTGCATGTCCTGCAGGGTACTGAAGCGTTCCGTGGAGCTATTTGCATTCAGGGAAGTGGTAAAGGAAGCACGGGAGATGGGCTGCAAGAGGCTCATAGGCGAATACATACGCACAAAAAAGAACGGCATGGTGGAAGGGCTGTATCCTAAGCTGGGCTTCACGGCCTTGGAAAGCGAGGACAGAGTACTGTATGCGTACGACCTCTCTAAAGAAATCGAGGGGGAGATATGGATAGGAAACGAGCACTAAGAAACTATTATAGGAGCCCCAATTACTTTACAGCAGTCAGTCAGATATTGCCGAAACACCGCAATAGAGGAGGATAAAAATATATGTCAGACATTAAACCAGCACTCGTTATCATGGCCGCAGGCATGGGTTCCAGGTACGGTGGCTTAAAGCAGATAGACCCAGTTGATGAAGAAGGCGACAAGATCCTGGATTTTTCCATTTATGATGCCCTACAGACAGGTTTCGGGAAAGTTGTCTTCATCATTAAAAAAGAAAATGAAAAAGATTTCCGTGAAGCACTGGGAGACAGGGTAGCAGAGCATATTCCTGTCGAATACGCCTTTCAGTCCCTATCTGCCGTTCCAGAGGGCTTCAAGGTGCCTGAGAAAAGAAGCAAGCCCTGGGGAACTGCCCAGGCAGTGCTGTCCGCAAGGGAACTTCTCGACACCCCCTTTGCGGTCATAAATGCCGATGACTTCTACGGCAGGACTGCCTTTAAGGAAATGCGGGACTTTCTTGTAAAAACGGCGGACGACGAGCTATACCGCTATGGCATGGCGGGGTTTAAGCTCAAAAATACCCTTACGGAAAATGGCTCTGTCGCAAGGGGTATATGCAAGGTCACGGAAGACGGCTACCTGTCTTCCGTAACGGAGCGCACCTCCATAGAGCCCGACGGCGAGGATGCCCGCTATACCGAGGACGGAGGAAAGACCTGGCAGCCTCTCTCCGGAGACTCCATAGTCTCTATGAATTTCTGGGGATTCGGACCCTCCATACTTCCGGAGCTGGATAAGGCATTCAAATTATTCTTAGAGAAACTGCCGGAAAGCACAGACCCCTTGAAGGCAGAATGTTATCTGCCAATGGTAGTAGACTCCCTGATACGCTCACGCCTTGCCAGCGTGAATGTGCTGCCCACCTTTGACAAGTGGTTCGGAGTCACCTACAGGGAGGATAAGAAAAGCGTGAGCTCAGCCATACAGAAACTCAAAGCTGACGGCATCTATCCGGAATACCTGTGGAAATGATTTTGCAAACTGACCCGAATTGCAAAAGTATAGGAAACGAATTAACAAATTGCACTATCAGGAACAGCTAATGCCAAAAGCAGGCATTAGTGGCTCCTGATTAGGCAATTTCTAAATTCGTTTGCTATAACTTTTTTATATTTACACTTGCAGGGGAGCCTCAATTGCTTTACAGAAGTTAGTCAGATATTGTGAAATGTCACCGCAATAGAGGAGAAAATTAAAGAACTATCGAGGTCACAAAATGTGACCTCGATACAGATGACAGGAGTGAAGGGCGGCAGGGCCTATCTTCCCGCCGCAGAGGCATTCCGATTCAATGCTTTTAGTACCATAGGGAATAGCGCAATATAATAGAAAGTATAGATAACTGAAAATAAGAGCTTTCCCCAGTGGCTGCCGAAAGCGCCGGTCAAAACGGGACTGACATACTGTTTTAGCAAGACCATGATGATTAAGCCTATGATACTTATGACTATGCTCTTTGCATCCATCCCTATAGCCTTGAAGTTTATCCATTTCTTTTCAACAAATCTGGCGACTGCGAAGCCCATTACCTTTCCTATATCCCCATAGCCGTCATTCATCATTTTCTGAGGATCCACTATTAGATTTCCGGCCGCATCCAGATCCATGGGATAGGGTTTAAGCGTAATATAGGCAATTCCTATCCAGCAGAAGATAAATGTGCCCAGCAGCAGCTTATCCTCCATCTCAGGGTGGGCATCCAAATACTTAAACAGCTTTGAGGTAAAGAATAGGCTCAATGCGGAAATAATGAGCGCCACACAGACATCCTGGGGGGTATGCACGCCCAGGTAATTCCTGGAGAAAGCGGTGAGCAGTATAAAAATTATCATAATGTAGGATAGCCAGCGCCCTTTTTTATTATCCCAGGCAACTACGGCCGTGCCTCCCGCAAGCGGGGCCGCAGTGGTTGTGTGCCCACTGGGGAAGGAATAGCCTGTAGCAGTCGTTATGGAATCTCCGGCCGGCAGAATGCGGCTGTCCCTTATCCAGGGCCGGTAGATACAGGCTGTAAGCTTTACAAGCGGTGTGATCAGCATGCAAAAATAATAGGATACCAGAGTATATAGCCCCTTTTTCTTATCCCAGTTCCAATAAATAAATACAGGGATGAGTATAAGATAAGTGACTGCAAACATGGACACCCATTCCATAAAGGGAGTCAGCGCATTGTTGATATTGTTGCGGAAATCCTGTAGTAATAATAAATATTGAATGTCTATCATTTTACCTTCTCTTTTTCATTGTCTTCAAAGTCAATGTTTTCTGCTAAGGGTCTGTTCACAAATAACTTAACATCTGCTTGTTTTTTCTCCGATTGTACTGACTAAAAATCAGTTACATAGCCTCTCTTTCTATCTTTTACATCTTTTTCCTCGCTTTCATCTTCCTCTCCGGCCACATATAGGATATGGTCTAAAATCTTGTCCCCATCCCAGCCTTCCCTCCTTAGGGAATGGATCATACGGATAATTTTTTTGTCCTCCACTGTGTAAAAACCTCCTTGCATTCTTTATTTTCCATCTGTGGCTTCGCTGGAACCTTGGGCAGTTTCTTTTTCTGCGGCCCCATTTCCGTCTGAGTTATTTGGAACATCATTATTTGCTGGTGCAGCTACATCTTCTGACGGCTTTTCGCCTTCAGCACCCGCTTTGTCAACGGCTTGTGCGTTTTTGCCTTTCTTCTTTCCTTTTTCTTTTGGCTTGCGCACGCTTTTGGAGATGAGGAAACGAATAAAGAGTATAAAAATGGCCAGGATTATGCATATCAGCACGAGCTGCGGTATATGGATCACAAACCAGATGCCGAAGTTCATAAGTCCGGTCAGCACACTTTCCAGGCTCTTAAAGAAACCGTACTGTATGCGCTGCGCAGGTGTCTGTTCCGGTGGCTCCGTATACTCTTTGACCTGGCTCACATTCAGGTAGACAGTGCTATAGTCTATCTGGTCGTCGTAGGTCCTTAGCTGTGAGCGTATGCTGTCCAGCTCATAGCGCACTTCCGTGAGCCTTTCCTCCAGGGCTATAAGGTCCTCGACTTCATCGGCCTGCTCCATTATTTTGAAAAGCCGGTCTTCTTCGACCTTAAGAGCCCTCTCGTGGCTCTCAGTATCTGCATAGTGCAGTGTGATGTCCTGGGTATTGACGCTGCGGTCCAGCACATTGGCACCGCCCTCTACGTCACTTAAAAACTCTTCCAGCTTTGCCGCCGGTATGCGAATAGTGTAATCGGCGCTTTTTCTGCTGTCCCCGTAGTCATTCCTATGGACATTGCTGGACTCTATATATCCGCCCAGCTCCCTTACCTTTTCTTCCAGATGTCCGTTGAAAACATCCAGGTCATCGGTTTCAGCGGAAAGATTGACAGTGGTAATGAGCTTCCTATTCTGTGCAGAGCCTTCTTCTACAGATACTTCCTTATGCTCTGCTTCCGGCGTGGCGGCACTGTCATAGTCGGCGGTCATTTCCGCCTCTTCCATGGCATAGCTGTCGTAGCTGTTTTCATATACGCCACCGGCTGCCGCAGAGCGTTCCGCATAGGCATATTCATCTGCCGTGGCTTTGCTGGCAACAGTTTCAGAAGAGCCGCAGCCTGTCAGCAATGCGGCCACCAAAAGAAAGCTTGCTATATGCACTTTTTTAATACCGGTCCACTTTCTCATGTCCATATCCTCCTTCATAATTTGGCTCTTCATAATATACAGCCGTTCAAGTCAGATACCCTATAGTTTACCCTCTTTTTGTGGATTGTTCCATAGTAATTTTATGAAAATATACCTGTATGATTGGCATAAGGTCATAAACTGTGTATAATAGCCAGTAGTGTGACTACAGGTCTATTTTCAAATACAGACCAATTAAATAAGAAACTCTCACAGGGCGAAAAGATTAATTTGCGAATGTTTGGTGGTTGGGAGTTAATGAAAAAGCTGGAAGAAGGAGGTAATGGCACAATGGTAAAGCAGCTTACGGAAAATATGTTCGATGCAGAGGTTGCAGGCGCGGCAGAGCCGGTCATAGTTGATTTCTATGCGGACTGGTGCGGTCCCTGCAAGATGATGGGGCCCATCATAGAGGATCTTTCAAATGATTATGGCGACCGAATGAACTTTTATAAGTGCAATGTGGATGAAAATGGAGAACTGTCCCAGAAATTCGGCATAATGTCCATCCCGACTGTCATTATTTTCAAGGGCGGAGAGGCCGCAGAGACTATGGTAGGCGCACAGCCCAAGGAAAAACTGGAGGACAGCATAAAGAAAGCACTGGGTGCATAGAGCTAATATAGCTGCAGTGATCGACATGCAATCCCTAAATAGCCCATAGCCATTTACAGGCTACGGGCTATTTCCATCCTTATAGCATTGTAACTATACGCCTATTTAAGCCCACACTAGTCATTTTCACTCTGCTGTATCATACCCGTCAGGATTCTGCCTCTGCCAGTTCCAGGAATCCCTGCACATATCCTCTATGCCAAGCTCAGCCTCCCAGCCCAGCTCTTTTTTTGCCTTTTCAGGGCTGCAGTAGCAGGACGCTATGTCTCCAGCCCTGCGGGGCTTGATTGAGTAAGGGATTTTGATATCATTTACCCTCTCAAAGGTTTTTACCAGCTCCAGCACGGAGTATCCCTGCCCCGTGCCCAGGTTGCAGATAAAGCAGCCGGGATTGGTACGCAGCTTGTCCACTGCCTTCACATGGGCTTTTGCGAGGTCCACCACGTGGAGATAGTCCCTGACGCCGGTTCCGTCCGGAGTGTCATAGTCATTTCCAAATACGCCCAGCTCAGGGAGCTTGCCCACGGCTACCTGAGTTATGAAGGGCATTAGGTTATTGGGCCTGCCATTTGGATTCTCTCCTATGCGGCCGCTCTTGTGGGCGCCTATGGGGTTAAAGTAGCGGAGTATCACCATATTCCACTCAGGGTCAGCTTTCTGCATATCTATAAGGATCTGCTCCAGCATCCACTTGGTCCAGCCGTAGGGGTTCGTGCACATGCCCTTGGGGCAGCCCTCATCTATTGGTACAGTGGCAGGATCCCCGTATACAGTGGCGGAAGATGAGAATACGAAATTCTTTGCGCCGTGCTTACGCATCACATCTAAGAGCACCAGGGTTCCGCCTATATTATTCTGATAATATTCCCAGGGCTTTTCCACAGACTCGCCCACGGCTTTCAGGGAGGCGAAGTTTATGACTTCTTTAATGTCATTTTCGGAGAATATTTTTTCAAGAGCCTCCCTGTCAGTGATGTCGGCCTTATAGCATTTGACTTTCTTCCCTGTAAGCTCTTCTACCCTCTCCACGGCCTTAGGTGAAGAATTTGAAAAATTGTCGAGGATCAGTACATCATAGCCACCATCCAAAAGTTCCACCAATGTGTGGCTGCCTATAAAACCTGCTCCTCCGGTTAATAATATTGACATATCAGCTCCTTTCTATTTTCATTCCCCTGCCCACTTTTATTATGGGCTCGTTCTCATTATTGATGACATTCAGCTGCATATTATTTGCGGCACTCTCCCTGTTCTGGTTCCTCAAGGCATGGTAGTTAACATTATTATTATTGGCATTATGCCCGTTATTCACCCTGTTCCCCAGGCCTTCCAAGCCTATCCTGTTTCCTCCGTTCCGCGGGGCATTCTGCGCATTTGCCACAGCTTCGGGATTTGCCCTCACAAGCTCTTCATTCAGCTTTTCTATATTGCTGTCCAGCTGCCCTTCGTCCTGATAAAGATCCCTCGCCATTGATTCAAGGCTGAAATTGCCCTTATCTTTAAGCAGGGCGAGCTCCTCCCTTTGCCTCTCCTCTGAAAGCCCCATCTTCTCAAAAAGCCGCTTCAATGTAAGGTCCTCTTTATCTATGCCAAGGGTCTTCATAAGCCTCTTTTTCATAGATTTTTCATGTGTATTATGCATTTCCGTCAGGGCATGATCAAAAGCGACGCTCTTTTCCCTTAAGTTTATCTTTTCTGCCAGGTAGTCTGCCTTCAGATCCCTGTTTTTGCCGCTTAAGCTGTCATATATATCCTTATACTCCCGTCCCAGGGATGCTTCCATTTTCGTAAGAAGGCGACCCTGCATCCTGAAGAAATTCTTGTACTCATTTTTTTCCTTTTCCTCTGCTTCCTGCTTCTCTTTTTCCGCTCTCGCTTCATAACGCTTCAGCGCGTCAGGATTTATGACTCCTGCGGCCGCTTTCACATCATTAGGCAGACCTTTAAGTGCATTAGCCCCGTCTAAAAAGGCGCCGGCCGTCTCATGGAGCTTTAAGAGGAGCTCCTTCATGGGCAGTGAACACTTCTTGTCGTAATCATCCCTTGCGGCCTTTATGGTAAATCTTTGAAGATAGACATCCGTAAGTGCATTTTTGAATGCAATTCCGGTCTCGCCGGATCCCCAGCTGAAGTTCACCCTTACGTCAAGCAGCTTATTAAAGTCCTGGTCGCTGAATTCCCTTATGTTCAGGGGGCTAAGCTTTTCATTCACGCTTTTCTCGTATTCATCTAAAAGCCTTTCATGCTCCGGCTTCTCTTTTTCAGCCTCTGCGGCATTCTCCTCTATCAGCCTGTTAATGACCTTAAGTGCGTTGTGCTTTCTCTCCTCCTTGTAATTGTTTATACGTACTTCTTTTTCTTCAACTTCTTCCTTCAGCCGGCTGAAGAATTCATGCCTCTGGAGGCGGACCAGGGGGGAATCCTCTGAGACATGCCACTCGTGATAATTAATATTGGTGCCTGTGGCAAGCTCGTCATTCAGATAAGAGTCCAGGTTCGATAAACTGCAGAATTCGTATATTGCCCTCAAATCCGCCTTTGATGCGCCCCAGCCCTTGGAATAGGCGGCATCCACAAATTTCTCCCTCTCTTTTATGTTATCTTCCGCCCGGTCTCTTCCCACATAATTTATAAACTGTTCCTGGCTGTCTGTTCTCTTATCCACGGGGACAGCACTTATAAGCTTTAAGAATTCCTCTTTGACAGCCTTCCTTGTAGACAGGTCATTACGGTCAAAGCTGAATTTCCTTATGGCATTATCAATATCGGGAATTACATTCCCCTCTTTGTCATAGCGGCAGCCAAAGAGCTTTTCGAAATATTTACTGTCATTATGATAGAGCTCATCCCAGCCGGCCCCTTTTGCGGCCTCCAGATATTCCCTCTTCTCTGCCTCAAGTTTTCAGCAGGTTCATTAGAATCCTAACCTTTTTTAATCAGGCACTTCTCGCCCTTGAAGGCGAAGCCGTATTGGTAGATACGCTCCTTGGGGATTCCGCGCTGCAGGAGATCGGCATCATAGTGCTTCTCCTCAATCTGACGGAGGGCGTTCTCGGCGGTATCTTCCAACGATTCCTCCCCCGCCCTCTCGCTTAGCACCTTGAACTCCATGATCACGGCCGTACCTTTTTCATCCTTGGGCTCCATCATCACATCGTAGCGTCCATAGCCGCTCTCCCGGTTGGACTTGACCATGTAATCCTTCGCCCTGTCCACGATCAGTCCCAGCACGAAGCCATGGTAGAAGCGCTCCGGATGGCTGCGGCCCCCGCCTTTGCCGCCGGCGTCGAAAAAGCTGAACGTATTCAGGGCGATTTCGTTCATATAGTCGTTCATGATCCCCTCTTCCCCCCGAAGCATGGCCTTTACAAATTCCCCGAAATCCCTCGACTGGTTGAACCAACCCTCTATCATGGACTCAAACATGCATTTTACTTCAAAATTCGTAAGCTTTAGCTGGTAATCGTACTTTCCATCGTCCGTAAATTCCGACCGAACCACTTTCAGATATCCGGAAGCCAACAGCAGACTCCAGAGCGCATTCTTATTTCCGGACAGTTGGTCGAATGCGATCTGCTCGTCTATCTTCGCTTCAATGCACTCTCCGACAAGGAGCTTCTCAAACTCCGTCTTCACCCCGACGTCCCCCTCCCGGATCAGCTTCGACACCAGACCGTTCCCGCTGGTATTCGCCCAGTACGTGCCTACTCTCTTCTTGTCAAGGTACATGATGATAGACCAGGGGTTGTATATCTCCCTCTCTTTCCCGAAGGTGAAGCCGTCGTACCAGAATTTCACCTTTTCCTTTTCCTCCGCAGGGATTCCCTGCTCGTCCATGGCGGCGAACACCTCTTTCTCAGTAAAACCAAAGCAGTCCGCATAGTCGTCCGACGTCGTCGTCACGATGTTCGGGTTGTTGAAGTCGGAGAATATGGACTCTCTGCTTACCCTGGTAATACCGGTCAACACCGCCCGCTCCAGATATGGGTTGGTCTTGAAGGTATTATTAAACAAGACACGGGTATACGCCACCAACTCGTCCCAATACCCGTGCACATAGGCCTCCTGCATGGGCGTGTCATATTCGTCCAATAAGACTATGCACTTTTTCCCCATAAAGCGCTCTATCCATTTGCAAAGGAGGTTTAGCGACTTTGCCGCTGCAACATCGTCCATCGCATCTGACACGGAAGAAAAGCGTTTCCTATCTGCCTCCGTGAACATTCCGTCCTGCAGCATCCCGGCGAAGTCGTTATACAGATCAGCAATAAGGCCGTTGATCGCTCTTCGCGTTTCCTCAAAATTCGTATGCTTTATCCCCGCAAAAGACAAAAAAACCACCGGATACATCCCCTGCAGTTCTCGGAAGCGCGTCTCCTCCCAAACATCCAGCCCCTCGAAGAGATCCCCCCTGCCCGCATATTTATTTGAAAAGAAGCACTCCAGCATACTCATATTCAGAGTCTTGCCGAAACGCCTCGGGCGGGTGATCAGGGTGACAGCATCTCCCGAATCCCACCACTCCTTGATAAAAGAAGTCTTGTCAATATAAAAGTAGTCCTTTTCTCGAAGCTGCGCGAAATTTTGCACTCCGATCGCCACCTGTCTTCCCATCGTTCCACCTCCGTGCGCAGGGCCTTTTATACTAGGGTTTCTTATATACCCCCGCCTTTCAATCGTAAGGAGCTGTTCAGAAATAACTTGGGAATTATGCGTAGGAATTTTCTCCGAGAGTGTCGTCCAAAAATCAGGCGCATAGCGGGCTATGTAACTGATTTTTGGGCGATGCTATCGGAGAAAAAGACAAGCAGAATCCTAAGTTATTTCTGAACAGATCCTAACGTAAATGGGTTCGCCATTTCTATTTATAAGCAGGCAGATGGCTGTAAATTATCTTCCGCAGCAGTTCTTGTATTTCTTTCCCGATCCACAGGGACAGGGGTCATTGCGCCCTATCTTCTTTCCTGTCCTGACATAAGGGCTCCCTGAGGAATTGCCATGCACCACAGTTCCCTTAAGTTTTTTCCGCTCTTCAGGATGCCTCTCATAGAAATAATTCTGCTGATAATAAGGCGCCAGACGTTCATAATCACTAATAAGCCGAGCCTTTAGCCCTTCCGCTTTATCGGCATCCGATATGTCATTGAGGGAGGTGTTTATTTTTTCATATAGTTCCGTATAGTCCTTCTCTATCAGAGGAATGTCCTTCCTGATAGCCTCCCATTCTGCTATCATGCATAGCTTCATATCCAGTATCGCAAATCTCACAACAGATCTGTCAAAGGCTTCGGGCATGTTTAAAGCTTCGAACACCAGCCTCCATAGGGAATTTATCCTTTCGTCATGCTCCAGGACATAATCCACAATTTCCCCTTTAATATTCTCCAGAAGCTCCCTTTCGTCCTTCTCTTTACATATCGGGAGAAGTGTATCTGCAAGTTCTGTGATCCCTTCCCTGATTCCCGGAACAGAGAGCACTGGATTTTCATCGGAAATCTGTAGTCCTGCCGGTATCATCCTCTCATATATCGCAAAAGCCACAGTCCTTATATTGTCTGAAAAAAACACCTCATGTGTTTTCACATATTGGGTAAGAGTACTGAGGGAATGGCAGGAATCCTCATCTTCGGGATTTGTAAGGATATGGAAAAGGGCAGTGCACCAGCTATCTATGTATTTCTGGCTTTCTTCCCTTTCCCAGCTTTTTTTAAGGCTGAAAAGCTCCATGAGCACATCCCTGCCAGTTTTATAATTTCTCATATCAAAGCAATATGAGCCATATTCTTCTAAAAATTCATAGTCCCTGCACCCCAGTTCATAGGCCTTTTTGAAAACTTCACAGGCCTTATTGTTAAATCCTCTGTCATAGAGCGAAAGAGCCAGCTCCTTATGGAAAAACGGGTTGGCCCCGTCTATGGATACCAGCTTTTTGGCTGTATTTACTGCCTTCCCCACATTGCCGGATCTGCGGTAGACCATGCAGAGTTCATAGAGAAACCTTATCTCTTTTGGAAAAAGCCTGCAGGCTTCTTCACAGGTCTCCCTGGCAAGTGCATTATTTCCGGCCTTTAATGAGCTGTCTATCTGGGCCTGCATTTTTACGGCAAAAGGATCCTTCAGCGGAGGAAACTTAGGACCATTCTCTTTTCCGCCGTTTTTTCTGAGTTCGTCATATGCTTCCCGTATCTTCCTGAATCCATCCGGATCATTTTCCGGGGAATGGACCCTTAGCAGCCTGAAGTATGCCTTTTTTATCTCAGCCTGGTCCGCATCCTCTGTAACCCCCAGAACACTATGATATGTACTCATTTTATAATTCCCTTAAAAGATCGATTAGATCCTGCTCTATTTCTTCACCGGCTTCAATATCGTCTTCTATTATAGCTTCCTTAAGCTCTTTTAACAGGCTAAAAAGGCTTGCCTGGGACAGGTAATCGCCTTCCTCCTCAGCCTTTTTTAATCTTTTCTCTGCCCTGCGTATAACAGAACGGAACTTTTTCTCATGGGGCGAGTCCTTCCATTTTTCCAGCCTGGCATTAGGATCCTCTGTCTCCTCCATCATATTGATCACTACAGAAGCATCCTGCCCCGTGCTGCAGATCGTCGCTTTCACATCGAGCATGCCATTCAGGTCGTATGAGAAATCTACCTGTATTTTTTCCTTCCCCCTTCTTTTTGACGGTATGCCTTCAACCATGAACTCCCCAAGAAAATGGTTATGGCTTGCAAAGGAGCTTTCCCCCTGGTATACCTCTATCCTGGCCTCCCTTTGGTAATCATGGCTGGTGGTATAGATCTCTGACCTTTTGGCGGGTATGGTAATATTCCGCGGGATGATAACGCTCATGTTGTCAAAAGAAAAGCCGTCGCCTGCCCGTATCCCCAGGGTGTAGGGATTCACATCCGTCATCATAATACTGTCTTCCCGGGAAATGCTGCCTTCTATGAGCCCCGCCTGTATAGCGGCGCCCTCCGCCACCGCAAAGTCAGGATTCACGGCCCTCTCAGGCTTTTTATTGAGAAATGCCTCTATATCTTCCGACACCAGAGGCATACGAGTGGATCCCCCCACCAGTATTATCCTGTCTATGTCATGCTTTTCTATCCCCGCATCAGAAAGCACTGTTTCAATAGGTCCATGGGTGCGCTCCAGGAGGTGTCCCGTAAGCTTCAAAAAAAGCTCTCTGTCTATTTCCTCTTCCAAGGCCAAGGGAAGGGAATCCTTTTTGGCTATCATTGGAATTGAGATAGTTATTTTTTCCTCTGTGCTAAGCTCCTTTTTCCCATTCTCTGCCGCCTCTTTAAGCTTATTCCGGGCAAATGCGTCCTTCATGAGATTTATGCCGTGCTTTGCCATGAACTGGTCCGAAAGGTATTTGACGATCGCCTCATCGAAATCTTTTCCGCCCAGCTCATTGTCGCCGCTGCTGGCTTTGGCCTCAAGGACGCCGTCAAACATCTCCAGGAGGGTCACATCAAAAGTGCCTCCACCCAGATCGTATACCAGTATGTGGCTCTCTTCATCCAGATGCTCAATGCCGTAGCTCATGGATGCGGCAGTGGGCTCGTTCAATATCCTCTCCACCTGGAAACCCGCCATCTGTCCCGCCTTAAGCGTCTGCTGCCGCTTAATGTCGTCAAAATAAGCCGGAACTGATATCACGGCCCTGTCTATCTCCTCATTCAGATACCTGGATGCGTATGTGCGCACAAATTCCAGAAGTTTCGCCGAGAGCTCCACGGCCGAATAGCTTTGGCTACCCAGCCTTATCTTCTCGCTACTGCCCATGAGGCGCTTTATTTCTATTGCGGTATTCTCAGGGGAAAGCAGGTACTGTGCCCTGGCCCTCTCCCCTACGACCCAGTTCCCATCTGCATCCAGCCCCACGGCCGATGGAACTATTATATTGCCGGAGCTGTTCTGGATCATAACAGGCTTGCCATCTTCTATAATGGAGGCCTCTGTTGTGGTTGTTCCCAGATCTATCCCTATGATGCGTCCCATTCATTCCTCCTCTATTGCCCCATTAAAAACCCTTCCTGTACTTATATGCCACAATTTGCGCTTTCCTTATTACCTTTCCTTTATATATTATCCCGCAACGGAATACAGCGGCTACAGTCTGGTCTTTATCATAATCATCACTTTCCTTGACTTCTATGACCTCATGCAGCCCATAATCTACTTTTACATCTGTCTGTCCTATGATGTCAATGCCGCATATCTGTCTGTCCCGTTCCAGCATCCTTTCCATAATGCCTGTCTGCTCATTCCATTCGGGAATCTCTTGGGCCATCCTTTTTAGATCCCAGAACTTATCCTCATAGGAAGAGATAAGTGCAAGGAGCTCCTCTCGGCTCTTTTCATGCTCATTTTTTTCATCATTGTCCTTTCCATCGCTTTGTCCTATGTCCTGGATGGATTCTAGGATGTCCTCCAATGCCATGCCTTGCTTTTCAAGGCCGCTCTTTAGGAGTGGAATATCCTTAACTGCCGCTTTTATGCCAACCATTTCATCTTTCAGCCAGTTCAGCTCAGATTCGATCTTTTTCCATCTCTTTCCAAAAAACATGATATTGCCCCTTTAATCTCTGCCATCCTCCGCATCCAAAAATCCCCTGCAAAGCCTTTCAGGTTACCTTATGGATCTCTGCGGAGTATGTGACATTATGGTAGTTTCCATTTAAACACCCCCTTAAGACTAGTATAACGGTTTTTAAAATAACATCTCCTTTGAAATATGCTAAAAGTGCTTGTGTATAGCATTTTAGCACAACTGAATGGTGTGGCTAATTAAAAACGCTTATACTAGTTGAGTATACCCAATAGACAGGCCGTGATCTGTATATTTTGCTGCCCACCCAGATAAATGTGGGAATATCCGCCCATATCTTACTTTGTCCTTTGGAATGTGTCAAACGCCACCTAAAAACGCCCTGACAAGCATTTTCATAATGCCGTCAAGGCGTTCTGAGCTCATCAAGGCGTTCACTGTAGCATAACAGTTATTTGAGCACGGTGAGCCTAGTCTTGTACCGCTTCTTTGTGCCGTTCCAACCCCTCTTGTACTCTGCGATGATAAGGGTGCTGCCGGGACTGTGCACTGTAATATTCCCGTCCTTATCTATGGTGGCTACCTTCTTGTTGCTGGAAACCCACCTTGTAGGTGAATATGTGGTGTGGCTTAAGTAATCATAGCCGCTTAATTCCGTGGCGTTATGCGTAACGGTGGCCTTTTTCTCCATTTTCGGGCGCTGCACATAGATATGCAGGCTCTCTCCCACCTGTTTCCAAGCGCCGCCCTTTTCCCTCTGCTCGTAAATGATGTCCACTTCGCCACATTTTTTCGGCCTCATGAGCCCCGATTTATTGACGCTCGCTATGCGCTTATTGCTGCTCCTGTAGCGGTGCTCGGCTACAAGGCTGTATTCCGGGATATCCCTTATTTCCGAAAAGCCCAGCCTTATGTTCTCTTTTGTGAAGGATATGGCGGCGGTATTCACATTGACATTGAAGGAATACTTTGCACTGTCCTTTTCCACCTTCTCTATATTGCTGCCATCTGTCTTATGTACGGGGGAGGCAGGGTCTGCGGCGGGGGATGCCGCTTCTTTTATGGTCACGGTGGCAGAGGCCGCCTCACTGGACTGGCCAATCCGTGTCATTTGTATCACCTCCGTTATGCGGTCTTCCTGTTCTTTCGACAGATAATTACCAATAGGAGAGTATAATCCTTCCACAAAACAGGCGTTTTTTCAACGAATTGGACAAAAATGTCTGCCGGCAATGTCCTTCAGGCTTTTGTATCAGACCTATAGCAAACGAATTTAGAAATTGCCTGATCAGGAACAGCTAATGCCTGCTTTTGGCATTAATATAATGCCCTGCTTTTGGCATTATCAGCTCCTGATAGCACAATTTCTTTATTCGTTTCCTATGACCACCTCCCAGCCGTCAAGATTCCTGCTCTCCGAGTCAAAGTTAGCGCCTATCTTTATAAGGGTCCTCTTGTCGGCCGAATATGGCTTTTCATAGCCGGACTCCTCTATCTGCTTAAGCGCCTCCTCCGCGCTCCTGTCCCTCTTAAATTCAAAGATGTAAACATAGTCGTCCGTCTCCACTATGCAGTCGGCCCTGCCCTTTGCGGAATGGATCTCTGTGGAAACGAACTGCCCCAATAGCATAAATACTATATAGACCACGTTCTGGAAGTTCTGCTCCACCTGCTTTTCATCATTGGGATAGGGAAGCCTCGCAAAGAGGGCCGTAAAGCGGTCGCGCAGGGGATCTGTTTTCCCTGACCTTATATCCTTGACAAAGCTTCTCACATCCAGTGGCCTCGCCACATCCTCTGCGCAGAGGTAGTAGGGTGCCAGGCTCTTCATGAAGCCATACTTCACTTCTTCATTAGGATAACCCAGTGCATAGCTCCTGAATTCCTCGTCATAATCCTTGATGGTGAGATAGCCCGTCTGATAAAAAAGGGGCACGGGATCCTCATTCTCTATACTGTAATCCGTAAGCGAGGATTCTTCCTCATAATAATCATCTGTAGAAAACTGCTTCGCATCAAAGTCCGACTCCTTCAGCTTATCGATAAGAAAGGTGGGCGTCCCTGTAGCAAACCAGTACATCCCAAACTCTTTCTCTTTCAATGCGTTCAGCAGACTGAAAGGATTATATACCCCCTCGCTATCATGATGGAAGTGATACCCGTCATACATCTGCTTCAGCCCGTCAAAACACTCCTCCCTGCTTATATGCCTCTTATCTGCCATCACTTCGATCTCAGGCATGAAATTATCTTTTAGCTCTGTTTCAGTAATCCCACATATCCCGCTGTAGTCAGACGACAGCGATATATCTCTGAGGTGGTTTAGGTCACTGAATATGCTTACTTTGGAGAACTTCGTAACTCCCGTGATAAACACAAATTTCAGATACCTGTCATAGCTTTTCAGCGTACTGAAAAAACCCTTGAAGACGGCCTTATTATGCTCCACCATCTCGGCATCGGCACCCTCCAGAAGCGGCTTGTCGTACTCATCCACCAAGACTACCGCATTCTTTCCCGTTATTTCAACAGCTTTCATAATAAGATTCTGGAATCTGTTTGCAAGTGTACCCTCGCCCTTCTCAATCCCATAAGTCTTCTCCCACAGCTTAAGATGGGCATCCAAAACCTCTTCAAGCGCATTATCAGCCCTGAAGTTATCTTTGTTAAAATCAATATAAAACACCGGATATTCCCGCCAGGCATTCGTATTATCCTTCTCCAGCTCTTCTATCTTTAACCCTTCGAAGAGGTCTTTTCTTCCCTCGAAATAATACTTCATCGTGGAAAGTAAGAGGCTCTTCCCGAACCTTCTGGGACGGCTTAAGAAATAAGGCTTGCCCTGATGGAACAGACTATAAATATATGCAGTTTTATCCACATATAAGTAACCTTCTTTCCTTATACTTTCAAAATCCTGTATCCCTATGGGAAGCTTTCTGCTAAAATCCGCCATAGTTATTCCTCCGGCAACTAAACTGTCCACCGATTAAAGCCGGCGGGTTATGCGCCGGCCGCCAAATAGATGGTGCTGACGCGACCGCCTTACAATCGGCATATTCATACCTCAGGCACTTCGGGCGCCGCCTGTGCCGCCAGCTCAGTGCGCGCCTGCCTTGCGGCCCTGCGGTGGGCATTCTTTTCACCCGCTTCCTTCAGGGCGCTGTACTTATCTTTATGGAGCTCCGTATATCTTATCCGTCTCGCCCCCTCTCTTTGCTGTCTGTCATAATTAATCTTTAATAGAGCCCTCTTTTTCTCATCAGAGAGTCTGTCAGGCCTGCCGTACCCCTCACCGGGGTAGGTCTTTCTCATTATCTTTGCTTCTCTCCTTATCCGTAAATACCTGGCGAGCGTTATTAGACTTGGCGGCATCGTATCCCTCGCCCTTTTCCGTATTTACAAGCTTATCCATATACTCCTTGCCCTCAGGGAGTATGATATTATAGAGCTGCGTTGCTCCCGCAAGCCTGGCGGCTCCGGTATCCTGCGTCATTTTATCCATGCCCTTAGGAGCTGTTCATAAATAACTTTTCAAAGATGCGCAGTATTTTTCTTCGAGTGTGCTGACCAAAAATCAGGCGCATAGCGAGCTATGTAACTGATTTTTGGTCAGTGCAATCGGAGAAAAAGACAAGCAGATTGAAAA
>JAGBNO010000030.1 GCA_017634355.1 Lachnospiraceae bacterium
CAAGGATCACCCCCGACGGCGAGATCGAATTCCACGGGAGAAGGGACTCTCAGGTAAAGCTCAGGGGGCTTCGTATAGAACTGGGGGAAATAGAGGAGAGCATGTCTGGCTTTGACGGCATAGACTCCTGTGCCGCGGCCGCGATAGACTCCCGTGTGCTCTGCCTCTACTATGTGCCCTCAAGGCCCGTTTCAAAAGGCGATTTAGCGTCCTACGCATCCTCCATCCTTCCCCGCTACATGGTGCCTGACCTCTTTATAGAGCTAAAAGAAATGCCCCTGACAGCCAATATGAAGATAGACAGGAAAGCCCTGCCAAAGCCTGATATCCAAGCTGTGGAACACGAAACACCGGCGACAGATATGCAGAAACGCTTACTTGAAATGATCTCTTCACTCATGCCTGGGCGGGACATTGGCATAGAGACTGACTTAAACGCCGCAGGCACGACCTCTCTTGAATATATGGCCATACTTGCGGCCATAGGGGATGAATACGCTGTCTCAGTGAACTTTTCTGATGTAGTGAATGCAGCGTCCATAAAAGAGCTGGAGGGCATCATTAAGTCCAGGCCCCAGCTCAAACCTAAGGAAAAGCTGGACAGATATCCGGCCTCGCTTTTTCAATACACGTATTATGAAGAGTGGACATGCTTAAATAATACGGGACAGATGATCCCCATACTTTTAGAGATCCCTAAGATGATAGACCTCAATAGATTCAAAACCGCGGTTAAAAATGCCTTCTTAAACCACCCCGGAATCTTTGCCCGACTTGAGTTTGACAGAGAAAATGAAGAATTGTGGCAGCTGCCTCCGGCAGAAGGAGCTGAAAAAATCTTCACATTCGGGGAAGATCTTATTTTTAAGGAAGAAGACCTTGAAGCATTTCAATATATGCTCTCCATGCAGCTCATATCCCCTGAAAGCTATCCCTATTTCATGCTTCATATCGCAAGGAGTGAAAAAAGGCGCTTCCTCTATATGAACTTTGCCCATGTCATAAGCGATGGGGACTCCGTAGAGCTTCTGATGGAAGACATAGCCCGTTCATACGATGGCCTGCCTCTGGCAAAAGAAGGACTGACGGCCTATGAACTTGCCCTTGAACAGTCTGAAACAGCCGCTTCACCCCTCTATGATGAGAGAGAGGCAGATTATAAAGAGGTCTTTAAAGACCTTGAAGAATGGCCTGACCTATCCGAAGGCGGCACCGGAGCGGATGCGGCCTACGACTATGTCAGGGAAGGCCTGTGCCTAGTTCCGGAAGAGATAAAAGAGCTTACTGAAGCCTATTCAGTTACCGAAAGTACGCTTTTTGCCGCCCTTACAGCCTTATTCATATATAAGTACTCGCAAAAAAAAGGCAGTGCCTTCATGATGGCATATAATGGCAGGAGCGATTCCCGCCTCTCCCATACCTTCGGCTTTTTAGCCACGGAAATACCCCTCTGCTTTGAAATAAATGAAGATGAAAGCTTTTCCGGCTTTTTAAGCAAAGCAAAGAAGCGCATAGTAGGGAGCCTGTCGAAGGAGCTTCTCTCTATTGACTGGTTTGTAGGCCACTACCCGAACTGCTTCGACTATCTCTATATCTATCAGGAAGAGGGAAAAAATATTTGCTTAAATGGCATGGAAATTAAGCCTATCTGGCTTGAGCAGGTCGATGCCCCTAAAGATGATAGGCAGAGCTTTTCTATGTCGATCGAAGATTATTTTGAAAAAAAGAAGGGAAATATTTCTACGGAAAAGAAGCCTTCAGAGCCGGCACAGGAGCAGGCGGAAGAGAATGAGGACGAAGACAGCGGAAATTCAGAAAAACTCGCCATTATCATTCATCCCGGCAAAAAATACGAGCTAGAGCTCTCCTATCTCACAAACTGCTTCAGGCGGGATACGATAGAAGCTATGCACCGCTATTACAACGAAATGCTGCAAAGGGTCCATCATACACTTGGAAAAGCAGTGACCGTAGGGGATATACTGGGATGACATACCTATCAGAATACTATCCTGTTCCTGTTAAATCCCACCGTGACGAGATTCGCCCGCATAATGTTCTTATTCATAATGAGGGGATAGGCATAGCTCCTGAAGCCTGAAATTTCCGAATCCGGATTAGTTATGTCAACTATTTTCCCATTGTCCCATATTATGAGCTCCGTGCTGTCCCCGTCAAGCTTTATGGAGCACTCCGCGATCACAGTCTTTCCGGGATTGATCTCTGCTATGAGCCCCAGAGTCTCCTCCAGATTGAAAATGGTATTACTTATCCTTTCTTTAGACACGCCCTTGCTCTCAAGAAAGCTCTCCGCCATATCCATCGCCCTGCCTATGCCGCTTGCGTTTACCTCCACAGTGCAGTCCCATACATTGTCATTATCGGATATGAGGTAGGGTATCTTCTCCCCCCTGCGCCTTAGCCTTACAAATATCAGAAGGAGGACAAGGGACAGAAGTGGCGCAAGGCCGAATCCCAGCCATAGGCCGTTCATGCCCATGATAAGGCTTAAAGGAATGGACAGCGCAATGTCGGCCGCAAAATATTTGATAAAATATGAAAAAAGGCTTAAATCTACCTTTTCAGAATAGAGATAATAGGAATCCAATAGGCCCACTATTGCCATAGGTATGCAGGACAGGCTAAAAAGCCTTATGCCTGTTATCACCCCTCCCTCTAAAAAAGGCTCGCTAATATTGTAGATACGGGTGATGAGCGGCGCCCCTAAGAGGTAAAAGGCCGTAGTCAGGGCGCCCAAGATGATCGCCGACTTCATCGCATGATGCAAAAGCCGCTTTAATGCAGGACTGTTCCCCTCCCCCAGATATACGGGAAGTATGGGCCGCAGCGCCTCCCCTGCGGCCTCAAATACCAAAGAAAACTCTATGAGGGAGAATAACACCGTCAGCGCAGGCAGATATTCTTCTCCGAAACGGGCAGCCACAAATTTATCTATGGGCGCGCTAAGTAGCATCATAAAAAAGAACATAGAGGATTCAGGAAAGCCATAGAGGGATATTTCAAAAAGGTCTTTGAAGGCAAAGCTCCTGCTCAGGTGGACGCTGGAATTCTTCCTGAAGAAATGCGTACACAGGACCAGAAGGGACAGCATCATGCTTAAGGAGGTGCCAAGGGCTATGCCGCCTATGCCCATATTGAGCCCCAGCGGTATGGAAAGGGCAATATTGCCCACGGATTCCGTGATAGATGCCGCCATGCCCACTACTTCTCCGCCATCCGCATAGACTATACTTATGAAAAAAAGTGTTATGGGCTGGAAAAAAAGGCAGGGCAGATAAAAATTCCTGTAGCTATAGATAAGGGCAGACAGCTCATCAGAACTCCCCATAAACTTAAGGTAAGGCCCCATGAGGACAAGGGACGCAAGTACTACTATCAGGCCTGATACGAGGCAGGCTATAGTTCCCAGCGTAAATATGCCCCCTGCCCTGTCCCTCTCGAATTCACCCTGGTACCTGGCATATAATATGGCCGCGCCGCCTCCGAAAAGAATTCCGAAAAAATTCATTGTAAGTATCCATGGCAGGAATAGATTCAGCGCCGAGAGCCCGTCCATACCCACCACATAGCCTGTAATGGCATTGTCCGCCGTCTGCAGGACGGCATTCACGAGTAGTTCCAGCACCGTGGCCAGCATGACCGAATTAAATTTGATTATTCCGAATTCTTTTTTTGACATAACTTTACCCAAGCTTCATGCACATTCGTTTCAGACCGATTCCTTAAGCGCTATCTTTACATCCTTAAATGACAGCTCCAGATTAACCTCGCCATCCGGAAGCGGCCTTAGCTCCTTGCCAAAATCCTTTGCCCCGATGGCGTCAAACTTGCCATTTAGCTTCATCGTGAGCTTGTTTCCATCTATGGTTTTTTTAATAGTAAGACCCATTTTCCCCCCCTTTTTCCTTCCGCTATACCTGAACAAAATGCCCGCTCATTGCTGACAGGAACCACGCTCATGAACAGCCTGATATTCGTGACCCTATTCTACTAAAGCCGGAAAGGCTTTTCAACAGCAACATTTTCATGGGTGATAGTGCAATTTCCGGATTCCTTTGCTATAATCACATTTATTTATTCAGAACCCCTTGTCTCCACCTTGCCCGGGCCGCTGACCGGCTCAGCCGTACAGTTCCTAACACAACAAAAACCAAAAAAGAGGTGATAACCTTGCCAGATATAATGAAAGCCTTAAATGACACATACTTTGATGCCTCTTTCGAGCCCGTGGCCTCCATGTTCGAGAGACAGGCACAGTTTTCCCCGGATAAGCCGGCAGTGGTCAGCACTGCCCTGTCCTTTACATATAGAGAGCTTAACCGCAGGTCAAACAGCATAGCGAATTCACTTTTGGAGCTGGGCATTGCCGCGGACGACACGGTAATGCTCTTTCTTGAGCGTAGTGCCTTGGTCTATGCTGCGAATATAGGCATACTCAAGGCGGGGGCCGCCTTCGTATACGCCCCTCCCTCATATCCCGAAGAGAGGGCAAGATATATATTCCGTGATGCCGCTTGCCGCTACCTCATCACTTCAAGAGAAACCGATCCTGAAAAACTGAACGCCATACTGGGCAAGGATGAGCGCCCCCTCTATATAGAGGAGCTTTTGGAGCATAACAATACAGCTGACCCCCACGCCGGCATCAAAGCCCACGACCTCGCATATTGCATATATACCTCAGGCTCTACCGGCAAGCCTAAAGGCGTGATGATAGAGGAAGACAACCTCTTTAATTTCCTCCACCATAATCCCAAAAATACAGAGACTGCATGCATAGCAGAGAATTCCAGCGTCCTTTTAGCCAATGCCGCGCTCACCTTTGACGTCTCCATAATGGAGGAATTCATCCCCCTTACGAGCGGCGGCACCGTAGCTTTTGCCTCAGACGCGGAAATACTGAATCCCCTGCTCCTAAAGGAATTTATCCAGAAAAACAGAGTGGACGGTATATGCATAACCCCCAGCTTCTTAAATACCCTCATTTCCCTTCCCGCCATGAAGGAAGCACTTAAAAACATACGTGTATATGACATTGGGGCAGAGGCCTTCCCTGGCAGCCTTTTTGCAAAGATACGCCTCATTAGCCCCAATGCCCTCATCCTAAACGGCTACGGCCCTACTGAGACCACCATAAGCTGCACCGTAAAGATGCTGGAAAGCGGTGAAAATATAAGCATAGGAAAGCCCAATGCCAATGTATCCTGCTATATCGTGGATAAAGACAATAATGAGTGCGCCGCGGGCGAGGTCGGAGAGCTGCTTATCGCAGGCAGGGGCGTAGGGCGGGGATATAAGAACCTGCCTGAAAAGACTGCGGAAGCCTTCATAGAATTTAAGGGAATGCGCTCCTATAAGACGGGGGACCTGGCAAGGATCACCCCCGACGGCGAGATCGAATTCCACGGGAGAAGGGACTCTCAGGTAAAGCTCAGGGGGCTTCGTATAGAACTGGGGGAAATAGAGGAGAGCATGTCTGGCTTTGACGGCATAGACTCCTGTGCCGCGGCCG
>JAGBNO010000031.1 GCA_017634355.1 Lachnospiraceae bacterium
GAAAGCGGCTTTGCTCATGTGGCAGATACGCTTTATGTCCTCCGGGTCCGACTTATCTCCAATCTTCAGGCTGCCCCCGTTCTTTTTTAAGAGGTTCATGATAATATCCCCATCCACGCCCATCTGCAAAAACGCTTTCTGTCGTAAGGACAGGTCCAATTTGCCATCTTCCTTCACGCCTGCGACGCGGAATTTCAGCCTGTCCCCGCATTTCACATCTTCCGTGAGTTCTCTTCTGGGAACTAAAGCGCTGTAACAATAGTCCACCGCCACAAAGGCGCCGAAATTATCGCTTATCTCATAGACTATACCGTCCACCTCGTCATCCTTGGCATACGGCGCATCCTTTTTCAGATAGGGATATACCTTCATAGTGGCCGCAAGGCGTCCGCTCTTATCTACATACATGGCACAGAGCACCTCTTCGCCCACATGCACCTTATAGGTCTGTTCCTTATATGGCAGCAGGAGATCGCGTTCCAAGCCCATATCCAGAAATACTCCCACCTTCCCCTCGTCTTTCACAACGAGGCAGGCACACTCATGCAGCGTGAGCAGGGGGCGGTTCACCGTGGCAATAAGCCTGTCCTCGGAATCCCTATAGACAAATACCTGTACGGCCGCTCCCACTTCCGCCTTCACCGGAAGCTGGCTCTTAGGAAGCAGGACTTCTTCCTCTCCGTCCTTTTCCCTTAAATATGCCCCGAAACTCACAAGCCTCCCTATATACAGTTCCTGAACCTCTCCTATCTTAAGGCTCATTCATACCTCCTCTATTGCGGCGACATTTACAATATCTGACTAACTTCTGTAAAGCAATTGAGGCTCCTCTATTGCGGCGACATTTGCAATATCCGGCTCAATTTGCATCACTTTTTCTTTAGCTCTTCCAGGATCTGGCCCAATAATTCCTCTGTTGTAGGCCCCGCCGGCTCTGCCGCTGCAGCCGCCTCATCTTCTTTTTTCTTCCTCAGCGCCGCAAGGGAAGTAATGCCCTTCATTATGCAAAATAGCACCAGCGCCATCAGGAAGAAATTTATTACCGCCGATATAAATGCGCCTATATTGAGGCTGACTTCAGGCGTAAGCCTTATTGCCACCGCGCTGAAATCCATCTGGAAAAGCAGCCCTATGATGGGATTTATGATGTTCTCCGTCAGCGCTGAAACTATATTCTGGAATGCGCCGGCAATTATCACGCCTATGGCCATGTCCAGCACATTGCCCTTTAGGGCGAACTCTTTGAATTCCTGAAAAAATTTCTTCATCTTTTTACCTCCAAAAAAAATGCCTAAATACAATTATGCCAGTGCTTCGCTGCAACCGCATTTTGTCTTATGGCTTCGGTGCAGATCCTCTGCCGGTGAGGGTTTGCGCTGAATCCATCAGTAAAAATAAGATTGAGACGAAGCGCTAGTCAGCTACTTACCGTTTGACATAAACTGAATCGCAAGGAACTATGTCCAAAGTTTCTGACTCAGCCAAAACACAATCGCTCTAGTATATGATAACTCTGCCCCCTTTGCAAGGACAAAAGAAATGCCGAAATGCCTTAGCCCCAGAGGTCTATGTACTCCTTGAATCTGGGCAGGGGTACCCTTAAAGTGCCACGGGACGGGGAGACAATAATGTGTTTTTTTCTGAGTCTGTCCCTAAGAGAGGCAAAGCTGGACTTATTCTCCATCCTGGATCTTACTTCTGATACTGCTCCCGAATCTGTGCTTACAATGAGCTTCACCAGTTTCTTTTCAGCTTCAGTAAGCGTTGACCATATCAGGTCGTACTGCTGCCCCATTATTTCATCAAAATCTTCTGTGATCTCATTATCAATGGAGGATTTATTCTGCTTAAAGCATAGGTCTCCCAGAACCTGATACCCATAAGCATAACCTAATGTGAAACGGGAGAGAGCTACGGCATCTTCATGCGTGGCGCCCAATAGCAGCCTGTACTTACCAGCCATGTTGTGCAGATTGAGAGGACCTACATTTATCGATTCGCTCCGTACAAAAAAGGAGAGATGCGGTATATCCAAAAAATCCTCAATATTCTTTTCCAGGCCTGTACATACGAACCTCACATCTTTATCATTTTCCAAGAATACATTCCCAAGGATGGATAAAAAACGGGCAACATTGTCTGTTTTTGCCAGGTCGTCAATGCCGATCAGAACCCGGTATCCATTATCGGCGGCTTTCCGCAGCATCTTCTTAAAATCAGCTTCATCTGAGTAATAATGCTCATTGTCACTGATTTTTACTGAGGCATTTACTGATGTGCCTGCTGAGAGTATGGGCAGTTTTCCCCCCACTGACGCACTTCCTTCTAAGGTTGTGCTGAGAGTTTTGTTATTGATGAAGCTTTCCCCGCTCATTTCAGAAAGAAGGGCCCGCAATGGATCGCCACCGGCAGACAAGGAGTACACCAGCCATTTGCTGTCATTTTTAAAATGGTTCATTACCATGGAATAAACAACGGATTTTCCTGAGCCCCTAAGACCCACTATCTTATAGACATATTTGTATGATTCCATGCTTTCAAAATTGGAAATGATTTCCCCTGAAAAAGGGGTTTCAATGAGGGCTTTCCCTGCAACCCCAGGGGTTCTGGTAAAAGGGCTTATTCTGGAATCCATAATTAAAAGCTCCTGGCATAAGCGTGATTGTCTGTGATCATACCCGCAAACGCGATTAACTGCCATTTCAAGTTTTACGTTTTTTTCGTTTGCTCCTTATACGATATATACAACGGCAGCGATTTGCGTTAATGAGTATAAATTATGTGTTTGTGACCGTATGTGATTAATTGTGATGATTTTGAGAATTTGTGATTGTTTGTGATTATATGGTTGGAAGGTATTTCTGTCAATAAAATGTTATAAAGCGAGCTTTGAGCTTTAAGTTACCCTAAATCCTCGTAAATCCTAAAAACACAATACTTTCCTGCCCGCAGGCAAAGCGGGAAAACGCTTTACAGGCCTCTTTCTACTATAAGTACGCTTCCTTCCCTCGTCTTTTTGACCTTTATCTGCTGAGGGATATTCTCCATAAGTTCCTCCCTATGGCTTATTATGCCTACAAGCTTCCCCCTGCCGGACAGGCTGATAAGGACATCCATTGCGCTGTCTATGGACTTTCGGTCCAGTGTTCCAAAGCCTTCATCTATGAAAAGCGCATCCATCTGTATGCCCCCCAGATTCATGGAAACGGTATCGGAAAGGCCCAGGGCAAGGCTCAAAGAGGCCTTGAAGCTCTCTCCCCCAGACAGGCTCCCTACAGGCCTCCTGTGGCCTGTCGTATTATCCAGGACCTCCAGATCGAGGAAGGTATTACTCTTCTTTCCGGGCGACTCCTCCCTGCGGCGGAGTTCATACTGCCCTCCGCTCATAGGGATAAGGCGCCTGTTTGCGGCAGAGATGATCCCATCGAATCCCGCTGCCTGTATGTACTGCTCCAGCGTGATCTTGGCATTTCTTGTGGTGCCCTTCACAAGGTTGTATAGCCTAGTGCATATACCATTTTCTCTCCTCGCCTTCATAAGCTCTGCTTCCTTTGACTCTATTTTATTTAACCTGTCTTCATTCAGCTGTAGCCTGTTTCCTATGGAATTAAGTTCAGCCCGCTTTTCTGTCAGCCTTTCATGCTGCGCTTCACACCTTTCTTTTAATGAATCAATGTCAACAGGCTTTAAGCCTTCGGCGTCCTTCCCTGCTTCCAAAAGCATATCCTTATTTGTTGATACTTCCTGATAGTAAGCCCTTATCTCATTGTCAGCCTCTTTGATCTCATTCTCGGAAAGAACCAGGGCAAGCATATCTTCTAAAGACGCAAAAGCATTTTTACAAATAGCCTCTTGGAGCTTCTGCTTTCTCTTCCCCTCTTCCAGTTCTTCTTTTTCCAGCGTTTTTTTAAGGGTCTCAAGGGCAGCCTTTACCGATGCCAGATTTTCATCTGCCTTCTTTTTCTCCTTATCCGACCTCTCCAGCCTCTCCTGTATGGCTTTTTTCTCCGCACTGGCCCTATTTCTCTCTGCCTCTGCGGCTTCCCAGCTGTCATAGCTCAGCTTTTCCAGAGCCTTCAGCACGCCCTCCTTCTCAGCCATCTGTCTCTCAGTGTCCGATCTTCTCCTTTGGAATTCCTCCCTGTCTTTGGCAAGCCCGTCTCTCTTTGGGCCTTGCACAGAATCGAGTTCTTTTTCAGCTTTTGCAAGAGTTCTGGCATCCTCTTCGAGGGCGCTTCTGGCTTCAGTATTCTTTTTTATCTTTTCCCCCACAATTACCTGCGCCGCCTTTATTCCCTCTATCAGACCATCTAAGCTATCATAATTATCAGCTGTTTCAAGCAATATGTCGGCAAGGCAGTCCTTGATATCCGCGCCCAGCCTCTCTTCAAATTCCCTTAAGGAGGTTTTTGCCTTCTCTGCCGCCGTATTGGCAAGGGACTTCTCTGACTGCAGCCTGTCTTCCTTAGTTTTCAGCTTTTTTAATTCTTCTTCACTGACAGCATCCTTTGGAACCGCTGCAAGATGAGGGTGGCTCACTGAACCGCAGACAGGACACTTCTCCCCCTCTTTAAGCCCTTCAGCCAATATGCCCGCGCGGCAGCTGTCCAGTATCTTTTCAGCCTCCACCCTCTCCCTGTTTGCCCTTTCGTATGCGCTGAACGCTTCCTTAAATGTCCCTTGTTTTTCCTTAAGCTCCTCCTGCCTGCGCTCCCTTTCAGTTATTTTAGATGTGATAATGTCATCAATGCTCTTCTTCAGGGTATCTAATCTTTCGCCCAGGGACCTAAGCTCTGCCAGCTTTTCAGGCGTGCCCCTGAGCCTTTTTATGCTTTCCTTAAGCTGCTCTTCCCTCTCCTTTAAATCCCTTTCCCTTTCCTCTAAAGCCCTCTCCTCGGCGGCAAAGCCCCTGTAAGAAACTGACAGCTCCTTTATGGCCCTTTCAAGTTCGTCCCTTTGCCTATAATCTTTCTCTTCTTCATCTATCTTAACTATCAATTTCTGAAGCCTCTCAGCCTCAGGTTTTTCTTTCTCTGCCTTTTCTGATTCCGCTTTCGCCTCTTCAGTTTTTTCTAAGGCTATTTTTACGCTGTTATTTTTTTCATCTATGTCTTTTTTAAGCCCCTTAACAGCTTCTTCTTTCTCCTTCCACGACAGGTAAAGGGGATTTACTTCCCTTGTAGAAATCTTCTGCCTATTAATCAGCTCTTCCCTGTCCTTAATCTCCTTTTTCCTCTCTTCCAGCTCCTTTTCTTTTGCCCTGAGAGCCTTAAGGCGGGCAATAAAGCCATTGTTTGTTTCGGCCCTTGCAAGGGCCTCCCTATCTTTGTCGTATTCCTTTTCGACGGCCTTAAGCTCGGCTCCGGCGGTCTGCAGCCTGGCCCTATCCCCTGCTATCACATCCCCTATTACTTTTATGATATCTTCTAAGTTCCATGCGCTGCCGGACTGCCTTGCCATATCCTTTAGCTCTGAGAGTACCCTCACGGATATGTCTTTTTCATCAGCTGAAATGTCCTGTAGATACTGCAGAATGCTCCCCTCTGTTTCAGCTTTCAGCTTATAGCTTTTATCCATCCTTTCTTTTAGCTTATATTCTATATTGTTATATCCGCCGGTCTGAAAAATAGTGCGGAGTATCTTCGTCCGCTCGTCAGTTTTCGCATTGAGCAGGGCCCAGAATTCTCCCTGGGCTATCATGGCTATCTGTTTGAACTGCTTTTCATCTATATGCAATAGCTCCCTTACCGCCTCGTCTACCTGCTTCTTTCCCTCTATTGGAGCCCTGTCGCCCGAATAGAATACTGCGCTCTCCGCAACCTTAATAAAGCCGCTGCCCCTCTGCTTCCTCCTCTCATACTCAGGGCTTCTCCGCACATGATATTCCCTGCCCTGGTGGGTGAAGTAAAAATCCACATAAGTCTCTGCCGACTCATTAGCATACTCACTCCTTAGATTCTTCGTATCCCTGAAGCTTCCGCTGGTTTCCCCGTACAGCGCAAATGAAATGGCGTCAAAGATAGTAGTTTTCCCAGCTCCCGTGTCTCCGGATATGAGAAATAAGCCCTTATCCTCAAACTGGGAAAAGTCTATGGCCGGCACCTCTCCGGCGTAGGGTCCGAATGCGCTCATTATTAATTTAACCGGCTTCATGCAATACACCTGCCTCTCTCGCCACGCTCCTCATGAGCTCCATTTCCTCTTCGCTTATATCACAGCCATATATCTGTGCATAGAAATCTCTTATGAGGTCATCATAAGACCTGTTTTCAGCTATCCTCGATATGTCCAGCTCATCTATTTCCCTGGTATGTGAATTGCAGTAATCTATCTTTACGGTATTAGAATACACCTGCTGAAAAATTCCCATTGCGTCACTGACAATATCCTCATCTGTAAGCGTCGCATAGATAAAGTCATCTGTAGACTCCACGTTTTCCCTGTCTAATAATTCCCTTAGCTCTCCTTTTATATGCCTCATATTTCTCATGGGCTTTAAGGGCACCAGCTCTATGTCTACACTGCCCTTCCCTGTAAGCGTGACTATGGGCACGGACTTTTCATTGTTCACTTCACTTAGAGAGTATTTAAGGGGGGACCCTGAATACCTCACCTCCCTGCGCCCTACCTGCTGCGGCGAATGTATATGCCCCAAGGCCACATAGTCAAATGCGTCGAAGCAGTCATAACCTATCTTTTCAATGGTTCCCACGCTCTGCGTGCCCAGGCTCTCAGAACCCGATAGCTCCGGGTCTTCACTTCTCCCCATTACGAACTGATGGGCCACGAGGATGCAATTCCTCGATCTGTCTATATCGGCCCTGCCTATTATCGCCCTGACCGCATCGTCGTATGACTCTATTCCCGCGTCTGGGAGGAAATGTTTGACCTGTGAAGCCTTGACAAAGGGCAATAGGTATATGTCAGCTTCATCCCCACCTGCCTTCAGGGTCTGTTTACAGAGTTCCCCCTCATATTTAGTGGAAATAAAGATATGATTCTCCTTAAAAAGGCTGCTCCCATAGTTCAGTCTCTCGTCAGAATCGTGGTTTCCGCTTACCATATAGACATAGATATTTCTCTCAGATAAGCTGCTTAGGAAAAAGTCCAGCATACGTGTCGCAGCCTCGCTGGGTATGGCCTTGTCATAGACGTCCCCTGCGATGAGGACCGCATCTACGGCCTTATCTTCCGCTATGTTTAGTAGCTGCCCCAGCATATACTCTTGATCCTCTGTCAGGTCAAAATCTCCAAGCGCCTTGCCCAGGTGTATATCCCCTATGTGCATGAATTTCATTTAAACGATCCTCCGATAATAATAAAGCCACAGCTATTCAGGCCCAAAGTATAGCCAATCTTATCACCAACACCTCTTATTATCAACAAAGACAGACGCGCTGAACCATTTACTGCGATGCTTTATCCCCCTATAAATATGCCTCTAATTTTGTGAGGAGCAGACTTGATTTTCAGGGATTTATGTATTATACTCTGGTGCGCCAACGCTTTGCCGCATTAAAGCGTCTACGCACCGCAAGCGTAAAGCAATGTATGGGAAACGATACCTATAAATTCGTTTCCTATAGCATAAGGCACACTTTATCATTTCATAGCTGAAAAGGAGAACCTGACATGTTTATCAAAATTCTGATGCTACTCGTATTCTTTGCCGTCATGCTGGGGATAGGCTTCTATTGCAGGAAGAATTCCACTGATGTGAACGGTTTCGTGCTAGGCGGCCGCTCGGTAGGGCCCTGGGTCACGGCCTTTGCCTACGGCACTTCCTACTTTTCCGCAGTCGTCTTCGTGGGATATGCGGGACAGTTCGGCTGGAAATACGGCATAGCGGCGACCTGGGCAGGACTGGGAAATGCATTTTTAGGTTCGCTCCTTGCCTGGGTAGTGCTGGGGAGACGGACAAGGATAATGACGCAGCACCTGGACTCTGCCACCATGCCACAGTTCTTCGAGGCCCGCTTTGGAAGCACTCCCTTAAAGATAGCCGCATCCTTAATTACCTTTATCTTCTTAATCCCCTATACTGCCTCTCTCTATAACGGGCTGTCCCGCCTCTTCGGCATGGCCTTCAACATAGACTATTCAATATGCGTGATAGTAATGGCCGTGCTTACAGGCATCTATGTCATAGCGGGCGGCTATATGGCTACAGCCATAAATGACTTCGTGCAGGGGATAATAATGCTTATAGGCATTTCAGCCGTCATAGCCGCAGTATTAAATAACCAGGGCGGCTTCCTTGCGGCCTTGGACGGCCTTGGCAGGATTTCTGACAGCACTGTCTCCTCCACCCCCGGCATATTCGCCTCCTTCTTCGGGCCTGACCCCGTAAACCTCTTAGGAGTTGTGATCCTTACTTCCCTTGGCACCTGGGGGCTTCCTCAGATGGTGCAGAAATTCTATGCCATAAAGAGCGAAAGATCGATTTCCACAGGTACGGTAGTGTCTACAGCCTTTGCCTTCATAGTTGCGGGCGGCTGCTACTTCCTTGGGGGCTTCGGGCGACTTTTCTCGGATAAGATAGACATAGCCGCAAACGGCTTCGACTCTGTCATCCCTACCATGCTGTCGGGGCTTCCTGACCTTCTCATAGCTGTCGTAGTAGTACTCGTGCTCTCAGCCTCCATGTCCACCCTGTCTTCACTCGTACTGACCTCCAGCTCCACTCTTACCCTGGACCTCTTAAAAAAGCACATTATCAAAGAAATGGACGAGAAGAGACAGGTATTCATAATGCGCTGCCTCATAGTAGTTTTCGTTGCCATATCGGTAGTCCTGGCCATCATACAGTACCGCAGCAATGTGACCTTCATAGCGCAGCTCATGGGCGTATCCTGGGGAGCCCTGGCGGGAGCCTTCCTCGCCCCCTTCCTATACGGCCTCTACTGGAAGGGTGTCTCCAGCGCAGGTGCATGGTGCAGCTTTATTTTCTCTACAGTGGTAATGCTCGCGAACATATTCGTGCGTCCCAGTTTCCCGCCCCTCCTTCAGTCCCCCATAAATGCAGGCGCTTTCTGTATGGTGGCGGGCCTTATCATAGTGCCCATCGTGTCGCTCTTTACGTCAAAACCCGATAAAAAGCTGGTAGACGAGGCCTTCGAGTGCTACAATAAAGAAGTGCTGGTGCCACAGAGCAATGCCTTGGGGAGGGAATCTTGAAAAAAAATATTAAAACTGAAGCAGTTTCACAGTTTTACAGGGCCGTCCTTTCTTTGAAGGACGAGAAGGAATGTGCCCTTTTCTTTGAGGACCTCTGCACCGCAAATGAGCTACTCTCCCTCTCCCAGAGGCTGGAGGTGGGAGTGCGGCTCATAGACGGGCAGACTTATCAGGAAATATCAAAAGCGACCGGAGCCTCCACCGCAACCATAAGCCGGGTGAACAGGCTCTTAAGCGACGACGAGGACGGCATAGAGATGGCCGCCGGCAGGATCAAGTGTACATGCTCCAACTAATTGACATAGCAATGCCCTCTGGCTAAAATAAGGTCAGACTTTATATTAGACAGGAGCATATTATGGCATATATCGAAAGAGCTATCAGTACAATCCTCGCAAAACGCGCATCCACGAGCAAGTGCCTTCTGTTGACAGGCGCGCGGCAGGTGGGGAAATCCACCCTGCTTAAGCATATTTTCCCAACGCATCACAGGGCGAATTTCGACGACCGTTTTACAAGAGCACAGGCCAGGGAAGAACCCAAGCTGTTTTTTTTGAACAATCCCTGTCCTCTTTTCATAGACGAAGTACAAAAAGAAAAAGGAATTCTGGAAGAAATCAAACTCATAGTAGACGAATCAGAAAAAAGAGGGCAGTTTATTCTTTCAGGTTCACAGAACCTCGAACTTAGGAAGGGGATAAGTGAATCTCTGGCAGGAAGAGTTTCTTTGATGGAACTTCTGGGATTGTCCATGCGGGAGATAAAAGAAATATCTTTTAACCGCCATTTTGCCCCCACAGAAGAATACATTAGCGAAAGAGAAAAGGAAATTGTTCCATATAAAGGAATATGGGAACAAATACATAAGGGAAGCTATCCGGAATTATATGATACAGAACGGGACTGGCAGGATTACTATTCCTCCTATGTAGGGACCTATCTCGAAAGGGATATTCATGAGCTTATTGCGGCAGATGGCCTTACCTTCATGAAATTCATGACAGCCGTGGCGGCACGGACTGGAGAGATTTTGAACTATGCCAATATTGCGAGCGATATTGAGGTCAGCGAGCCTACAGTCAAAAAATGGATATCCATACTCGAACGTACAGGCATCATATACATCCTGCAGCCTTACAGCGCAGGCGCCCTTTCTCGTGCCATAAAAGCACCGAAAATCTATTTCAAAGATACCGGCCTTGCTTGCTATCTGACGAAATGGCTTACAGAAGATGCCCTCAAGAATTCTGCCGTGGCCGGCAATATGTTCGAGACCTTCGTGGTATCAGAGATCATAAAATCCTATGCAAATGAAGGATATGACTACCGCTTCCACATTTTCTACTACAGGGGAAAGGATAAAAAGGCATCCAAAGAAAATGAGATCGATCTGGTCATCGAGGAGAACGGAGTGCTGTATCCAGTAGAGATAAAGATGACGGGCAATCCTAAAGAAAAGATGGGAGAAGCAAATACTGTGCTCGATAAAATACCGGATAAAAAAAGGGGAATGGGCGCAGTGCTCTGTCTCACGGACAAAAAGCTATACTTACGAGAAAACCTTATCGCACTGCCAGTTGAATATATTTGAGCTGCATATTCGTTTGCTATAGTTTACAAGATGGCTCAAAGGTATTGAGAGAAAGACTGAGAAAACGGCTTGGACAGAAACATGTAAATTAATGTACAATTATACTTGCATGTTTTTTTAGTTGGATTGATGCAGATGACTTTGACCGAGAGATGGGAATGCAGGAAAAAGAGGATTTCTGGAACGAATAAGAGGCAGCTTTGATTCTTTTTAACGCAAAGCATCATTGTCCTGGAGCGCTGTTCATAATATATCTAAGGTGCCTAAACCCGTCCCTCACGGTCCGAAGTTTGGATTTTCTTCCCCTTGCGCCACAACCCAGGGAAACCGGAACCTGGCCTATCCGCAGCTTTTTCAATGAAGCTTCCGCCACAAATTCAGTCGCTAATTCCATTCCATCACTAGTGATTTCCATAGATGAAGCCGCCTGCCTCGTTATTCCCCTAAGTCCACAATGGAAATCGTTTACATCTGAAAGAAATCGCTTTCTTGCAAGCCACGCCAGAAATGCTCCCCCTATGCGATGGCTAAGCTTCATGGCTCCCCTTTCAATAACCCCACTGTATCTGTCTCCTATCATCACATCAAAGGCATTATCCAGCAAGGGCCGGACCATCTTCCCAAGTTCTGAAAGATCGTATGTATTGTCGGCATCCGCTATGATAAGGATCCTGCCCCTGCTCATTTCCATTCCGCGCCTTATCGCCCTGCCATAGCCCCTTATCGGTTCCCTTATGACCTCAGCACCCGCATTTAGCGCTTCTGAAAATGAGCAGTCACTGCTTCCATTATCAATCACTATCACCTCTCCCTTTAGGGCTAGTTTTTCAAAGCAGCTTAAAGCCTTCCTTATGCATAATGCAACTGTCAATTCTTCATTCAGGCAGGGCAGTATGACCGAAATGTCCAGTTCCTCCGGTCTATTAAAAATCATTTTACAGTAAGGTCTACGATGGCGAAATAACCATTCTGTGCAAAACAGTATATCCTGCATTCCCCTTTCGACCTTGCCTTTATCCTTCCTCCTTTTGAGACTTTTGCCACATTTTTATCGTTGGAAAAGAAATGGAAGCCATGGTGATCCTGCACCGTCTTATTATCTTCCTCGCTTACTTCCCTTATCTTTACCCTCGTTTTCTGCCCAACTGCCATTTCCAGGCTTGTCCTTGTAACAGGCTCTATGCTTTTTCCGCCTATGGATATTATTTCCGGTGTTTTGGAAACACTGTATATGGCATTATTGGATGTAGTTGCGTGTACGGTATTTGTTTTCCCTATTTTCTTCTTTTTCCCGTTTACAAGTTTATATGCCTTTATCCTGAATTTATAATAATGGCCTTCCTTCAGTCCTTCCCTTACCAGAGTTGTTTCCTGCGGATCTGTCACTTCTTTATAGAATTTCATTCCGGTAAAGCAATGCGCCGAATAAATCTTGTAGCCATCCGCCTCCGGAAGCCTGCTCCATTCCACCGTCAGGGAATTTTTCGTCCGCTTGGAGATTATGGCCTTAAACATGCCGTCATATTCCAATGAGAACTTGGCATACAGCACTACTTCCCCTTTCTGCTCTGCGGATATGCCTGTCACCTTTTCCTTGAATTCAGGATCGGAGTACCAGCCCTCAAATCTGTATCCGTCTTTTTTTGCATCGGCAAAGCTCTTTACTCCTGTGCCGTATTTATAGCTTTCAGGATTTCCCTCGCCATTCGTGCCTCCGTCCAGTTCGTATCTTATGGCATAAGTTCCCGTATTTACAGGATCCTCGCCCTCAAACCACGCATAGAGCGTCTTGTCGCCTAGGTCAGTTTTCGTTATTCTGTCTACTTTTTTACGATCAGCATCAACCCAATCCAGAAATTTACAGCCCGGCTTCTCAGCAGGAAAAAAACTGTCAACACCTGTTCCGTATGTATATTTTTCAGGATTTCTTCCATTTCCGGAACCGCCGTTAAGGAAGTATGTAATATTATATTCATTTGGAGTAAATTTGGCATAGAGATCTACATTACTAGTAAGATTCTCTATTTTTGTCACTTCCGAACCAGTTAACGCATCCAAATGCCAACTCTTAAAGGTATGTCCTGTCTTATTTCCGGGAGCCTTAAGTGTAATGGCTTCCCCGCCTTCCGTATATGTTCCAGGATTATCGTTTGTAAGACCGTCAACCTCATGGTAAGTGATATTATAAATCCTTGCGAACTTTGCATATAGTTCTTTATCTCCGCTTTCTACACTGCTGATGGATGTTACCCTTTGCGTAAACTTATTATCGCTGTACCACCCTTGAAATTCGTAGCCGTCCTTCTTTGCATCTGCAAAGCTTTCTACTCCTATGCCAAATTTATAGTTTTTAGGATTTCCCTCTCCATTTGTGCCTCCGTCCAGTTCATAACTTATGTCATAAATTAACGTACTTACAGGATTCTCGCCTTCAAACCAGGCATAGAGCGTCTTGTCGCCTAGGTCAGTTGTCGTTATACTGTCTACTTTTTTACCATCAGCATCAACCCAACCCAGAAATTTACGGCCCGGCTTCTCGGCAGGTAAGAAACTGCTGACGCCTGTTCTGTATTCATATGTATTAGGATTCCTACCATCTACGGAACCACCGTTAAGTTCATATGTAATATTATATACACTTGGAGTAAATTTGGCATAGAGATTTATAGCTCCGCTTTCTTCATTGCTGATGGATGTTACCCTTTTCGTAAAATCATCATCACTGTACCATCCTTGAAATTCGTAGCCGTCTTTTTTTACCGGATTGAAATTGCTGACCCCCATGCCCTCGTAGTAATACTCAGGATTGCTGACACCTGCTTCATAATCCCCCTCATCTTTATGATATATTATGGGCCAACGGTCTGCAGTAAGGGTAATTTCTTCTATCTTTGTAGAATAATAATCTTCTTTCTTTGTTTCAAAATTATCGTGTGAAATCTTGAATTTCCAAGCTGTGATCGTGCTTCCCCCGTATGTTTTGGAATTAACTGTATATTCGAGTGTTGGGTTATCCTCGTTTGCTGTGTGTTTGTAAGCTTCCTTTTCCTGAGGAAGAATTATTTCCTCTGCATCAGCATTATCATGCAGAATAACTTTATATTTTATAATAACATCCAAGGCGGATTCAGGATCTAAGTAATTTAAGTTCACATTTTTATGATAAATTTTTTCACCTGAATTGATCCTTTCATTCACAGTATACCCTGATTTCTTATCCGCATCTGCAGTGACTGTTATACTATCCCCCAGCACTGGTATCATCATAGTCACAATCATAGCCAGCGTCAGGAAAAATCCCCAGAACCTTTTCTTCCTT
The DNA here is from genome assembly GCA_017634355.1 of Lachnospiraceae bacterium. Classification (GTDB taxonomy): domain Bacteria; phylum Bacillota; class Clostridia; order Lachnospirales; family Lachnospiraceae; genus NK4A144. The sequence continues at coordinate 14,088 of JAGBNO010000031.1, forward strand.
TTCCTTATTTCTGCTGTTCCTGTGGCAATCCTTTCAGTATTCATTCTCTCCCTCCAATTCCTGATTTCCTGCGAAATCCCCTTAAGAATGCTTCCCAGTCAACGAGTTCCGAAAGTATGAGCGAAAGAGCCAAAACCCCTGCGGCCTGAGCCCTGTAAGTAAAGAAAAAATGAGTATAAGAATGATTCTGCAGCAACGCATATCTCACATAGGGCAGAAGCCCCAAGACGGAGCATACAGCTATGAAACTCCAGTCCGCCCTTTTCCTGCGGTACACATAGATCAAATAAGACAGCAGGAAAGCGGCTATCCAAAATAAAGTCCAGCCCCACGGCTGCCATCCCATAGGAAAAAGGCTGCGGAAATTCTCCCAGATTGCCGCCATGGACAAGTCCAGCCCCGCCTGTCCTCCAGCCGTGCCTAAGCGCTCATCTATATGCCCGCTTATATACGGCAGCACATTCTCCCCAAGCGCCAAGGCTGCCAGAAGCCATTTCGTGGCCCACATCCCTGCATAGCCTATTCCCCAAAACAGGCAAGATAAAAATGAACGCAAAGCCAACTCTTTTTTCCCTATTTCCCCCTCCATACGCTGTCTATATAAAAGGAGCAGCAGGGGAATTGTCAGCGTAATGCTTTCCGTTGTAAGGAAGTCCAGATAGTTTGTGACTATGCCCGCAAAGAAAAAAAGCAGCACCTGTCTTTTTTTTATAAACGAAGCCTTTGCTAAAATAACTACAATCGAAAGCACCAGCATTAAAAGGAAATTCCAGGTGTATTCAAGCGAAAGGGGCACGAGCCATATCCCGGCAGATATAAGTGCCAGAGTAATCCCGCATACGGTCATGAAAAATCGTTTTTTTATAAGCTGGCATATAAGGCATACTGTCAGCACGATAAGGGCCAATCCATGGAAAACATAGATTCCTCGTATATCCAAAGCAAGAAGCATAATGGCTGTAATTGCCACGGAGCCGTGCCAGTAACGGATATACTGCCTGGAGGCCGTCCCTCCATCTTCTATGTCGCTAAGCAGGCTCTCTGCGGGCCATTTGCCCTCTTCAAAGGAGTATGATGCCCTCATGGCTGATTCCAAGGGCTTCATAGCGTCCAGATTCCAGAGTATAGAAAGTATTATGCCATCCGCATAATGGTCTATCACACTGGCAGGGATATTGTTACAGTTCAGCCTTATGGCAAACAGCATGACAAATAGACATGTTACGTGAACACGGTTTTACCTCCAAGAATAAGCAGCATGTTTTCTAAAATACCCATGCTTCTTCGTTTGAGGGTTTCTATTATACTCATGA
>JAGBNO010000032.1 GCA_017634355.1 Lachnospiraceae bacterium
GGCAGGTTATGTAGTTTTGCTATAATCTTATGTAAATGGAGGTAATGCCGTGGGAACTTATGTGAACCCCAGAACCGAAAGCATGAAGCTAGCCGTAAATTCGGAAATATATGTGGATAAAACCGGTTTTTTGAAGATCCTTAATAACTTCACGGAATACACCATGACTACTACGGGGGAGCTGGTCAGCTATTTTGGCTTTACTCAGCAGGAGGTTGAAAAGGAGTGCAGAAACCATGAAATGGATCCCGGCATAATAGGCAAATGGTATGACGGCTACTATATGTACGCTTTTGACCCTAGGAAAACTCCCTTGAAATTATTAATGCCCTTAAGCGTAGCCGTATTTGAGGGGGGAGAAAATGAAAAAGCTGTGAAACATCTGCGTTTCACAGCTTTTTATCGTAGGGGCGGCGATAGGAAATCATTGGCCTTTCGGTCAATCGCCGTCCCATGGGAGAGTAGGGGGAAAAGCGTCTCCTGCTCGATTAAGTGTTTAATGGAGCTTGCCCGTTAATTATTTTTTATCTCGTATATGCCGGCGAAACCGCTCATATTACCGCTGTCGGTGATTTCCAGATTGTCGCCCTTTCTCTCGAAAGTTAAAGAGTATTTGTCGTCCTCGTACCTGGCCTTCCTGCCTTCTCCGCTCGCTACACCTGCAAGCTCTGTCTTCCCGTTCTTGCTTATCTCAAACTCAAAGGAGGTGGTATCTGCGGGCTCCAGACTCACTGTCCTTCCACCGAGTTCGAAGCTGCCTTCCCAGGACACTTCTTCATCCCTGCTTTCATCGTAATATGAGAAGGTTTCAAAGCCCTGCAGCTTCTTTTCATTTGGCAAATAGACGAAGACTTCACCGGAAATGGTATTTACTGCCAGCCGCTGCTCCAGTTCATTATTGTCGCTGTCTACTACGGAATATGTATAATAATTATCTTCCCCTGCCGTCTCCATGCTGTCGAAGATGGCCTTGACCTTGAGGCCGTCCAGCTTCTCAGCGAGCAGTGAATCCGCATCCTTCTGGGATATTTCTACAGGTGTATCGTCAATTTCCTGTTCACCGCCGTCCGCCGTAGCGGGTGCGCTGCTGCCGGCACAGGCATATAGTGCAGCGCACATGGAAAGAATGAGTGAGATAAGTAGAGTTTTTTTCTTCATAGTACCCTCTATCATATTTAGGATCTGCGCCTGCGCCGTGCCGCTCTGCGGCTAAATTCCTTACGCCGCAGGTCGCATCCGTCTATGCTCAGTAATGGGATATAATTCCGTTACTGAGTATAAATGGGTTTCCAAAAGCTTAGATTACTTCCAGTTGCTGTAAATAGCATCTGCCTCAGCCTTTGCCACAGAGTCCAGAGTGGAATCGTTGGTGAGGGCCGACCTGTCACTCTCATTTGTAAGGAAGCCGTGCTCTACTATGAGGCCGGGTATCTTCTTGGCGGCAGAGGTGCGGATTACGGAGTAATAGTCTCCGCTATCGCCCTTCTTGGTCTTGGCACCCCTATTCGTAGTCCCAAGCGCACTCGATACTGCGCTGCTTATTTTAGAGGCCAGGTTTTTCTTTGCGTAGGCTGAGACCAGTGAGTAATAGACCTCTGTACCCTTGGTATTCTTACTGTTGCTTGAATTGCAGTGTATGCTGACAAAGAGGTTGGCTCCCTTTTCCTTAGCATAGTCTGTGCGGTCTGTAAGGGAGACATATTCATCGCTGGTGCGGGTATAGTATACTGTCGCACCCTTGTCCTCTAAGTATCCGCCCACCAATAGGGCCAGCTTCAGATTTACATCCTTCTCCTCTACTCCGCTCTTGGTAGCGCCTGCGTCTGAACCGCCGTGCCCTGCATCTATGCAGACCTTTAAGCCGCTGGAGGAACCGCTGCCGCCTGAGGAACCGCTTTCGGAGGAGCCGGTGGTGGAGCCGTCTATGGCAAGGAGCTCTGCGTATGCGACTACCTTTTCATCACCTCTGGAGATAGCCTTTACGGTATAATACTCTCCCTTAGTAAGAGCCTTTTTAACCTTGACTACACCGGTATAATGGTTTCCTTTGTTTGTTGTCTCAAATTCAAAGTACTCTTTGTCACTGCTTCCTTCAATTTCAAATTTGATTTCCTTATTATAGTTATCAGCGTACTTGACTTTAGGAGTATATTTGATGGTAAGGGTGACGCTGTTGCCTTTATTCTTGCCTATCTTGTAAGTATCTTTCTCAAAGTCTATCTCCGATGGATTCATAAAGTCTATTGCGCTCTCCACACCGGGGATAAGGCCATTCTCGCCAAACCTGGTATCAGAGGACTTATAAACTGCTGATATATAGTAGCGTATTAACTTTCCATCAGGTATTTTATCGCTGTCGCTTGAAGGTGAAGTTGCGTATGTTAAGGCTTTATTGGGTTCACTGGCCTGCCGCAGCACCTTGGTATATGCGTTGTCTAATATGTCATAGGCTTTGCTCTTTTCATTATAGCTAAATGCTTTGCGGCTTATCTTATATCCTACTATGCCTATGCTGGAATTCTTTGAGTCGGTCCACTCCAGCTTTGCGTCGCCCCTATTGCCTTCGTTTGCGGAATTCCATTCCGCTGTCAGGTTTCTCACTGCATAGGGCCTTCCGCACTCGCCCACAGTCTTGGAAACTGAAGCTATGGAATCCAAAGGTGCATTGTTTTTATTGAGGGCTGTCACTCTACAGTAGAACATCTGGCCGGGTATGAGCTGGTCCTTCTCCAGGTTCATCATCTGATAGACCTGTACCTTCTGCTTGGTGAACATTTTGTAGGTGTTTTTCTTAGCAGTTACTTCCTTGACCTGGGCATCGGCGAAGTTAGAGCTGGTGGCGACCTCTATGCGGTAGCCCTTGGCATTTTTAACTTCTGTGAATGTAAAGTACACATCGTGGAGGCCGTTGGGGTGGGCGGTAACAGAGGGCGCAGTGCCCAGTCCCATTTTAATGGTCTTTAGGGCTGTCCAGGCAGAGGCCGGTACCGTGTACATACGGTCTTCATCATAGATGTATCTTTCCTCTGCACGGACCTTCACCTGATAGCTGTGGGGTTTTTCCTTCTTTTTCTTAAGCTGGGCCTCCTCTGCATTTTCGGTATCGCCTGTGCCTTTGAATAGATCTTTTATTTCTACTGTCTCAGTGCCTTCGTCAAAGTAATCGACCACAGTGGCGCCATAGGACCTGAACTTCTTATACTTATTAGCTGTATAGGTATTGTAGGAAAGGGAACTGCCTGCCATGGTCATCTCTTCAGATACTCGCTCATCCTTCTTCTTTCCTTTATTGGCTGTCACGTCAAAGTGATAGAGCTCATAACCTGTAGCTTTGGTATCCACGAACTGCAGGTGCAGGTCCTCATAGCTGTGGCCATTTGTGGCAGAGGTCATGAAAGGGCGGCACTGCACGTATGCAGGCGTTGAACATTCTCCGTATATGCCGCCGCCGTCAGTACCTATGGCAATAATCTTATACATAAGTACGGCACCGTTGTTCGTGGCATCCTGCAGGGCTGTGGTGTCGGTGAAGGTTGTCTTACATGCCTTTTTGTCAGGTTTTGCCCCTTCTGTATAGCTTTCGCCGAAGTAGCTCCTGTTCAGCATGGTCCATGAACCGTCCGATGAATAGCGCCAGACTTCATAGGCTGTTTTTCTCTTTAAGCCGTTGGGGTCCTGTTTGGGATAGCTCTTTACCTTTTTCCAGGTGAGCTTGACCTTGCCGTTATTATTCATGACGGCCTTTACCTTGTCGGGAGTGTCGAGGTCGTTTAAGGTCTTGCAATAGCGGACGAAGTTGGAGCTTACGACTTCAAGGAGGCCGTAGTTTGTGACGAGGTTGTAATTGTTTTTGTCACCGCTTGTGAAGCTGGGCACATAAGTAAATTGGTTCTGCGACGGGCTTTCGTGAGGGTAGGTTATGGATTTGGTGTAGTTCAGGTTCTGAATCTTCAACTTGTCCGTACCGTAGAGAGCGTATTCATCGCTGCTGCCGGACACCTTGCTGAATTCCGTGCCATCTGATTTTCTGACAGTATAGCCATGCTCAGACAGGGGCTGGCTGTTGTAGACTCTGGAGGCACTGTTGGAGCTTACTATTACGGTGCAGGGGAGAATGCGGAAATTAAATTTATAGCCCTTAGGGTTGGAGCTGCCATTACTATAAGTAATATAAATCTTATAGTAAGCACCATTGCCAGTATTTTTAAAGATATTTTTGAAACTGTCATTTATGTTATTTTCTGTATTTGTTGAGTTTATCGTCTCTACAGCTCCCGAACTGTCATTGCTGGTTATATAATTAATAGTATAAGATGTATAGTTAGTTACAAGAGAATCCAACGTTTGCCCATTATGTCTAACATATTCCGAAGGAAAGTGAACTGACCCATTATAGCTAATGCTGACATATTTTTCCGTTCCATTCTCTGTTACAGTAATATTAGGAATATCGGTTAGAATAGTGAAATCAGGATCGTTGTCGTAGACAGGAGGAGTCACTCCTTCCGCCACCAGCTCCTCATCCTCAGCGACCAAAGGCACCGAATCATCGCTTACGCTGTTGTCTGAGAGTCCGTCACCGCTACTATTATCAGATACTTCACCCTTCTTATCTGTCTCATCATTGGAAGAGAAGTCGTTATCCGATAAGCTGTCCTCTCCATCTTTCTCCTGCTCGTTTTCCTTTGCCGCAGAAGAATTGTCTGATGCAGACTCTTCCTTATCGCTGTTTTTTGACACAGAAGCATTCTCTAAGGCAGATTCTTCCTTATTACTGCCCTCTTCCATAATGGCGGCATTTCCATCAGAAACGCCCTCGCTCTTGCTGTTGCCAATAGCGGGGGAATTCTCATTCAGCATTTCGGAATTGTTTTCCTCCATTACTATAGGGGTCTCTGTCGTTTCACTGGCAAAACTGGGCACGCCAATACCGGACAGCGAAACCGCCGCCGTCAGTATGGCCGCCAACCATTTTTTGTAATAACTCTTCATCTCCCTACCTCTTTTTTTAAAAAATCTCCTGTCGGCCCATCAAGCAGATTATAATGGGAAAGAATTACAAGCATTCTTTCGCCATATACCCAAATAGTACAGCGGAATCCGTCTGTCCTATAGAGGGTCTACCTCCAAGTAGTTAACATCATAATCTGTTGACATAATTAAAAGAAACGCACAAAATATAGCACAGATTATTACGAAAATCCACAAATTCTAGTGTTTTTTTTTCATATTGTGCAATATATACAAAATAGTATTATGTTACCTTGTAAATAATTGTAAATATTATGTAAACATTTGTCACAAAGTTATTAAGTCTCTTGGGCTATAGAATCATTGATAAAAACATTTTATTTGATATACTTTGAAGCTGTATTATAGGAAACGAATTGTAACTATCCATAACCCCCTCTCTCACACCTCACAAAATCTAAATTCGTTTGCTATAGCTTCTTTTGGGAGGACAATTATTATGAAGAGAATAAATATGCTAGGGGCTTGCATAATAGCTTCAGTATCTTTGCTGGCGGGCTGTGGCAGTTCCGGCACATTGAAGGACGAGATGAAGAAATCCGCAATAGCAAATCCCTGGGGGGAGACACAGAGCCTGACAGTAGCGATAGAGAGCTCAGAAGTAGACTTTATCCCTCCGAAAGGCGATAAGGTCACGGCGGCGGGCATAAGCCTGCCCTTAAAGACCTATAGGTATATGCAGGGCATCATAGAGGCGCTGTATTCAAAGGGGGATGCCGAACTGCGCATAAGGAAGTCATCTGAAATGGAGGGGCAGGAACTGTCGGGAGATTACAATGCATACCCGGAGGAATGGAATGAAAATATAGGCGGCATAGAGGTACACTTACGAGGAGACAAGGGAAAAGCGTTTGAAGCGACTTATAAAGAGAAAAACGGAAATTACGCCATATTATTCCGAAATGGGGAAAAAGGAGAAGGCATGTCCGTAGATGAGCTGGAAAGCCTCCGTAAATAATAATGCCCCCCTCGTCTGACCACGAGAGAGGCGCTGCTCCTTGAGAGCATAAAGCTTATCATAGTGAGCGCCCGCTAAGGAGTGGGTGCTTAATATCAAAGGGTAAATCCAATGCCCCTTAACTTTTTTGTTTCAGCTTCGGACATATATTTAAGGTCAAAGTCCTCTGCCTTCAAAGTCATGACGCTGCTAAGCGAAGGCTTCTTGCGGCAGCCCTTTCCTGACAGTCTCCCCGATTGCTTCACGATAGCATGTTCCAGAAGATTCCTGGCATACCTTCCGTTTCCAAAGCCCTCCTGCGATCTGGCCGTTTCAAAGATAGCCCTGCATCTGGATAAGGCATCTTCCGCTATGGTATATCCTTTATCTTTCGCAATGTACTTAAGGATGCTCACGAGTTCCTCCGCATCGTAATCCGGAAAATCAAGATAAAAAGCAATACGGCTTCGCAGTCCTTCGTTCCTGTCGAGGAAATCCCTCATAGGCTTCGGGTAACCGGCAAATATGACCGTCACATCGTCCCTGTGATTTTCCATCTCCTGGACTATGGTATTTATGGCCTCGTCTCCGAAGCTTTTGCTGTTATCTAATAGAGAATAGGCTTCATCTATAAAAAGTATCCCGCCCTTTGCTTTCTTAAAGAGCGCCTTTACCTCTTTAGCGGTCCAACCCACATATTTTCCTACTAAATCTGCCCTTCCACATTCGACAAATGTTCCTGTGGATATGATGCCCTCTTCTAAAAGTATTTCTGAAAGCAGCCTTGCAACAGTGGTCTTTGCGCAACCGGGATTCCCTGTGAATACCATGTGCCGGGATATACCCCTGTTCTCTATATGGTACTTTCTCCTGATCTTCTGGATTCTGTAAAAAGCGAGGATATCATCCACTACGCCCTTTATCTCCTTTAGCCCCGTCATATCCTGTAATTGCTTATAAGCGTCACGCTTGAGTCCTATCTTCTTTTTCCTTTTTTTCTTAGAAGAATTGCTATATGCTCTATAAACTTTCTCCCTTAAGCATTTTTTGCTCCATTCCTCAAATGCGTTCTGTACATCGCTGGCTTGAAAGCATTTCTTTTTTTCAATATAGCTGTATACATCGTTGTCCATATAATTCCGGAACTTGGATCCCTCTACAAGTCTTACGAGATAAGTGCGGGCCTCTTCCCTATTTCCTCTGCCTTCCTTCAGTTCAATAAGTTGGACCGAATCCTCTAAGCGCGACATAAGCTCTTTTGAAAAGCCCAATTTTTCCGTATTCTCAAAAAGAAAAAACAGGGTTTCATCATGATACTTCTCTATGAGTTTAACAAGGCGGCGCCATACCCTTTCAAGGGAGTTTGCATATTCCTCCTCATCTTCTGATGCGGATAATTCGATAAGGACCGCTGTTCCGCCTGAATTCTTGAAAAGGTTTTCCAATCTGCCTCCGCGGGAATCATCAAATTCGTAAACCGTAGTCAATCTTTTCCCCGGTATCCTGTTTCTGGAAAAGAGTGCCTTTAATGTCAGCCTGGCCATTTCTTCCGCTGCGCCCAGATTTCCTGCTATAATCTTATAGTGAACGGGATAGCCGTAAAAAGAATCCGCATTTTTTGTATCATAGATCCTGGCAATCTCTTCCCTGAGGCTTTTGTCTCCCATAAGCTCATCCAAGGCTTTATTTGCGGTACTTTCATCCATAGGGATATCATCAAGGATTTCCTCTCTCAAATTGAAATCGCAGTTATCCAGGTAATCCCAGTCCATTCTCCTTATATTTCTTCTGACACTATAGGGCAGAAGATCGCCATTGTCAGCAGTGCTTAGTGCATCCCTGAATTCCCCTGCGGTGATCTCCCTTAGGGAAGAAAAAGAAACTTTCTCTATCTCCGGAAGCTTCCTTATCTCAGCTATTATGACGCTTAAAAAGACTTCCCTTGTATCGGCCTCGCGGTTATGGGCAATGGCCACATATAGTCTGTCTTTTTCGAGGCAATAGGCGAGAAGTGTTTCCCCGTTTTTAAATTTCGTGTTGCAGCTATCATTGATTACTTTTAGATGCTCGGCTGTCTTTTCATCTTGCTTTTCCTCTTTTTTCCCATTTTTAAGCCTACATTCCAGTATTGCCTCGTAATATAACATTTTCCGCCTCCCCGCATGATATAAACGGCTGTCAATCGTATTTGCGAGTATAGCACAGGGGAAAAAGCAGAAACGACATCATGTAGTCATATCAAATATCGGAATTAGCTTCAAAGATGTAATTCCTGTATTTCCGTTCGTAGTGGATATAGAAGCCGGCATCATTCAGTGCTTGAAAATCCCGTTGCCTCATCCTTTCATTGCTATTGGGAAAAAGCTCGTAGTATACGGACTTTATATTCTCCCAAACAGGTTTTTCGGGAGGCTCCCACAAATCCTCAGGCGGAAAAGTGACAGGGTCCTCTGCCATATATTCCTTGTATTCCAGATATTGCCTATACTCACTCTCGTAGGTTTCCAGATCATACATAGGCGTCCGTGGAAGCTTGTCGATAAGGGTAGTAAGCCTTTTCAAGCGCATAAGGTGCTGACGGTGCCGTCCGGTGGCCGATTCATCAAAAACAGCGGGTGTGTCCGATTCAACATAGTTATTGTCTTTTTTGTAGTACTTAAGCCTTATTATGCCTGCATCTCTTAAGTCTTTGAGGTCGCGCTGGAGCATACGGCGGTTAATGCCAAAATGCCCCATAAGGTCATCGGGGCCATGATAGAATGTAGATGTGATATAAGAATAAAGAGAAATCTGCCTGATTATTTTATCGTTATTTTTAGAACCCATGTGTCCCCCTCTATTGCGGCGGCTCTGGCAAGGTATAAGCTCTCGCTATATGATATAATGGGTATGGCGAAATAAACCATAGTCATAGGGTGGGCTCATACCGTGAAGAGCATATCAGAATGCTTTAATAACAGCAAGGCGTTTTGGACAGTGCCGACAAATGCAGCGGACGGGCGGAGTAAGACAGTTCCATAGGAGGTTCGTAATGAAACAGTTTAATACAACGGCAGTGTGCATACCGTCAAAACACTATATGGTGGATCTCTCAGAGAGGGTAAAAGAAATCAAGAAGCTTGTCGATGCCGGGAAGTATTTCACGATCAATAGGGCTAGGCAGTATGGGAAAACGACAACGATCAATGAATTGTGCAAACTGCTGGTACCAGAATATGAAGTTGTCAGTTTGAGCTTTGAAGGCATAGGAAATGCTGGATTTGAAACAGAACAGTCTTTTGTAAAAGCTTTTGCGCGCAAGCTTAGGCGGGAGTTTCGATATGGCCTTCCTGTGCCTGAAAGCATAAGGAAGCAGACGGATGAGTTCATTGCAAGGAAAGAGGAAGAAGCTCTACTTGACGAACTTTTTGATATGCTGCTGGACTGGTGCTATGAAACGGAAAAAACTCTAGTGCTAATTATCGATGAGGTCGATAGCGCAACGAATAATCAAGTGTTTCTGGATTTTCTTGCTGGATTACGGGAGAACTATATCAATAGGGATACAAAAGGAATTAAGACATTCCAATCCGTAATTCTTGCCGGAGTAACTGATGTTAAGCATCTCAAGAGCAAGATAAGGCCGGAGGGTGACAGCAAAGAAAACAGCCCTTGGAATATTGCGGCAGACTTTGATATAGATATGAGCCTTTCGGAAGCCGGCATAAGGGGAATGTTGGATGAGTATGAGACTGACCATCACACGGGGATGGATACAGCCGTGATCGCAAGATCCATACGGGAGTATACAAATGGCTATCCCTTTCTGGTAAGCCGTATCTGTCAGCTGATCGACGAGCGTGTGAGCAAAAGCATGAATCTTAGAGATGCCTGGACAAAGAGGGGAATTGATGAAGCAGTTAATTTAATTCTTTCCGAGAACAATACTTTATTTCAATCGCTGACAAAGAACCTGAATAATTATCCTGATATGAAGGCGGAGATACGAAGCATTCTGATGGAAGGGACAAAACTTATCTGGAATGCCCAGCAGAGCGAACTTGTACAGTTGCAGATGTACGGACTTATCTGTAAGGATGGCAATGCTGTCAGAATTTCGAACCGCATTTTTGAAACAATGCTTTATAACCTTTTCCTTTCAGATGAGGAATTGAAGAATAACATATTCATCCGCGAAGGTGAGCTTGCAAGGAACATCTTCGTTGAAGGCGGAAAACTGAACATGCGCCTCATCATGGAACGCTTTATTGAGACATATACCGAGGTTGCCGGGCCACTTGTGGATAGATTTAAGGAAAAGGACGGAAGAGAGCAGTTTCTTCTTTATCTGAAACCGATAATCAATGGAACCGGCAATTATTATATTGAAGCGCAGACCAGGGACCAGACGCGCACGGATGTAATTGTCGATTATCTTGGGCAGCAATACATAATTGAACTAAAAATATGGCGTGGAGAGCGGTATAATGCAGAGGGGGAAAAACAGATAGGCGAATACCTCGATTATTGGCATTTGAACACAGGCTATATGCTGAGCTTCAATTTTAATAAGAAAAAAGAGCAGGGAGTCCGCTTGGTTCATGTTGGGGACAAGCTTTTGTATGAGGGAACGGTATGAAGCATCTCTTAAGGGGAGGTCCCGGAGAAATAAAAGGCAAGGCAGTTTCCCTTGCACTGGGAAAACAAGAGTTGTATTATTAGGAATTGGTTTTTCGTAACTGTTCAGGCCGGCACTTCGCGCTTTGTGGCGCAGTGCCAGCTGATAACGTTTAATATGCGTTTTTTATCATCATTCTTAGGAGGAAATTATGGCAGAAAAAGAAAAAGTAGTACTGGCCTACTCTGGCGGCTTAGACACCACCGCTATTATCCCCTGGCTCAAGGAAAACTACGGATATGAAGTGATCTGCGCCTGTGTGGACTGCGGGCAGGAAGAAGAGCTGGACGGGCTGGAAGAGAGGGCAAAGTCCTGTGGGGCTTCCAAGCTCTATATAGAAAATGTGATAGATGAATTTGCGGATGAATATGTGATGCCCTGTGTACAGGCCCATGCGGTATATGAGAACCAGTACCTCCTTGGCACATCCATGGCGCGGCCTTTAATAGCAAAGAAACTGGTCGAGATAGCGAGGAAAGAGAATGCCGCCGCCATCTGCCACGGGGCCACGGGCAAGGGCAATGACCAGATACGCTTTGAGCTTGGCATAAAGGCGCTGGCGCCTGACTTAAAGATTATAGCCGCCTGGAGGGATCCCAAGTGGACCATGGACTCCAGGGAGTCTGAGATAGAGTACTGCAAAAAGCACGGTATAAACCTGCCCTTCAGTGCAGATTCCTCATATAGCAGGGACAGGAACCTCTGGCACATAAGCCATGAGGGGCTGGAGCTCGAAGACCCTTCCGAGGAGCCAAACTACGACCATGTGCTGGTGCTGAGCGTGAGGCCTGAAAAAGCCCCCGAAGAGGGCGAATATGTGACAATGACCTTTGAAAAGGGCATACCTACGGCGATAAATGGGGAGAAAAAGAAGGTTTCAGAAATCATCAAGGAACTGAACGTGCTGGGCGGACGGCATGGCATAGGCATCATAGACATAGTAGAAAACCGGGTGGTCGGAATGAAGAGCCGCGGAGTATATGAGACGCCCGGCGGAACCATACTCTATGCGGCGCATGAGCAGCTGGAAGAACTCATTCTGGACAGGGAGTGCCTGCGGGCAAAGAAACACATAGGGGACGAGCTGGCGCAGCTGGTGTATGAGGGCAAGTGGTTCACTCCGCTGAGGGAGGCATACTGCGCCTTTATCGCTTCCACTCAGGAATATGTGACAGGGGAAGTGAAGTTCAAACTCTATAAGGGCAATATCATCAAGGCAGGGGAGAGCTCGCCCTATTCCCTTTACAATGAAAGCCTGGCCTCATTTAAGACAGGCGACCTCTATGACCACCACGATGCGCAGGGCTTTATCACGCTTTTTGGGCTCTCTTCCTATGTAAGGGCACTGAAGATGCAGGAAAAATAAGAGGTTCAGTCCTAAATGACACTGTTTCTCATAGTTATATGCATATATTTTGGAGCCGTGAATATCTGGGGCTTCATACTCATGGGAATGGATAAGCACCGCGCTGAACGCAATATATGGAGGATAAGCGAGTTTACCCTTTTTATTCCTGCGTTCTTCGGCGGTGCCTTGGGCTGCATCCTGGGTATGAATTTTTTCCACCATAAGACAAAGCACATGAAATTTGTCATAGGTATGCCCCTGGTGCTTTTTTTGCAGCTGGCGGCTTTGGGTTGGGTGCTCTTTTTGTCGCCCTGGAGCTTCTCTTTCATGTGAGCTAAAAGGTGGCTATTATTCCCCCGTCCGAGGCATAGAGGCTGCTTATCCCCGCCTGGTCTATGATCAGGCTTTTTAGAAAAGACGCTTTTTTCAGATATATTTCCCGCACTGCTTCTGCCCTCTCATGGCAGTTGCAGTGGCTAATGAAAAGTATCCTGTCGCTGGTATCATTCACTTCCTTCAGGGAAATATCCACCATTTTTTCAAGGGCCTTTTTAGTGCCTCTGGCAAGGGCCGCCTGTTCTATGATGCCGCGGTTTCCGAAGCAGACAGGCTTAATATTTAAGGCGGTGGCGGCCAGGGCCTGCATACGGGTGAGCCTGCCATTCTTCCGAAGTGCTTCCATATCCTGCAGCACGAAATAGGTCTTTAGGTCATTATATAAAAAATCCTCAGTGAGCCTGACCGTATCCTCAAAGCTATGCCCCGACTCTATGAGGGAAGCCGCCTTCATAAGTACCTGCGCCTCCCCGCAGGAGGCAGAGCGGGAATTGAAGACATGAATCAATGGAGCTTTCTTTTCCCCAAAAGGCGTTTCCCCATAGTCCTTATTTGTATCCGGCCTGGCGGCGCGGGAGCTTTCAAATAAGCTTTTAGCTAAGACTGCGCTATTAAATGAGCCTGAGAGGTCGGCAGAAAGCGTGGACACAAAGATTATGTCCCAATCTCCCTTAAATGCCTCCATGAACTGTTCCGGAGATGGGCAGGCAGAACGGGGCCATTTGGGATAGGCCGCCGCTTTTTTTAAGAAAAGAGCCTGGTCAAAGCTTTCGTCGTCTATGAATTCTTCTTCTCCCACCCATATAGTCAGGGGAATACGCATACAGTCGTGATTTTCCAGAAATTCCGCAGGGAATTCGCAGCAGCTGTCCCCCACATATCTACATTTCATTTTTGAAGAGCTCCTTTATTTATATTACATCTATTCAGCTCTCAAGAAAGCTGTATTTGGGCTTTATCTCGGCAGTAAAAACTTCCGCGCCGCTCCTGTTCATGTGGTTATTGTCTCCGAAGTAGCGGTTCTTGTAGACAGGGATGTCTATCACTACATTAAAATCGGGATGCTCCTTAGCTATGCTCTCCATATAATCCCTGTAGCCTGTCCAAAATTCATCTGTGATTACAGTGGCAGAAGCCTCGTTTATGGGGGCCTGTTCTATGGTCACAGCTATGCCGTGGCTCTCGCAGAGTTTCAATAGCCTGTCATAATAATAGCGTATGAAAGGGGAATAGTCGAAGACGGGGTGTCGGGTCTCGTAATTGAGTCCGTCGTTTCCGTCCTCGGTGCCGAACTCCGTATAGCCCAGGTCATGCCGTACAGAAGCGTACTTTTCCAGATTCGCGGCCCTGTTTCCACTAAATTTCGCCTGATAGGCCTGGTCTAAATACTTATTTGGGAGCCTCAGCCTGAAGGACAATAGGTCTCCAAAGGCGCCGGGATAGGCTATTGTGGGTTCATTATATCTAATGGCGGCAATTTCTGTTTCCAGAAGCTCATTCAGGCCCAGGTAGTTGAAGAATTGATTCTGCTGCCAGTTGTCTATGGTGCATAGGTGGCAGGGAGCGAAAATGATGATGGCTTGCTCTGGGGCCCTGTGGTGCCTTAGGTAATTATCGAGGGCATAGTACATCTCCAGGGACGTGGCCCCGCCTATGGCCATATTGTAAATACTTCTATCCGTGAGCTCTTTTGGGATAATGCTGGACTTGGCCCTGGAATCGCCTATCACGAGGATATCAGGGTCTTCCGTTATAGATGCGCCATTTCCATTTTCGCCCACGCCCCTCACAAAGTCCTTCTCCTCCTGCCACAGCGCATATTCCACATCCATATAGTCCATGGGCTTATTCCATATATATGCGCTAAGGAGAAAGAGGGGTATGCCGAGGAGCAGGAGCCGCCCGCCCAGTTTCGCCCAAATCCCTGATACTTTTACAGATCCTTTTTCTGACATTCCTCGCCACCTATATCTTTAGCAGTTATTTGATGTTTTAACTATAATCGCATATCATAGAGATGTATTCAAGCCCTGCCAAACACTTATTGCATCAGAAAAGTGCATTAGAAAAGTACATTAGAAAAGATATTGTATAAATCGAGGCGATTTATATAGCTTGCCACTCCCTGCCATGCTGCGGTCAATGGTATCTTGCAATAAAAACAGCATTGTAATATAATTTTAGCGAATGTCTCTGCTTTTAGCGGAGAGGGATGTATTTTAAGAAACAACATTTATTCTATGGAGGTATGGAATGGCAAGAAAAGTCGTATTGGCAGGTGCATGCAGGACAGCTATTGGCGTCATGGGCGGGGCGCTCGCAAATACTCCGCCTGCGAAACTTGGTGAAATAGTTATTAAAGAAGCCCTTAAACGTGCAAATGTCAAGCCTGACCAGGTAGACGAGGTCTATATGGGCTGTGTCATACAGGCAGGACAGGGACAGAATGTTGCAAGGCAGGCAGCAGTCAATGCAGGCATTCCTGTGGAAGTCCCCGCCACTACTATCAATGTGCTCTGCGGCTCAGGCCTTCACTGCGTAAACCTTGCTGCGAAGCTTATCTCCATGGGAGATGCTGATATCATAGTGGCAGGCGGCACGGAGAATATGTCTGCGGCACCCTATGCCCTTGACAAGGCCCGCTTCGGTTACCGCATGGGACATGCCACAATGTATGACACCATGATAAAGGACGCCCTGACTGACGCATTTGGCGATTACCACATGGGCATCACTGCTGAGAATATCTGTGAGGACTGGGGACTTACTAGGGAGCAGCTCGATGAGTTTGCCGCAAATTCACAGCAGAAATGCGAGAAGGCCCAGAAAGATGGGAAGTTTAAGGAAGAGATAGTTCCCGTAGAAGTAAAGAAGAAGAAAGAGACCATCATTTTCGACACAGACGAGGGCCCTAGGGCAGGAGTTACCGCAGAGAGCCTTGCAAAGCTTAAGCCCGCATTCAAGAAGGACGGCGGCCTCGTGACAGCAGGCAATGCCTCCGGCATAAATGACGGAGCGGCCGCCATCGTAGTCATGAGTGAAGAGAAGGCAAAAGAGCTGGGCGTAGAGCCTATGGCCACTTGGATTGCCGGAGACCTGGCAGGCGTAGAGCCCAGGATCATGGGAATAGGCCCTGTCGCCGCTACCCGCAAGGTCATGGAAAAGACAGGCATGAAGATAGATGACTTTGACCTCATAGAGGCCAACGAGGCCTTTGCCGCCCAGTCAGTGGCAGTCGGGCACGACCTCGGCTTTGACCTTGAGAAGCTCAATGTGAACGGCGGCGCCATTGCGCTTGGCCATCCCGTAGGCTGCTCAGGCTGCAGGATCCTCGTAACACTGCTCTATGAGATGAAGAGGCGCGACGCAAAGACCGGCCTTGCCACGCTCTGCGTAGGCGGCGGCATGGGCGCGGCTGCCATAGTAAAGAGGGACTGATAATAAAGCCTAAATTTATATGAGATGAAACATGCATTCCCTGCAGTATTATTGCTGCAGGGAATGTTTTTGAGTAGCACTTGTTACTATTCAGAACCGCCCCCACTACAGAGCAAAAATTGATTTTCGATTGAATTATATCGATTAGAAATTAAATTTTGCGGGGTAAAACGTCCAGTGGCCTGGGCAAGGTAGAGAGGGGGTTCTGAATAGTTATCAACACTTAAAAAAAGCGGGTAGGCAACTATTCAGTGACGAGGGTAGCATGAAATTACTGTCAGAATTATTACAGGGCTTTGACTATAGCATTGATAGCGGAACTATAGATGGTGCGGATATATCAGCGGTGGCATACGATTCCAGAAAGGCGTGCCACGGAGGGCTCTTCGTATGTATAAAGGGAGCCGCCTTCGATGGACATGAGTTTGCTGAAGAGGTGGCTCTTAAAGGAGTGAGGGCCATAGTGGCCGAGAGGCCCTTAAATCTACCCAAGAGAGACGACCTCACAGTTATTCTGGTGGAGGATAGCCGCTATGCCCTGGCTTTTATATCTGCGGCCTGGTTTGATCATCCCGCGGAAAGCTTAAAGGTCATAGGCATTACCGGAACCAAGGGCAAAACCACCAGCACCTACCTCGTGAAGTCCATGCTGGAGAAGGCCGGACACAAGGTGGGGCTCATAGGCACCATAGAGACTGTGATAGGAGATGAGCACAGGCCCGCCAAAAATACTACGCCTGAGTCATATTTGCTGCAGGAGGCCTTTGCGGAGATGCGGGAGCGGGGCATGGACAGCGTGGTAATGGAGGTCTCATCCCAGGCCCTAATGCTCCATAGGACTCAGGGCTTTATCTTTGACTATGGCGTATTTACGAATATAGAGCCCGACCACATAGGACCTAATGAGCATAAAGACTTTGAGGACTACCTAAGCTGCAAGGGCCGGCTCTTCAGGCAGTGCAGGGTGGGCATAGTGAATGGCGACGATAAGCACACCTTGAAGCTGCTCATGGGGCATAGCTGCGCTCTGGAGAGTTTCGGCATGGGAGATGAAAATGATATCCATGCCTCTGATGTGCACCTTATCAAAACGCCGGGCGCATTGGGCGTGGGCTTTGATATACACGGAAAGCTGGAGATGAAAAATGTGGAGGTATCCGCTCCGGGGCAGTTCAGCGTATACAATGCCTTATGTGCCATTGCCATAGCTAAGGATTTTGGAGTTCCAACGGACATTATGAGGGAGAGCCTGAAAGGTGTCCATGTGCGGGGCAGGATAGAGGCAGTAAAAGTTTCAGATGAATTCTCTCTCATGATAGACTATGCCCATAATGCCATGGCGTTAAAGAGCCTTCTGACCTCCTTAAGGGAATACGAGCCCGGGCGTCTCATCTGCGTCTTCGGCTGCGGGGGCAACAGGTCCAGAGAGCGCAGGTTTGAGATGGGTGAGGTTTCCGGACAGCTTGCCGACTTTACCATAATTACCTCGGACAATCCCAGATTCGAGGACCCTAAAGCAATTATGGAAGACATAGAGACAGGCATCAAAAAGACAGCGGGAGAATACATAATGATAGAGGACAGGAAGGAGGCCATAGCTTATGCCATACATAATGGAAGGCCGGGGGATGTGATAGTGCTGGCTGGCAAAGGGCATGAAGACTATCAGGAGATAAAGGGCGTCAAACACGATATGGACGAGAGGGTGCTGATAAAGGAAATCCTGGAGGGAAAATGACTTTCGGGGCCGCAGGCATGAAATACGCAGACATAATCGTGGACATATCACATGAGAGGCTGGACAGGCCTTTCCAGTACCGCATCCCGCCAGCTCTTTTGGAAAAGGTGATCCCCGGCGTATGGGTTAAGATACCCTTTGGCAAGGGCAATAGGGAGATAAAGGGCTATGTGGTTTCCCTGTCGGAGAGGCCTGAGATCGATCCCGCCCGCATCAAAGACATACTGGATATTGCCTATGGCGCCGAGGCCCCATCGGCAGAGCGGCAGATGGTGGCACTGGCAGCCTGGATGAAAAGGCACTATGGAGGCACTCTCATACAGTCCTTAAAGGTGGTGCTGCCGGTCCGAAGGGCAGTCAGGATAAAGGAGAGGAAGACCCTTTGCCTCACTGTAAATGCGGATGAAGCTCTTGCAAAGGCGGAAGCATTTCAAAAAAAAAGAGCGGTTGCCAGGGCGCGGCTGCTCACGGCTCTTGCGGAAAATAATGAGATAGACTGGGCGCTTGTGCGGGACAAGCTGAATATAGGCCAGTCTACGGTCAAGGATCTGGAAAAACTGGGCCTTCTTTGCATAAAAACCGAAAAAGTCCGAAGAAAGAGCGTTTTTTCCCCTGCACTAAAAGAATTTGCACTGAATGAAGCCCAGCAGGGCATAGTGGATAGCTTTAAGAGGGACTATGCGCTGGGGCTTAGGGAAACATATCTCATACACGGCGTAACGGGCTCTGGGAAGACAGAGGTATATATGGAGATTATCTCCGAGGTCGTGAGGCAGGGACGTCAGGCCATAATGCTGATCCCTGAAATAGCCCTGACATTCCAGACCGTCATGCGTTTCATTTCCCGCTTTGGAGATAGGGTTTCATATATGCACTCAAAGCTATCCAAGGGGGAGCGCTATGACCAGTATATGAGGGCAAAGGAAGGGGAGCTGGACATAATGATAGGCCCCCGTTCTGCGCTTTTCACGCCTTTTCCGGATCTGGGGATCATAGTATTGGACGAGGAGCATGAGCACAGCTATAAGGCGGAGAATATGCCCCGCTATCATGCAAGGGAGGTGGCTATAGAGAGGGCCAGGCTCTCCAATGCCGCTGTGGTGCTAGGCAGCGCCACTCCTTCCGTAGATTCATTTTTCAGGGCAAAGAGGGGTGAGTACAGGCTTTTTACGCTGGATAAGAGGGCTGCCGGTGGGGTGCTGCCCGTGACTTATGTGGAGGACCTGAGAAATGAGCTAAGGAAGGGGAACCGCAGCATTTTTTCAATGCGCCTTAAAGCCATGATGGAGGACAGGCTGAATAATAAGCAGCAGGCCATGTTGTTCTTAAACCGCAGGGGCATGGCGGGCTTCGTGAGCTGCAGGGCCTGTGGGCGCGTGTTTAAGTGCCCCCACTGCGATGTGTCCCTTTCGGCGCATAGAGATAAACGGCTAATATGCCACTACTGCGGATATGAGGAAAAACTTCAGGAAAAATGTCCGGAGTGCGGTTCTAAGTACATAGGGACCATGAGGGCGGGAACGGAGAAGGTAGAGGAAGAGGTTAAAAAGCTTTTTCCCTCTGCAAGGGTCCTGCGCATGGATGCAGATACGACTAAGAGTAAGGACGCATACGAAAAAATCCTCTCTGAATTTGCGGACCAAAAGGCCGATATACTGGTAGGCACACAGATGATAGTAAAGGGCCATGATTTTCCGGCTGTTACGCTGGTGGGGATACTGGCGGCAGACCTCTCCCTATATGCCGCTGACTACAGGGCAGGGGAGAGGACCTTTGACCTATTGACCCAGGCCGCCGGCAGGGCCGGAAGGGCAGAACTGAAGGGCGAGGTGGTCATTCAAACCTATTCTCCTGAACATTACAGTATTGCGGCGGCAAAAAAGCAGGATTATAATGTCTTTTACGCTGAGGAGATAGCCTTTCGCAAGCTTATGGAGTATCCTCCGGTATCGCACCTATTAAAAATCCTTATAGAGGACCGCTCGGAAGAGAGGGCAAACAGGGTGGCAGGGGAGATAAGGGCGGTGATACCCGATGACAGGGACTTAAAGCTGATCGGCCCCGCACCCGACAGCTTGGCTATGCTAAAAGACCACTACCGCAGGGCGATTTACGTAAAGCATGCGGATTACGAAAGACTGGCCGATGTAAAGGATTTTATAGAGGCCTGGAGGCAGGGCGAGGGGGGAATGGAAGCCAGTGTGCAGTTTGACTTCGATCCACTGTAAGGAATAGTGGCGAGGACTGGAAACCCGGCGTTTGCGCAGGGGGCGGTGGAAGGAATTTAGCCCCGTGGAAAGAATTGAAGACGGTAGAAAGAGGGAAGTTTAAGAAGATGGCATTGAGGCAGATTAGGACTATAGGTGATGAGATACTGACAAAAAAGAGCAAAGATGTAAAGGAGATGACGCCTAGATTAAAAGAGCTTATCAAGGACATGTTTGAGACCCTTTACGACTTAAATGGAGTAGGGCTTGCGGCCCCGCAGGTGGGGATACTTAAAAAAATCATAGTAGTGGATGTGGAGGACGAGCCCCATGTTCTCATAAATCCGGAGCTTCTGGAGAGCAGCGGCGAGCAGACGGGCACAGAGGGCTGCCTTTCCGTGCCGGGGAAGTGCGGCACTGTCACGAGGCCCAACCATATAAAGGTGCGTTTCAAGAATGAGGATATGGAGACTGAGGAGATGGAGGCCACAGAGCTAATGGCCAGGGCTATATGCCATGAGATGGACCATCTCGTAGGCGAGCTTTACGTGGAAAAGGTTGAGGGTCCCTTAAGGGACCAGGAGGAAGAGGAGGAGGCCTCTTAAGACATGCGCATAGTTTTCATGGGAACTCCCGATTTTTCAGTAGAGATACTGAAAGCCATATACGAAGCGGGGCATGATGTGGCCCTGGCAGTGGCACAGCCCGATAAGAAGACGGGCAGGGGAAGGGAACTATCGGAGCCGCCCGTCAAGGTATATGCCAAAGGTGCGGGCATAGAAGTATTCCAGCCGGAAAGGATAAGGGAAGAGGCTTCCATAGAGGCGATTAGAATTAAGCGGCCGGAACTGATAGTGGTGGCGGCCTATGGCCAGATATTGCCGAAAGCCATACTGGATATACCGGAATATGGCTGTATAAATGTGCATACCTCGCTTCTGCCTAAGTACAGGGGCGCATCGCCTATACAGCAGGCAATACTCAATGGGGATAAGATAAGCGGCGTCACCATTATGCAGATGGACGAGGGCATGGACACGGGGCCCATACTACTGCAGCGCTCCATAGAAATAGCGGAAAAGGAGACAGGGGGAAGCCTGTTTGAGAAGCTGTCAAGGCTTGGGGCCGGCCTTTGCCTGGAGGGGATAGGGCTTTTGGCAGAGGGGAAGATAGAGGCCCTGCCCCAGGATGAGGCGAAAGCTACCTATACAAAGCTTATAAAGAAGGATGCGGGGAAGATAGATTTTTCGCTTTCGGCAATAGAAATAGAGAGGAAGATAAGGGCCTTCACTCCCTGGCCCAGCGCATTTACCACATATAAAGGGAAAAAACTCAAGCTCTGGGCCGCAGATGCGCAGATGGGCGGCGCAGAGAAGACACAGGAAGCTGGAACTATCATAGCGATTAAAGATGGCATTTACGTACAGTGCGGCGAGGGCGTCCTGGCCATTAAGGAACTGCAGGCAGAGGGCAGAAAGCGCATGGATTGGAAGAGTTTTTTAAATGGCGTAAAGCTTGCGGAGGGGGACTGCCTCGGAGGCTGAGGAGGCACAACAGAGGAGGAAATGATGCACTATTATTACGACTGGACATATATCTTTGTGCTGATAGGATTTTTCCTATCCCTGGGGGCATCGGCCCTAGTCAAGCTGACCTTCAGCAAGTATTCCGCAGTGCCTTCCGCCAGTGGCCGGACCGGCCGGGACGTGGCAGAGAGGATACTTATGGAGGAAGGCTTAAATGATGTAACGGTGCAGCATATAAGGGGGGATCTCACGGATAATTACAATCCGGGAAACCATACCGTAAACCTTTCAGATTCCGTATATGCTTCGAGTTCGGTGGCATCCCTTGGGGTTGCGGCCCATGAGTGCGGCCATGCCATGCAGCATGCCGGCGGCTACTTCCCGCTGACCCTCAGGCACACCATACTTCCGCTTGCGAATTTTGGGTCCACGGCAGGCATACCTATATGTCTTCTCGGAATGATCATAGGCGGTGCAGGCAGCACTATAGTTATGATAGGAATATGGGTCTTTTCTTTCGCGGTGCTCTTTCAGATAGTCACGCTGCCTGTGGAATTCAATGCGAGCCACAGGGCCTTAAAAAAACTGGAGCAGGACAGGATACTGTCGCCTGAGGAGTTAAAAGGGACCAGGGCTGTGCTGACTGCTGCGGCCCTAACCTATGTGGCCTCTGCGGCCGCCTCTATACTGCAGCTTCTGAGGCTAGTAATAATCTTTGGCGGGAACAGGCGGAGACGCTAGATTTTGAAGGAAACAATATTGCATAAAGACTCTTCAGATATTGCCAGAATCATCGCAATAGAGGAGGAAGTATGAAAAAGGGCGCTGACGATACCAGGGCCATAGCGCTGGAGATACTCCTGTCCTGGGAGAAGGGCTTAAAGGAGGGCAGCGGGATTGGATCCTGCCGTCCGGACGGGGATGGGGATATCCATAAGGCCTATCAGAAAGCCAGCGATATTATAGGGGGAGCCCTTGCGAAGTATGGCTGGATGGAGAAGCGGGACAGGGGCTTCATAAAAAATATTGCCGAGGGGACTATAGAGCGGCTGCTTACGCTGGATTATGTAATCGACCGCTTTTCACGCATAAAGGCCGCTAAGCTTAAGCCCATTATACGCATGATAATAAGGATGGGGGCCTATCAGCTTCTGTTTTTGCCGGATATACCAAAGGCCGCAGTATGCAACGAGGCCGTGAAGCTGGCAAAGCATAAGCACTTTGACGGGCTTTCGGGCTATGTGAACGGAGTGCTGCGTAGCATCGGGCGCAGCAATATAGGCATAGATAGCATAGAAGAGCTCCCTTACCGCTATTCCATGCCGGAGTGGATAGTAGATAGATTATTAAAGACCTTTGGGCAGGAAAAGACCGTAGATATACTTAAGGCATCCTTAGGGAGGAGGCCGCTTTTCATAAGGGTGAATGTCACGAGGACAGACAGGGAAAGGCTTATGGAGCGGCTTATACCGGAAGGGGCTGAGGCACTCATTCCAGACTGCTCATCCCTTCAGATAGATCTGCCCTTTGCATTGGAATTAAAAACAGCAGAGTCCCCCGGAGCCCTGCCCTCTTTCAGGGAGGGGCTTTTTTCTGTGCAGGATCTTAGCTCCATGGCCGTGGGGGCTCTTGCAAGCCCCAAGGAAGGGGAGAGGGTCCTGGACCTCTGCGCGGCTCCAGGCGGCAAGGCCTGCCATATAGCGGAGCTATTGTCCAACAGCGGATATGTGGAGGCAAGGGATATATCCCCCGCAAGGGCTGAAAGCATAAGCGAGAATAAGGAGAGGCTGGGGCTTGAAAATATCAGGGTGGAGATTTCCGATGCCCTGGAGGAGCCGAGGGGCACTGAGGAAAAATTCGACATAGTGCTTGCGGACCTGCCCTGCTCCGGACTTGGGGTAATGGGCAGGCGCAATGACTTAAAGTACAGGGTAAAACCTGAAGATATCCCTTCCTTACAAGCCCTGCAGAGAAAGATACTGCAAAATGCCCTTAGGTATCTTAAAGCCGGAGGAAGGCTAGTATATTCTGTATGCACTATTACAGAAGAGGAGACGGTGGAACAGAGCAGGTGGATAGAAGAAAACCTGCGGCTGCACAGGGATACGGAGAGACTGTTCCTTCCAGAGGCAGGAGGGATGGACGGTTTCTATGTGGCGGTATTTAAGGCTTATAAATAGCATTATGGGCGGGAGTGACAGATGGCGGCTGACCTGAAATCTATGAACTTAGATGAACTTACGGAACTGCTGCGGGGGCTGGATGAGCCAGCATACAGGGCAAGACAGGTCTATAGCTGGCTGCATAAGAGGATAGCCCGCTCCTTTACTGAGATGTCTGACCTGTCCAAGGGGCTTCGCGGCAGGCTGGAGGCAGGCTATGACGGCTGTTTTCTGAAGATTGCGGAGCATCTTAGATCCAAAAAGGACGGATGCGAAAAGTACCTCTTTGCCCTGCATGACGGAAATGTCATAGAGAGCGTGTTAATGCGCTACAGGGACTGGAATACGGTCTGTGTCTCATCCCAGGTCGGCTGCCGCATGGGCTGCAAGTTCTGCGCGTCCACTCTGGAGGGCTGTGTGCGCTCCTTAAGCGCAGGGGAAATGCTGGACCAGGTATATGCCATACAGAAAGATACAGGTGAGAGGGTAGGCGGCGTGGTAGTGATGGGCAGCGGGGAACCGCTGGACAATTATGCGGAAGTCCTGAAGTTTATCCGTATATTATCGGGCAAGGACGGTTTGAACCTGAGCCAGAGATCCATTACCATAAGCACCTGCGGCATAGTGCCTGATATACTTAGGCTTGCGGATGAAAAGCTGGAGATCACACTTGCACTTTCCCTGCATGCGCCAAGTGACGCAAAGCGCAGGCGCATAATGCCCATAGCGACGAGATATACTATAGATGAGACCTTGAATGCCTGCGGGCATTACTTTGAGAAGACAGGCAGGAGGGTTACATTGGAATATGCCCTGCTCTCAGGATTCAATGATGGGAAAGAAGATGCGGAAGCACTCTCAAGCCTTGCGAAGAATATAAAAGCCCATGTGAACATCATTCCTGTAAATCACGTGCCCGAAAGGGATTTTGCAAGGTCTGATAAGGGGCGCATAAAGGAATTCCAGAATACGCTTATGCGGCGTGGCATAAGCGCCACGGTAAGGCGCAGCATGGGCGAGGATATATCGGGGGCCTGCGGGCAGCTGCGGCGCAGTTATTTGAAACAAGCAGTACAGTATGATACAATGACAGATACTGTATAAGGACGAAATAAACCGGCCTGTTTTTGGAACTCATTCTATTACTATTCAGAACTCCCTTGCATATAGTCATTTTTGACTGGCTTAAGCCGGTCAGTGACTCCGGCAAGGCGGAAAGGGGATTCTGAATAGTTGGCGGATTCTTAAAAAGGCCGATTGAGAGGAACGCATGATAAAGACATTTTCTGCCAAAGATGTGGGTAGAAAGAGGCAGATTAATCAGGACTATTTCTACACATCTGAAAACCCTGTAGGGAATCTCCCTAACCTTTTTGTAGTGGCAGACGGCATGGGCGGCCACAATGCGGGGGACTATGCGTCCTCATTTACTACAGAATATCTGGTAAGGGAAATTGAGAAGTCCGGGTCCAGCGAGCCTATACGCATCATACGGAAGGCTATAGAAGCCGCCAATGACGCGCTGATAAGGGAGTCCGAGAATAGGCCGGAGCTTATGGGTATGGGCACTACGCTGGTGGTTTCCACCATAGTGGAGGACTATCTCTATGTGGCCAACGTGGGCGACAGCAGGCTGTACCTCGTAAATGACGACATAGTACAGATAACCAAGGACCATTCCCTCGTGGAGGAGATGGTAATGGCGGGGAAGATAGACAGGAATGAAGCCAGGTCCCACCCTGACAAGAATATTATTACCAGGGCCATAGGGGCTGTACACGATATAAAGGTGGATTTTTTTGATATGAAGCTCAAGGAGGGGGATACCATCCTCATGTGTACCGACGGGCTTTCGAATATGGTCGAGGATCAGGACATACGCATGATAATGGAGGGTGAAAGGGACTTGGCAGGCAAGACAGAGGCTCTTATAAAGGCGGCGAACGAAAACGGCGGCAAGGACAATATTGCCGTGGTCATTATAGAGCCATTTGCGTAAGAGAGGATGAGGCAGATGGTCAGAGAGGGCATGATGCTGGCAGACCGTTATGAGGTCATCAGCAAGATAGGCGCAGGCGGAATGTCCGATGTCTATAAAGCAAAGGATCATAAGCTGAATCGCTTTGTGGCCGTAAAGGTACTAAAAAGCGAATTCTCTGAGGACAGGAATTTTGTCGCCAAATTCAGGACAGAAGCCCAGTCTGCGGCGGCTCTTATGCATCCCAATATTGTGAATGTCTATGACGTAGGGGAGGAGTACGGCCTTTACTACATAGTAATGGAGCTGGTGGAGGGCATTACCCTAAAGCACTACATAGAAAAGAAGCTCCGCCTCTCCGTGAAAGAGGCTATAAGCATAGCCATACAGGTGTCCATGGGGCTGGAGGCGGCCCATAGCAACCATGTGATACATAGGGATGTAAAGCCGCAGAATATAATTATTTCCAAAGAGGGCAAGGTAAAGGTGACAGATTTCGGCATAGCCAGGGCGGCCACGTCGGACACCATTACCTCCAATGTGATGGGGTCAGTGCACTATGCCTCTCCGGAGCAGGCCAGGGGCGGCTATTCCGATGAAAAGAGCGATATCTATTCCCTAGGGATAGTGCTCTTTGAAATGGTGACGGGACGGGTGCCCTTCGATGGGGAGACTACAGTTGCCATAGCCATACGCCAGATACAGGACCCCATGCCCAATCCCAGGGACTATGTGGACGACATACCCATAAGTGTAGAGCATATTATATATAAATGCTGTGAAAAGTATCCGGGCAGGCGGTATAACTCTATGACAGAGCTCATAGGGGATCTGAAGCGCTCCCTCATTTCGCCTAATGAGAATTTCGTGAAACAGGCGGACGGGGAAATCCTGAGCGGTTCCACAAAGATGGTTTCGGATGACGAATTCAAGCATATCAAGGAGCAGACCGGCCAGATAGACCTGGATGGGGATATACTGAAGGCATATCCCGTAAGCAGAAAGCGCGGCGGCAAGGGGCACAGATATGAAGAAGAGGATATAAGGGAAGCAGAGGAAACAGAGCGGCAGAGGCCCGCAAGGAAAAAGAGTTCGTATTATAGCGAAGAGCCTCTTGAAGATGACGTTGATGACCTCTACCAAAGCTCAAGGAAGGGAAGCTCCGCTGACAAGAGCGGCCAGAATAGAAAGAGACAGAGACAGGAAGAAGACAGGCTGAGGTGGGAGGAAGAGAGAAGGATACAAGAGGAAGAACGCCGGAGCGCGGCGGCCAGGCGCTCAGAGCGGCGGCGTTCCAGAAAATATGAGGAGGATGACGACGAGGACGACCTAGACCCAAGGCTGCAGAAGGTGATGACCGCACTTGGAATAATAGCGGCCATTATAATCGTAGCTATCATAATAGTGCTAATAGGCAGGATAAGGAGCCTTTCCGGCGTGGAACCCTCAGATGGCACTGAGGAGATGGCGGAAGACGGTAGCGATGCAAAGGCAGAGGTTGGCTCCGTAGTGAACCAGAGCTTTCAGGACGCAAAGAATCAGCTCATAGCGAAGGGACTCACGGTCACAAGCCAGTACCAGAGTTCTGACAGCGTGGAGAAGGGCATAGTAATGGCTATTAGCGATGAAGCCGGAAATGAGCTCTCTGAAGACAGCGAGGTGGATGTAGGCAGCACCGTGGTATTGACAGTGAGTTCTGGAGCCGATGGCACTGCGGTGCCTTCCGTGGTGGGCTTTTCCAGGGCTGAAGCGAAGGTAACACTGGAGAATCAGGGCTTCCAGATGGAGGTCTCTGAGGCGGAGAGCGATACGGTGCCGGCGGGCGATGTGATCTCCCAGTCTCCTGAGGGAGGGGACAGCGCGGCATCCGGCAGTACTGTAGCCGTTGTAATAAGCACTGGCGCAGCGGATGCGGCTCCGGACCGCACTGTGCCGAATTTAGTGGGTTTGACGGAAATAGAGGCCAAGGCGTCCCTTGCGGCCTCTGAAATTTCATTTGGGGAAGTTAAGGAGGAGAATTCTGCGACTGTGGCGGCAGGAGTGGTGATCTCCCAGACGCCTGAGGCCGGACAGACCGTGGACGACACCACTACAGTGAGCTTTGTAGTGAGTAAGGGCCTCCCCACATACGGGGGGAGCTTCAGCATAGCGCCTCCGCCGGACTATGTGAATGGCGTGGTGGCGCAGCTGGTGGTGACCAGCAAGCAGGATAATTCTGTACTCTATAATGCGGCCGTGAATGCTTTTCCGGCCACAATAAGCCTTTCCGGGCTCACAAGTTCCAGCGGCCTGCTCACCATCAATTATACAGCCGCTAATGTAGTGTCCTATGAGGCCGACACAGGCGAGATCGTGACGAGGACAGATGTATTGCCCAAGGTCTTTACACAGGACCTTGCCTTTACTGCGGAATGAGGGGAAAGATACTAAAGGCTTTAGCAGGCTTTTATTATGTTATCCCACTGGGGGAAGCTTTGGATACAGCTTCAGTGGACACAAAGGCCTATGCCTGCCGCGCCAGGGGCATATTCCGCAAGCACGGCATCAAGCCCCTGGTGGGGGATGAGGTAGAATTCGACATTACCCATGAGGGCGATATGGAAGGGAATGTAACTGCCATACTGCCCAGAAAAAATGAGCTGGTACGGCCTAAGGTCGCCAATGTGGACCTGGGGCTATTGGTTTTTGCCATGCACAGTCCTGAGCCTTCCACTGAGCTTATAGACCGTTTCATTATTAATTACTGCGTCAGGAATATCCCTGTAATCCTGAATTTCAATAAGTCAGACTTAGGTCTGGATGAGGAACGCTCTTATTACACTAGATTATATTCAGGCTCAGGGGTTGAGGTACATTTTACCAGCACCATAGACCATGGCGGCGTCGATGAATTAAAGGAAATGCTCCACGGGCATACGGTAGCCGTGGCAGGGCCTTCGGGCGTGGGAAAATCCTCCCTCATAAATTCTCTTTTAGGAGAGGAGCGCATGGAGACGGGGGCGCTAAGCGAAAAGATCAAGAGAGGCAAGCAGACCACCAGGCACATAGAAATACTGCCCATTGCAGAAAATACTTTTGCGATAGACACGCCGGGCTTTTCGGTGCTGGACATATCCGTGGAGTGCCTTAAGAAGCTGGAGCAGTATTTTCCGGAGATAGGCAGACATTCGGGGGAATGTTACTTTTCAGGCTGCAGCCACATAAGCGAGCCCGGCTGCTCTGTCAAGGAGGCACTTAAAGCGGGCAGGATACCAAAAGAGAGATATTTATCATATACCATGGTATATGAAGAGCTGAATGCCGCAAAAACCGCGGCAGAAAAGAGGTAGGGATGGAATACAAGCTGGCTCCGTCCATATTGGCGGCAGATTTTGCTGCCCTGGGAGAGGACATCAAGGAAATAGATACAGCAGGGGCAGATTATGTGCATATAGATGTGATGGATGGCATGTTTGTTCCCAGCCTGTCTTTTGGTATGCCCGTGATACAGTCGGTGCGGCGGGTCACGGATACTTTTTTCGATGTGCACCTGATGATAGAAGAGCCTGAGCGCTATATACATGAATTTGCGGCCGCAGGCGCTGACGGGATAACGGTGCATATGGAGGCGGTAAAGGATATAGACAATGCCATAGGGCACATACAGAAGGCGGGGAAAAAGGTGGGTGTGGCCGTGAGCCCCAAGACCCCTGTGTCAGTGATAAGCGATGAAGTGCTGAAGCAGATAGACATGGTGCTCGTAATGACCGTGCGTCCCGGCTTCGGCGGACAGAAATATATGAATATCACGACTCCAAAGATTAAAGAGATAAGGCAGAGGATAGACGAACTGGGCGTTGACGTGGATGTGGAAGTGGATGGGGGCATAAATGCCGACACCATAGATACAGTGCTCTCAAACGGGGCAAATGTGATAGTCATGGGTTCTTCCATCTTCCGTGGGGATATTTGGGAGAATATGGCCTTTTACCGCAAGAAATTGGGAGAATACGCATAGCCATGAAGAAAGTACTGGTTATAGGCGCCGGGCCAGCAGGCCTCACGGCGGCTTATGAGATACTGAAAAGAGGGAGAGGACAGTACAGTGTCACTGTCCTTGAAGAAAGCTCTGACATGGGCGGTATCTCCAAAACCGTGAACTACAAGGGTAACCGCATGGATATGGGCGGGCACCGCTTCTTCTCCAAGGTGAAGAGGGTGAATGAGTGGTGGGAAAAAATGCTTCCCATGCAGGGACATCCCGCCTATGACGACATAGTGCTGGGGAGGAAAAAGCCTTACAGCAAGGGCGGGCCTGATCCCGAATCAGAAGACAGGGTGATGCTGAACCGGAACCGCATCTCCAGAATTTATTTTGATTCCAAGTTCTATGACTATCCCATAAGCCTGAAAAAAGAGACCTTTACCAATATGGGCATAAAAAACACCCTGGAGGTGGGGTTCTCATACCTCAAGGCCTGTTTTTTTAAAAGAGAGGAAAAGTCTCTTGAGGACTTCTATATCAACCGCTTTGGGAAGAAGCTCTACTCCATGTTCTTCGAGCATTACACGGAGAACCTATGGGGCAGGCATCCCAGGGATATAGACCCTTCATGGGGGGCTCAGAGGGTAAAGGGGCTGTCCATAGTTGCTATTATCAAGGATATACTGTCGAAAATGGCTCCGGGAAGAAAGCCCCGCCATGTGGAGACCTCGCTTATAGAGTCTTTTTCCTATCCCAAGCTGGGTCCGGGGCAGCTCTGGGACGTGACTGCTGAAGAGATCAGGAAGATGGGCGGAGAGATACTGACCCAGGCTAAGGTCAGCGGAATAGAGCGTGACAGCACGGGAAAGAGAATAAAGGGCTTAAAATATATATGCAGTGATGGGGAGCGGTATTTAGAGGGGGATTACATCATATCCTCCATGCCATTAAAGGACCTCGTAGGCGGCATGGACAATGTTCCAAGGGGGATAGCGACCATAGCCGCAGGATTGCCGTACAGGGATTATATGACCCTGGGGCTATTGGTGCCAAAGCTTAACCTCGCAAACCGCACGAATATACGCACCATAGCAGACATAGTCCCCGACAACTGGGTCTATGTCCACGAGAGGTCCGTGAAGCTGGGGCGCTTCCAGATATATAATAACTGGTCGCCCTATCTCGTAAAAGACCTCGCCCATACCGTATGGATAGGCTTAGAGTACTTTGTGAATGAGGGCGACAGGCTCTGGAACTTAAGCGATGAGAAGTTTACCCGCTTTGCTATTTCAGAGGTATTAAAGATGGGGCTTATAGACAGGGCTGAGTCGGTCTTGGATTCCCATGTGGAGAGGGTGAAGAAGGCGTATCCCGCATACTTCGATACCTACGCCGAGATAGATGAGCTCACGGAATACCTGAACGGAATAGAAAACTTATTCTGCGTGGGGAGGAATGGCCAGCACAGGTACAATAACATTGACCATTCCATGATGACTGCCTTCCTCACGGCAGACTATATACTAGGAGCCTCAATTGCTTCAGGCGAGGGTGGGTCAGACATTGAAAAGGGTCACCGCAATAGAGGGGCAAAATTCGACAAGAGAGATATATGGAAAGTTAATACAGAGCAGGAATACCACGAGAGGAACAGATAGGAGGAAGATATGAAGAAACCTACGGTATTACTTATAATGGATGGTTTTGGCCTGAATGAGGGGCATGACCACAATGCGGTATATGAGGCCAAGACACCCAATCTCGACAGTCTTATGAAGGAATATCCTTTCGTAAAGGGCTATGCGAGCGGGCTGGCTGTAGGCCTGCCCGACGGGCAGATGGGAAACTCCGAGGTGGGCCACATGAATATGGGCGCGGGGCGCATTATTTATCAGGAGCTTACTAGGATAAGCAAGGAAATAGAGGACGGGGATTTCTTTAAGAACGAAGCCCTCTTAAAGGCAGTTAAGAATTGCAAAGAAAAGGATTCGGCGCTGCACCTGTACGGCCTCGTGTCAGACGGCGGGGTCCACAGCCACAATACCCATATCTACGGGCTTCTGGAACTGGCTAAGAGGGAAGGGCTCAAAAAGGTCTATGTGCACTGTTTCTTAGACGGCAGGGACACTCCTCCGGCATCTGGCAGGGACTTTGTGAAGGAGCTGGAGGACAAGATGGCAGAGCTTGGAGTGGGGGTTGTAGCCAGCGTTTCAGGCCGCTACTATGCCATGGACAGGGACAATAATTACGACAGGGTGGAAAAGGCCTACCGCTGCATGACAGAGGGCATAGGGGAAAAGGCTGACAGCGCAACCCTTGGAATACAGGCCTCTTATGACAAGGGCGTCACAGATGAATTCGTAGTGCCCTTCTATGTGGAAAAGGACGGGAAGCCCCTGGCCCTCATACAGGCAGGGGACAGCATAATTTTCTACAATTTCAGGCCGGACAGGGCGAGGGAGCTCACCCATGTCTTCTGCGATAATGAATTCGATAAGTTTGACCGCGGGGAGAGGAAGGACATCTGCTATGTCTGCTTTACGGACTATGACCCGCTTATCCCCAATAAAGAGGTGGCCTTCAAGAAGGTTGAGATAAATAATACCTTCGGCCAGTGGATAGCGGACAAGGGCATGAAACAGGTGCGCATAGCCGAGACAGAGAAATACGCCCATGTTACCTTCTTCTTTAATGGAGGCGTAGAGGAGCCAAATCCCGGAGAGGACAGGATACTTGTAAATAGCCCCAAGGAAGTCCCGACTTATGACCTGAAGCCCGAAATGAGCGCGCCGGAGGTCTGTGAGAAGCTGGTCACTGCAATAAAGAGCGGAAACTACGATGTGGTGATAGTGAACTTCGCAAATCCCGATATGGTGGGCCATACGGGAGTAGAAGCCGCAGCCATAAAGGCCTGCGAGACTGTGGACAGCTGTGTCGGAAAGGCCGTGGAAGCCGTGAAGGAAATGGACGGTGTGCTCTTTATCTGCGCAGACCACGGAAATGCTGAGGTGATGGTGGATAAAGAGACAGGTGAACCATATACTGCCCATACCACAAATCCCGTGCCCTTCATACTGGTGAACTACGATCCCGCATACGGTCTAAGAGAGGGCGGCAAGCTCTGCGACATAGTTCCGACCCTTATAGAGTGCATGGGAGAGGAGAAGCCCGCAGATATGACGGGAGAGTCGCTGCTTATGAAAAAATAAGCCGCCGTTTTTGGGACAAGTTTAGGCTTTTCCCATTTTTCACAGTCTTTTTTCTTACGATTTTTTTAAGACAGTATTTTTATGCCCTAGTTGTGCTATACTCCCTATTGCTTGCCTAAAGTATAGCAGAAAATCTACAAAACCACGCAATAGGGGGTTAGAATGAGAAAGAAATCCAGCTCTTTAATTAGAAGCATATTGTTCATAGGACTTGCAGCATTAACCCTGTCCGGCTGCCGGAAGCAGGATAACGAGGTAGTGAGTAACCGCCCTGATGCTAAGGCAATAGAAGAAGATGAGGGCGGCGCGGCCGGAGCGGATATCCTTAAAGAAGCGGTGTTTGAGGACAATGACTATAAGCAATTGAAATAAAATTATTATATAAAGCAGCCTTTATATTAAGATAAATTTTATGTTGATATTTTTCCCACATTTTTATTTCATAATATCTTATATACATTGATTTATCAGAATTATATAAAGTAAAAGTGACAAATTTAAATAATGTATAATCAGATGAAGTTGAAATATAACATACTTGATAATTATTTA
>JAGBNO010000033.1 GCA_017634355.1 Lachnospiraceae bacterium
CTGCACTGCGCGTCTATCATGGTATTTATCTGTTCCAGCATGGAGCCGAAGTCGAACTCTTCATTCTTCAGCTTCGCATGTCCGGACTCGATCCGGCTGATATCCAGGATATCGTTTATCAGAGCGAGTAAATGTCTGGCGCTCGAACCTATCTTCGTAAAGATTTCCTTCGTATCGGCATCCAAAGACTTGTTCCTTAAAGCGATATTATATAGTCCTATGATAGCATTCATGGGAGTGCGGATCTCATGGCTCATATTGGAAAGAAAGGCTGTTTTCGCCATATTTGCCCTCTCTGCTTCATCTAAGGCTATGGCGAGCAGCCTGCTTTTTTCCTCCTCCACGACTGCAAGATGGGTAGATGTTGTCTCCTCTTTATTTCCAAAACCGTTTATTACCTTTTTTATGATATCCTTTAAGCTTTTATACTCTTTTATAAGGACAGGAGTATCCCTTTTTAATGCGGCAATATCCCCCTCCCTTGCCGACATCTCCAAGGCCTTTGCCTTTTCAAACAGCTCAGTGGCCCCTATAGCCCCTGAAGTGCTCTTTAAAGAGTGTACGTTCAGGATATAGCTGTCTATGTCATTGCCCCTTAAATTTGTTTCTATCTGTTCCGCCTTCGTATCTACGGAAACCGCATAGGTCTCCAGCGCGAACATATAATCATCCGCATCTCCGCAATAATCTACCCCCTTTACAGGATCTATCTCAGGGTAATCGAAGATTATGGGCGGAAGTTTTGAAAGCTCATCCTGCTCCTCCTGGGTTCCGGCCATAACTACGGAGTCCGCCGGCAGATACTTTATCATCATCCGCTCCATCTGGTCTATATTTACCGGCTTTGCGAGATAATCCGTAAACCCTGACTTCAGCATCTTTTCCTTATCTCCGGATACGGCGCTCGCTGTCAGCGATATGATGGGGGTTTCCTCAAAACGTTCAGGAAAGCGTTTCCTTAGCTCATGCAGGGTTTCGATGCCGTTCATCTGCGGCATCCTGTAATCCAGAAACACCATATCGTAGCGTTCCTTTGAAAATTTTTCAATGCACTCTTCGCCGCTGGTCGCCACATCTATATGCATGCGCGTCCGTTTCAAAAGCCCGACCAGAACCTGGAGGTTCATGGGTGTGTCATCCACTACCAAAAGCTTCATGCCCGGCGCCGTAAAAAGTCCGTGCCTCTTTCCGGGCTCCGGGCTTTCATGGACCATGGCATCAAGGTTTAAGTCACCGACAGGGGCAGCATCAGCAAGACTCTGCGTCAGGGTGAAAAAAAATCTCGACCCCTTTCCATAGCAACTCTCCACCTTGAGTTCGCTTCCCATTACAAGAAGGAGCTGTCTGGAAATGGAAAGCCCCAGCCCCGAACCCTCTATGCTGCGGGTCTTCTCCAGATCGACCCTGTCAAAGGGCTTGAAAATCCTCTCCATATCCTCTTTGCGTATGCCTATGCCTGTATCTGTCACCGAGATTTCCATCGTAACCTCAGTATCAGTTTTTTCAAGGCACTTCATCTCAAAGGTCACATGGCCGCTTTCCGTATATTTGGCCGCATTGGTAAGCAGGTTTGTGATCACCTGCTTTACCTTTATCTCATCTCCCACCAGAAGCCGCGGGAGTTCCTTATCTATGTGGAAAAAAAGCTCCAGTCCCTTTGCCTCTGTGCGAAAGCGCACCAGATTGTAAAGGTCCACCGTCATAGAGGAAAGTGCGTATACCTCATTTTCCAGCTCCATTTTTCCGGTCCCTATCTTGGAAAAATCCAAAATATCGCTTATTATGCCCAGAAGGCTTACGCCGGCCTTGCGGATATTCTCAGAATACTCCAGGATCGCGGAATCCTCCGCCTCACGCTGTATCATCTCGTTCATGCCAAGGATGGCTGTGATGGGTGTCCGTATCTCATGGCTCATGCTGGAGAGGAAGGCGCTCTTTGCAAGGTTGGCGTGTTCCGCCTCCTCAAGCGCAAGCGCCAGGTTCTGCGCCCTTTCCTTCTCCTCCTCCGCTACCCTGGTGTCGGTAATATCTCCGATAAACACATAATATACCTCACCATAGCCCGGCAGCGTGGCATAATGCCCGTAATCATCCACCCAGCGTATGACGCCGTCTTTCCTTATAATGCGGTAAACCACATAGTCCATGGCCCTGTTGTCAATGCTGTTCGCGATCTGGTCGTCAATGGAGGTCTGTATGACATCATAATCATCCGGATGCACCATGCCCTTAAAGGTGTTCCCAGTAAGATTCCGAAATTCCTCCACCGTGTCACAGCCAAATATATCGCAAGTAGACTGATTGACATACAGAAGCTCTGTCGTTTCATCCGCCCTGTATATGAAAAACCCTCCCGGCATCTGCTCCGCAAGCCATTCCATGACGGGCATGCCCTCCTCATCAGGTATGATGGATGTGAGATCATCACTGAATAATCTGTTTCTGTCCATATTATTCCCCTTTTTCTATCCTATCAGATATTCCGCAAAGCGGTTTGCGGGCGCATAGAAGCTTTAAGAGCATGGTTTCTCGAATGCCCGTCCCCACACATAAATAAGCTTTTCCAGAGAAAAAGCCGCATTTGCAGGGCTTGTAGACGGAAGATAGATGGCAGGCCTCCCTATATCAGGCGCTATCATCGCTTTATAAAGCTTTTCCGCAGTCCTGCCGTTCACAAATATCTTTTCTATGTCTGCATGGTCCAGGATGGCCTTTAGATCATTTGCCGTGGCATTCTTAATGCTGGAATCAGATGAGCCGGTAATCTCACAGCTAGCTATCACATCCCAAAGTGCTATGCGGCATTTTCTTAAAAAATGCTTCTTTTCTTCCACAGTCGCAGGGCAATCGCAGCGGAAAATAGCGGAAATCACTTTCCAGAACCTGTTCTGCGCATGTCCATAGAAAAATTTCTGCTCCCTGGACTTTACAGAAGGAAAGCTGCCCAGTATCAGCATATTGCTGTTTTCATCAAAAAAAGGTTCTATAGGATGGTTTATCATAATGTCTTTGCGGTATTATCCGGCTCATCCTGCTTTCTTTTCATAAGGAAATCCCGTATATCCACTTCCTTCTCATACTGGAAGTCCATGCAGTACACAGGTTTCCCTTCATGGTAATCCGTATGGTAGTCGCTGACCGCATACAGGATCATCCTTGCGCTAACAGAGGTATCCCTGCGTTTATCTATAAAGTATTCCACGCCGCTGTCACTGAAAGATACCCTCAGCCATTCAGGCATGAGCGTTATCTTTACCCTGATATCCCCAGAGGCGGAATAGGCATCCATGATGCGTTCCGTGAGCATCTCTTCTACGGCCAGGCGGATAGCTTTTGTACGCCGCGCGCCAAAGCCCAGGCCCTCTGCCAGCTCGCTCACCATGAGCGCGACCGGCACTATGGCATAGTCGCTGTTCTTTACCACCAGGTCAAATACCGTTACTCCGCCCGCCAGTTCCTCATTCAGCTCCAGTGCCCTGAGGCGGTTTAAGAGATCGGCCCTAAGGGCGCGCTGATCCAGCTTTCCGTTTACATTTAAGGGGAAGCTGTCATAGCGGAAAATGTGTGAGGGTATCTTGAAGCGCGGGATCATGCCCTTCAGACGGTTTTTGATACTCTCCTGATCAAAGGGAACTCCCCCGTCCACCATAGTAACACAGGCTTCCAC
The DNA here is from genome assembly GCA_017634355.1 of Lachnospiraceae bacterium. Lineage (GTDB taxonomy): Bacteria > Bacillota > Clostridia > Lachnospirales > Lachnospiraceae > NK4A144. The sequence continues at coordinate 3,668 of JAGBNO010000033.1, forward strand.
GCTCTCGCCATAGATGGGATGGGGTGCGCCCATGACCTTCACTTCTTTGATATTTTCAAGCTGATTGATGGCCGCTTCGATTTCGGAGGGGGAGATATTCTCTCCGCCACGGATGATCACATCCTTGATTCGTCCGGACAGATGCAGAAAATCATCCTCGTCGAAATAACCTAAATCTCCGGTATGCAGCCAGCCTCCTTCGTCAATGGGCTGTTTATCTCCGGGCAGCCTGTCATAGCCATTCATCAGGTTTATGCCTCTGGCTACCACCTCCCCTATCTGGCCTCTGGGCAAGAAACCGCCCTTCCCATCGGAAATCCTGACATCAAGCCCCTCAATCGCCTTTCCCACCGTCTGGGCGCGCTTCTCTACGAGATCGGAGGGAACAACCATAGTCAGGGGCGCCGCCTCGCTCTGGCCGTACATATTGATAAATGTGGCATTATTGTATTCCAGCTCCAACCTCATCATCTGGACCGGAGTGGACATGCCGCCCGCTATCATACATAGATGCAGATAAGGCGCAACCTTTTCCGCAAAGCTCTCATGCTCCGCCAGGGCAAGATAGACCGCCCCTACCGCGGCCATATCGGAAATACGATAGGCATCGATCTCACGGGCAAGGGTATCCGCTTTGTAATCAGAAGGAAGACACACAGTTGCCCCACGGCAGAGATAGGCATAGCTCATGAGAAGCCCAAGGATATGGAACAGGGGGACCGCCACGCAGGCGCCCTCTCCTCCCTGTCCGACAATATTTTTATTAAAAGACCTGGCGTCAAAGCTCAGCGCCTGCTGGGATACCTGCACTGCCTTCGGCTGCGATGTAGTCCCGGATGTGAAAATAATAAAAGCAGTGTCGTAAGCCTCTTCCTCAGTCCTGACATCCTCCTCATCAGGGCTATCCTGAAAGACCTTGCTCAAATCCAGCACTGAAGGGCGTATATCCATACAATGCTTTTCAGGAATCCCTGCCAGGGCTGAAAGCTTTTTCATCGCCTCCGCATCTTTTTTCGTCTCTCCGTTGTCTCCGCAAAGCAAAAATGAAGTCTCTGTCATCGAAAGAAGGTCTGCCGCGTCCTGTATGCCCATGCTGTAATTCAATAATACGGCAGTCCCACCGGCCTTTACTATGGCAAAAAAGGCTATAAGCCAGTTTGCGCAGTTATAGCCCCAGAGCCCCACCCTGCTGCCTTTTCCGACGCCCATTTCCCGCAATGAACGGCACAGGCCGTCAATACCGTGAAAAAACTCCTCATAGGTGCATCTGTTTCCTCCTGCCACAATGGCAAGACGCCCCAAATGGCCTCTATTCAAACCAGAAGAAAATAGTCCGTTGTTCATTTAACGCTGCCCTCCCTCCATGCGGTTAAAGGTAGTGTGAAGTGTTTTTCCGCTTCGGTTTGGATATTGAGCCCATGATCCTTAGCCGTCTCTCTTATCGCCTCTGCATAGACAGACAGATCAGAGCGTGAAAGAGCTTCGAGGCTGAATCGGCCATTACATTCGATCACGTTAATATGCATCGTACTCCCGCCGGTAGGGGGGCACAGGAAGCGAACATCAGCGATCTGGTCCAAATAGCTGACAGAGCGCAAAGAGCCAATATAATCTATATAGAAGGTGTCATGGCTTGTCTGATAAAATCCCGCCGGCTTTTTTATTTCTTCTTCATAGCTGACAGCTTCTGTCATCCTCTTACTGTACATGAGTCTGAGCCGGTTATATACCGACTTTTGCCGATTGGGGTCCATCTGCTGCTTAAGCATTCCCCTGAGCGCAGAGGCCCGTTCGGCAAATGGCAGCGCATCCATAGGCGTGCCTGAAATGGGCAATACGACCCTGGAGGAACAGTTTTTGAATGTTTCCTCACAGCCCAGCATACGCCTTAGGGATATGGGAATATTTACAAAGATAGGAGCATCCGCCTCCGGATGTATATGGAGAATAGCTTCTCCGACGAGCATGGACAGCGCTACGGACGGCGATGTTTTGTTTTCACGCACAAATCCCATTAGTTCATCAGAGTCCAGACGCAAGCCGTATGCCTTGATCTCAGGATTATCCGTGGGAGAACATTCCGGAATATGATAAGGCACAGGCTGCTCCTTTTTCTCCGGCATGGTATAATCCGCAGGAACTTCATACGCATGGGAAAGGGGATCGAGATACTCCGCTTCAGTCATCTCACTTTCGCTGGTGCGAATGCCGTTAGGAGCATATTCTTTCTTATCTTTCAAGCAGTAATAATGATATAGAACGGATTCCAGAAAAGTGTCTATCCCCTTTCCATCGCAGAATCCATGGAACATGGAGAACCATGTCTTATTCCCATCCCATGTCAGGTCCAGCATGTGATAATTAGTCTCGCTTCCGCCGACCCGCCGCAGCCTGGATGTATGCGCCGCCTCCATGGGCAACGGGTTTTTCGCATACCAGATAGCTCCATTCTCCTCAACTAAAGTATCTTTCAGATAGGGCATGCGCTGCAGGGTCCGCTCCAGAGCCTGCTGAAGCAGATCTCCGTCGATATCCTCACGGTGGCTTACCTCTACCACAAAAGCAGGAAAATTAACAGGCAGATACACGTAGGGGGTCGAAGACAGAGCCAGTTCTTTTTTCTCAAAATCCGGATGACTATTCATACTTATGATTCCTCCTTTATAATAAAGACTTTTTATAATATTTGCTTGTTCCTCTTATTTTGATAGCATTCAGAAATAATTTTTCGGCTTGCCCGAATAGGCATTTCCTTTATTGTCGAAGAGGACTCTGGACGATTTACCAGCCGCCGTAGCCCGTTATGTCTACTTATATTTATTGAAACAGGGCGTATGCCTCTTGTACAGATGTAAAAAGCTGCCTCAAGAAATTCTGAGGCAGCCCCTAATGTACTCGTCAGGCAAAAAGATATAATACCTATTCAGTCATGATCCTTGATATGCTTAACAATATCAATATAAAAACCGGAGGGTGCCTGCATTAAAACAGACTTGGAAGAAGGCGTCAGGGACTCGCTGCCATCAACCGCCTTAAAGTCATGGGAAGTCAGCAGATTATAGGCCTCGTCCAGGTCATCCACATTCATGCGGATGATCATCATGTCATCTTCTTTATCCGGAACATGGGTAAGGTCTATATGGAAACCATTAGCATCCTTCATACGTATGGTATTGATATCCTCGCTCACACCGCTGACCTTATTATGGCGTTTTTCAAATCCCAGCTCCTCAAAAAGCTTCTGGTATTCATCGCGTTTGCCTGATACGATCAAAGGATTAAAACTTGTAATCTTCATAATGTGTTCCCTTTCTTCCGGCCGGAACGCCAGACTGTAAGCATGGCATATCGCTTTATGCCCTTCCTTGAAATGTCGGGTAATTATATAACATGCCCCAGATAATTACAAGCAGACACTTGTACTGTTGTACTGACTATTATTGCCCTGCGCTTTTCATCGGCGGGGGCGGTCATGAACAGCTCTTTACAAAATGTCCAAAGAATCCAGCCTCTGCGCCAGGCTTTCAATCTTGGCAAGATACCGTCCCACAGTTTCTTTTTCTCTTTCAGATAATGCCGGCTTTTTATGAATTCTGTGTATTGCCCTGAGATAGCCTATAAATGACGCCTTTTCAATGACTTCATTCAGCCTGTCCTCAGATTCCGTCCCAAGGTATAACTTCAGGAATTCCCTGAAAAACGCGCAGGCGGTTTCATAGGAGAAGCCCATAAAGCTTTCCACAACGGATGGGTCCTCTTCGCCCAGTATGACATAGAAGTAATACATATCGCTGATCTCTACATACGGATTCCCCATCGAAATCCTGTCCATGTCTATAAGGAGGGGTTCTCCTTTATCCATGAACACATTCCCTGTATGGAAATCCCCATGAACCAGCGTGCCGGTTGCTGGAAGGGCATCTAAAAGTTTCATGCACCGATTGGCGAGAGCTTCGTCCTCATAAGCGATCCCTTTCCTGATATAGCCTCGCAGTCTTTCAATAGCATCGGGAAAGCTCTCGTCACCAGAAACTTCGATCGAGTGGATGGTCCGCGCCAGCTCTGCCATGACAAGCGCATACCTCTTCACCTGTCCCGGACTCTTCGCTATATAGCTTGAAACCGTCTCCGCATCGACCATCTCATACATTGCGCCATAGCGTTCCCCGACGGACACGATCCCAAAAGAGATCGCAGTAGGGATTCCCAGGATAAAGGCCTTGCGGCTTAAGGCAATCTCCTTCTCCACATCCCTGAAGGTGTTGTTTTGGTTAAATACTTTTATTATAAGCTCGTCATCATAGCGGTAGACATCTCCCTTGGCGCCCCTGCCGATAAGGGCGCAGCCGTCTACAGAGACTTCCTTATACTTCTTGTATTTTGCCTTCTCTGAGTCAAATGAACGCGGCCAGATGAAGGTAAGGTGCTTGATATATTCCTTGAATGCTGCCGTCCGGTTCAGTGAAAATTCCAGGGTCTCAGCAATGCTCTGGTAGTACCAGCGGTGAACTTCCGGGTCTTTTTGGTGGAGCTCCTGCCAGAATGCTTCCCCTTTCTCAGAAAAAAGTCCCGCCAGGGAGCGGATGTTCGCCAGCTTATCTGCAAGCCAGAGCATCTTTACCCCTATGTCCTGGCTATTTTTCAAGACCTTTAGGGAACTTTCCTTTCTCCGTTTCCAGGTGACATTAGGATCTTCCCCCTGAAATTTGTCTTCAGTTTCGGAAGACACCAGTATCGCTACCCGGCTTCCAAAACGCTTCTCCACTTCGCCCAGCGTGCCGTCGGTCTCTTCCACGATATCGTGCAGGATACCCGCGGTGATCACATCTTCATCGTCAGTCATGGTGGAAATGATATGCGCCACCTCCAACGAGTGGAGGATGAACGGCCTGTTTCCAAACTTGCGCACCTTTCCGGCATGCATGACGGTCGCATAGATAATGGCTTCTTCAATTTTATTCATTATGTCTTAACCTTATGTATGGAGGACCCTCAATTACTCAGTGAAAGTGAAACATATTGCTATATGGTCTCCCGTAATGGAGAAGCCTCTATTACGCAGTGAAAGTGAAACATATTGCTACATGGTTCCCGTAATGGAGGGGCTATTTATCAATCGTGGTCTTTAATATGCTGGCAGAGGTCAAAAGCAAATCCGGTCGGGGAGATCATCATTGCAGACCTGTTGCTCTTTGTGTCAAAGGTATCTTCATCCGGCCTGGCATTATGAAAGCCCTTGGCTTTCAGCATCTCATAAGCCTCATCAAAATTGTCCACATTCATACGTATAAGGGAAATGTCCTTGGTATTATCGGAAGTCTCCGCTATGTCTACATGAAAGCCATTTGCGTCCTTCATCCGGACGCTGGTAAGATTGGCGCCATTCTGCAACGTCCCAACAAGCTTGTGCTTTCTCTCAAAGCCCAGTTCTTCAAACAGGGTAATGAGCGCTTCCGCGTCTTTCGTAACTATCAAGGGATTAAAACTCGTGATCTTCATGATATACCTCCTTAGGAACTGTTCAGAAACAACTTGCACATAATGCGCTGTATTTTTGTCAGAGAGTGCTGCTCAAAGATCAGGCGCATATGCGAGCGGCCGGTCCATAAATGGGCTTGTAACTGATTTTGAACAGTGCTATCGGGCAAAAAGACAAGCAGAAGGTACAAGTTATTCTGCAACACTTTCTTGCTATTACGCAACTTTTTGTACTTTCTGACTTACTTCAGAACAAGCCTTCCAGCTGCAGATCCAAAATAGCCTGAGCTATTATACAAAAGCATCTAGAGAATGTCTATCATTACTGTTTCCCCGAAATCCACCCAAACTGTAACGAATTTTTTTCGGGAAGGCTTTTCGCCGTCCTCATAGCCCGCAACGGGTCAAAGCATAATGCTCTCACAGAACAGCTGTAAAAATACCCCTTGTCGGAAAACATTTTCAGTGTTACCATAGAGTAGAGTTATTCTATCTTTTTTAAGGCTTTCAATCCCCGCCTGACAAATAGGTATTTATGGAAAATAAAAACACAGATCATAAACCAGAACGGACGGAAAACACGCCATTCACCCTACCTGATGCAGAGGCGGCAGAAAAGCTGACCCCCGCCCAGAAAACGGAGCTCATCGCTTACCACAGAAATCAGCTTAAACTGCTCCGCTCCGTTCCACGGTCTGACTATCACAAAGGATTCGAAAATGCCCTCCAGCTCGATGTAGAGTCATGGAAGATCGGCGCATGGACGATACGTGAACACACCCTGGGAGAAGATGCCCCAAGGATGGATTTTATTGTCGCCAGCGGTGATAAGCTGCCCGATGATGTGAAAGCCGTGTTTAAGATATTCCTGCATAAGAACGTGATCGAATTCAAGGGACCCGGAGATAAGGTCACCCCTCTCACCATCCGAAAGGTTGCAGGATATGCCTACTTCTACATAGCCACAGCGAAGCCCAACGAAGATGTGAGGATCGGCGAGGTAACAGCCTCTATTTTTGCATCCGAGAAAGACGATAAAGCCTTTAATGAAATGGAAAAGGCAGGACAGCTTGAAGCGACAGATGTTAAGGGCATATACCTCGTCAAAGGCATCCTTGATATGCCTTTCCAAATCGTCATGACAAGCGAAATCGAGGGCGAGGAATATGCGGCATACCGCGTTCTGAAGTCCAAAGTAGACGAGAAAGACGTGGATTATCTTCTGAATGAATTGAAAAAGACCATAGACCAGCCAACACGCGACCGTCTGCGCGGACTGCTTGGTATTGTGGAAGAAAAACACACCGGAATGGTGTGGAATAAGATCAAGGAGGATGAGAAAATGAGAGATGTTTTTTGGGAATACTTCAAACCTCAGAGAGATCAAGAGATACGCAGTGCTGTGAGCAGTGCTGTGAGCAGTGCTGTGAGCAATACCACCCGTACTAACCTATATAAATATGCACAAAGAGGAACTATGACTATAGAAAACGCTGCCCAAGAAGCTGGGATAACTGTTGATCAGTTCCGCACCGAAATGGCAAATCACGGCTACCATCTGCCACAGGCACAGACCATTTGAGCGTTTGAGAAACCCATTTGACAGATTCAAAGCTATGTAATTATCGCAGCAGATGAACACTTCAATGATGAGGACTGTGTGAGAGATGCTTGCGATGCAGTCAGGGATATCTTGGCTTATAAGGTGTTTTAGGATGAACTGCCCTTTTCCTTAGGGCTTATAATGAGCGTGTTATCGGAAACGGAGGCCTGCCCTGAGGCCTTCTCCTTTACTATGGCAAGGCTCCCGCTGTCTATGGCTGTGCCGAAGAGGTCCTTCACTGTCTTTGTGACAGGCGCGCCGCCCTTTGCCACGGTCTTTGAGGCTTTCTGCGCCTTCGGCTTCTCCACGGTGAAGTC
>JAGBNO010000034.1 GCA_017634355.1 Lachnospiraceae bacterium
ACTTGTACATAATGCGCTGTATTTTTGTCCGAGAGGGCTGTTCAAAAATCAGGCGCATAGCGGGCTATGTAACTGATTTTTGAACAGCTCTATCGGGCAAAAAGACAAGCAGAATGTACAAGTTATTTCTGAAAAGTTCCTTATGAAAAGTCACATAATAGAGGGGATATATAGCTTATGACAGGAGCTGAAGCAATAGTAAAATGTCTGATAGCGGAGGGCGTGGATACGGTATTCGGCTATGCCGGCGCCACCATAGACCCTTTCTGGGTCAGAATGAAGAATACAGGCATAAGGTCAATACTTGTCAGGACAGAGCAGAATGCGGGCCATGCGGCCAGCGGCTATGCCAGGGCCAGCGGCAAGGTGGGGGTCTGCGCAGTGACCAGCGGCCCCGGCGCCACAAATCTGCTTACGGGCATAGCTACAGCCTTCGCGGATTCCATACCCCTTGTATGCATTACAGGGCAGGTGGAATCGTCCCAGCTAGGCTCTGATGTATTTCAGGAGGTGGATGTCACGGGGGCCGCGGAGTCCTTTGTGAAATACAGCTATCTCGTTAAAGATGCGAGGAAGCTTCCGCAGGTTATGCACGAGGCTTTCTATATAGCCAATACGGGGCGGCGTGGCCCTGTGCTCATAGATGTGCCCTATGATGTGCAGATGGACAGGCTCCCCGACTTTGACTATCCGGAGGAAAAGCCCGTAATGCGGACTTATAAGCCCACTGTACAGGGCAATGCGGCCCAGATAAAAAAAGTGGCTAAGGTTCTGGATAACGCAAAACGCCCGCTCATCTGCTGCGGGGGAGGTGTGCATCTATCGAAGGCGACGGAGGAAGTGCGCTCTTTCGTGGAGAAGCACCGCTTCCCCGTTGTTTCCACTATGATGGGCTTAGGGGTACTGCCCACTGAGCACAGGATGTACTTTGGCATGGTGGGGAATAATGGCCATCCGGTGGCAAACAGGGCAATGAGGGAGTGCGACACGCTGCTCATGGTGGGAGCCAGGGTGGCAGACAGGGCGGTTTCAGCCCCTGATCTTACATTTGAGGGCAAGGTGCTTGTGCACATGGATGTGGACCCTGCGGAAATAGGCAAGAATGTGGGGCCTACAATTCCTTTGGTGGGGGATGCCAAGCATATTTTTAAGGATTTTATGGAACTGGATTTTTCAGACGACCATGAAAACTGGATTTCAGTTCTGGGACATTACAGAAAGAGCTATAAGCCGGAGAGACATTCGGCAGAGGGATATGTGGACTCTGCGGCCTTTGTGAGGGCGCTTTCTCTCGCCATGGACGAGGACGGCATATATCTTGCGGATGTGGGGCAGAATCAGCTTTTCTCATGTAGGAATGTGGTAATTAGAAAGGGCTTATTCCTCACAAGCGGAGGCATGGGCACCATGGGCTACTCTATTCCGGCCGCCATGGGAGTAAGGGCAGGGCAGCCCGATAGGCAGGTGGTGGCAGTATGCGGGGACGGCTCCTTCCAGATGTCCATGATGGAGCTTGCGTCCATGAAGCAGTACGGCCTGCCCGTAAAAATTGTGGTAATGAAGAACCACTATCTTGGGCTGGTTCGGGAGCACCAGCATTTCGCCTTTAAGGATGAGTACTATATGGTGGACTTAGGCGACCTGCCTGACCTTGAGAAAATCGCAGAAGCCTATGGGATACACTATTTCAGGCTGGATGGGCAGGAGGACATGGAGAAAAAGATAGAAGAATTCTTAGGCTCAGACGGCATGGGAATAATGGAAGTACGCACAGATCCCATGGAAACAGTGATGTGAAGGGGAAGGGGAGTAATAATGTCAGCTATGAAAAAAATATATTCCGTGCTGGTGGAGAACCGTTCAGGCGTGCTCTCCAAGGTCGCGGGGCTTTTTTCCAGGCGCTGCTTCAATATAGATTCCCTGGCCGTGGGGGAGACGGAGGATAAGGAAGTCTCCTGCATGACCATAGTGTCCAGCGGTGACATGCAGACCCTGGAGCAGATAGAGAAGCAGTTAAATAAAAAGCTGGATGTAATTAAGATAAAGACCTTTGAAGAAAGCGCGGCCGTTACGAGGGAGCTCATGCTTATAAAGGTAAAGTACAGCCCCTCCAACCGCCGCAGCATAATGGAGACCTGCCAGGCCATGAAGGCGGATATAGTGGACATGAGCAAGAATATGATGATAATACAGATCTGCGATACGCCGGACAGGACTGAGCTTATGATACAGCTCCTTTCGGGGATAAGCATAGTGGAGATAGCCCGCACAGGAACTCTTGCCCTGCAGCGCTGTCAGATTGACAAAAACAATGTATAGAATTATATTAAACTCTGTTGCTTTTTTTATTTGCAGGAGGCTATGCTCCATTTATACTCATTAGCGTAAATCGCTGCCGTTGTATATATCGTATAACGGGCAGACGCAAAAAAAGCAAAACTTGAAATGGCAGTTATTGCGTTTACGGGTATAAAAGATACTTTGTGAGTGACTATGGAAAAGAATCAAAAAAAAGTGTTCCAGCTCCTTGTTGACAATACTTCAGGTGTCCTGTCCCGTATTTCGGGCCTATTTTCCAGAAGGGGCTACAATATAGACAGCATAACGGCAGGCGTCACGGCAGACCCCCGTTTTACCCGCATTACCATAGTGACGGACGGGGACGATGAGATATTGGAACAGATAGAGAAGCAGCTGGACAAGCTCGTGGATGTCAGGGACATCCGCGTGCTGGAGCCGGATAATTCCGTATACAGAGAATTATGCATGATAAAGGTGGAGGTGGACTCTGCAGACAGGCCAGGCGTCATTTCTTTGGCTGATGTATTCAGGGCGAATATAGTGGATGTGGCGATGGATTCCCTTATCATAGAGATTACAGGCGGGCAGAGCAAGATAGATGCCTTTTTAAATCTCTTATCCGATTATCGCATACTGGAGATAGCCCGCACTGGCATAGCGGGGCTGCAGAGGGGCACCGAAGGAGTTATCTGGTTTGACTGACGTGTTAACAATTCAGCGTTCTTTGCATTTTATCAGAGGCTGGATGGTTATAGATCAATCCTTCATCTAATGAAGGAAACTGGTAGATTATTTCTTAAATAAACTAGACCAATTCTGAGAAAGCAAAGCCTCACAGGCAGAGGGTTCACGCCTTCAGGATGAGTCTGGCTAATTACGAAATGATGTACTCGAAAGAAATAGTAAGCCGCAGAAGGTACGGCAGAAAGAGGTATGTATGAATGACAAAAATCCGATTTACTACGAATCTGACTGCAATCTGTCTCTCCTGGACGGAAAGACCATAGCCATTATAGGATATGGCAGCCAGGGACATGCCCAAGCCTTGAACTTAAAGGATTCGGGCTGCAATGTGATTATAGGTCTCTATGAGGGCTCAAAATCATGGCAGAGGGCTGAGGAGCAGGGCTTTAAGGTCTACACGGCGGCAGAGGCGGCAGAGCGCGCCGATATAATAATGATACTCATAAACGATGAGAAGCAGAAAGCCCTCTACAAAGAGTCCATAGAGCCGCATCTGGAAGCAGGGAATATGCTCATGTTCTCACATGGCTTCAATATACGCTATAAGCTCATAGTTCCTCCTGCGGACGTAGATGTGGTCATGATAGCCCCCAAGGCCCCAGGACATACCGTGAGGAGCGAGTACCAGGCCGGCAAGGGTACGCCCTGCCTTATCGCGGTAGAGCAGGACTACTCAGGTAAAGCGAAGGAGCTGGGTCTTGCTTATGCGCTGGGCATAGGTGGCGCCAGGGCTGGCGTGCTGGAGACAACTTTCAAGACAGAGACGGAGACAGACCTCTTTGGAGAGCAGGCAGTGCTCTGCGGCGGCGTCTGCGCGCTCATGCAGGCAGGCTTCGACGTGCTGGTAGAGGCGGGCTACGATCCAAGGAATGCCTATTTCGAGTGCATACATGAGATGAAGCTTATAGTGGACCTTATTTACCAGTCGGGTTTCGAGGGAATGCGCTATTCCATCTCCAATACGGCTGAGTACGGAGACTATATCACAGGACCCAAGATAATTACCGAAGAGACAAAGAATACTATGAGGAAGATCCTTGCGGACATACAGGACGGATCGTTTGCGAAGAACTTCCTTCTGGATATGTCGGATGCAGGCGGCCAGGTACACTTCCAGGCACTCCGCGACAAGGCGAAGAACCATCTCTCAGAGACCTATGGAAAAGAAATCCGCAAGCTCTATAGCTGGAGCGACGAAGACAAGCTTATAAATAACTGAGATGCGTGTTATTGCAGGCAGTGCGAGAAGACTGAAATTAAAGACCCTGGAGGGCATGAATACCAGGCCTACCCAGGATATAATAAAGGAAACACTTTTCAACATATTACAGGTTCATGTGCCTGGGAGCCGTTTCCTGGATCTCTTTGCAGGCTCCGGCTCCATAGGCATAGAGGCCCTCTCCAGGGGGGCTTCGAAGGCTGTTTTTCTGGAAAATGACAGAAGGGCTATGGACATCATACGCTCAAATCTGGAATTTACCCATTTGAGGGATAGGGCAGTGCTTATACAGGGCGATGCCCTTTCCGGCTTAAACCAGCTTGAAAGGAAAGGGGGATTCCATTTAATATATCTGGATCCCCCTTATGGGAAGGGGCTTGAGGACAAGGTTTTAGAGTATCTTTCCAGATCGAGCCTCCTTGAACCGGAGGGCATTATAATACTGGAGACTTCGAGGAAGACGGAATATCCTTACCTTGAGGAACTGGGATATGTCGTATGGAAGGAAAAGGTCTATAGGCACAACCGCCACCTTTTTTTGCAGAAAGCCGCGGAAGAGCCGGACGGTTTTGAAAAGTCGTCGCAATAGAGAAGCCGAGTACTGTAAAAAAGTAAGTCGGATATTAGAATATGCTATTCTAATAAAGGAGTCAGGATGGCCAAGGCAATTTACCCCGGATCATTTGATCCGGTGACCAAGGGACACTTGGACATTATACGCAGGGCATCGCAGATGTTCGATGAGCTTACAGTCAGCATTTTGAATAATTCAAACAAAATTCCGTTGTTTTCTGTGGACGAGCGTGTTAAAATGTTACAATCCGTGTGCAGTGACATAGCTAATGTGAAGGTAGACACTTTTAGCGGCCTTACTGCAGAATATGCCAGGCGGACAGGTACGGATGTGATAATCAGAGGGCTTCGGGCCGTCACTGATTTTGAATATGAGCTACAGATGGCTCAGACTAATAGAAAGCTTCTGCCGCGGGTTGACACAGTCTTTCTCACTACCAGCCTGGAATATGCCTACCTCTCGTCTTCCACTGTGCGGGAGGTGGCCCTGTATGGCGGGGACATCAGTGAGTTTGTGCCTCCCCTTGTGGCAGAGGAGGTCTATAGAAAACTGGAAAAAGCGGATTGATAGGATAGGTCTTTAGGAACTGGAGAGCTAAGCAAATGAGCAGCAAAATAGAGCAGGTTATAGAAGAAATAGAAGACTACATAGATAATTGTAAGTATCGCGCCCTTTCCAGTACGATAATACTGGTGAATAAGGAAGAGATAGACGAGCTCCTCCATGAACTGAAGGTCCATACGCCTGATGAAATACAGCGTTACAAAAAAATAGTAGATAATAAAGACGCCATAATGGATGATGCGAGGCAGAAGGCTGACAGCCTGGTGCGCCAGGCCCAGGCCTATACTGACCAGATGATAAATGAGCACACCATTATGCAGCAGGCCTATCAGCAGGCCAGCGAGATAGTGAACCAGGCGAAGCTTCAGGCTCAGGAGATTATAGGGAGCGCCACGGCGCAGGCAAATGAGATACAGCTGTCGGCCATGCAGTACACAGATGGTACGCTTGCGAATCTGCAGGCCCTCCTGTCCCAGTCTATTTCAGTCACCAAGCAGCACAACGACAGCCTGATAGAACAGCTGAACCGCCTGCTTACCGTGGTAAATGCAGATAGGGCTGAAATGCATCCTGCCATTGGGGGCCTAGACGAGAATGAGGCCATAGCAGAGAGGGCTGAGGCCGAGCGCAATCTACAGGTCAATGCCTTGGTTGCCGGACAGGAGCAGGAACAGCTCCCTGCCGATGCTCCGGTGCCTACAGATGATGATGGCGATGTTGACCTCTCTGCGCCACTTTAATTTATATAAGGCTTATACCGCTTTCACTGCGGGACCGCCAGTTTTGGTGGTCTCGTTTTGTGGTGTAGGGGGATATTGTAAGGAGACTTAAGATGGATAAATTTGCAGACCTGGAGCCTTCGTCGGTATTTCGTTTTTTTGCGGAAATATCCTCGATTCCTAGGGGCTCTGGCAATATGGGTGCCATATCCCAGTATGTCCTGGACTTTGCCCGCGAGAGGGGCTATGCAGCAAGGAAGGACGAGTTTAGCAATGTAGTGGTATTCTGTCCGGCGTCGCCGGGGATGGAGGATAGGCCCACCGTCATGCTGCAGGGGCATCTGGACATGGTATGCGAAAAGAGCGCTGACAGCCGCCATGACTTTAAGAAAGACCCCCTGGACCTTAGGCAGATGGACGACTGCATATATGCGGCAAGCACTACACTGGGGGCAGATGATGGCATAGCCGTTGCTTATGCCTTGGCTATAATGGACGACAGGTCCATAGTCCATCCCCCGCTGGAACTGGTGTTTACTGCCGATGAAGAAGTGGGTATGGTAGGAGCTACGGGATTGGATACCTCCGACCTTAAGGCAAAGTACCTATTAAACCTTGACAGCGAGAGGGAAGGGGTATTTCTCTCCAGCTCTGCAGGAGGCCTCAGGGCATTTTTGTCCGTGCCTGTCAAATATACGAAAAAATCAGGCGAAAAGTACAGCATACTGGTAAGCGGCTTCCAAGGCGGACATTCGGGCGGCGAGATAGATAAGTACAGGGGGAACGCCAATCTCATTATGGGGCGGCTGCTGCACTTTTTAAGCGTAAACGGAGTCGGGCTTGACATATATTCCCTGCAGGGCGGCCTCATGATAAACGCCATCCCCAGGGATGCGGCCTGCAGGGCGCTGCTGGCTACAGATGAGGATGCGGCGAAGCTGGAAAAGCTTATACCTGAATTTGAGAAGACCATAAAAAATGAGTACAAGGCCACAGATAAGAATATTATGATCTACTGTGACCGAAAGGGCAGGGATGAAAAGCCCGTGCTCCATAAGAAAATGCAGGAGAGGCTGATATTCCTGTTAAACACCTTGCCGGACGGAGTGATCCGCATGAGCCAGGAAGAGGCCACCAGGGGGCTAGTGGAGACCAGCTTGAATATGGGTATAATGCGCCTCACTGAAAAGAGCTTTGAAATTGAAGCTGCGCTACGAAGCTCCGTTTCCACTGCCAAATATGCTCTGGCAGAGAAACTGCGTTACCTTGTGGAGACTATAGGAGGCTCTTATGAGGAGAGCGGGGACTACCCTGCATGGGAATACAGGGAGGACTCCAAAATAATACCCTTTATTTCGGGGCTTTACACTGAGATGAGCGGCAGAGCGGCAGAAGTATCAGGTGTGCACATGGGAGTGGAGTGCGGTATTTTTTACGAAAAAATGCCGGATCTGGACATAGTATCCTTTGGCCCTGATATCAGTGGCGCGCATACGCCCTCAGAGCGAATGAGCATTCCTTCCGCCAAGCGCACCTGGGACCTGCTCCTAAGGGTGCTAAAGGAAATAAAATAAGGTCTGGGAGACGATGAAGATTGCATTAGTGACCGGAGCCAGCTCAGGCATAGGCAGAGAACTTGCTATAGAGATAGCCCTGCACTGCACTGGCTTAAATGAGATATGGGCAGTGGCCAGGCGGGGAGAAAGGCTGGAGGAGCTTAGGCGCACCTTTGGGAAGAGGATCAGAATTTTTGCGCTGGACTTAAATAGCGACTCAGGGCTCATGGAGCTCAGGGAAGAGCTGCTGGAAAAGAGGCCTGACGTCCGCATACTCGTAAATTCTGCCGGAATGGGGATAATAGGCAATATAGCAGAAACTCCGGTGCCGGAAATCCTCTCCATGGTGAAACTGAATGTGGAGGCTCTTACTGCCGTCACATGTATGCTCCTGCCCTTTATGGGGAGGGGAGGGAGGATAGTGAACATAGCATCCGGTTCCGCCTTTATGCCGCAGCCGGGATTTGGCGTATATGCGGCCACAAAAGCCTATGTCCTGTCTTTCTCCAGGGCTCTGAAGAGGGAGCTTAGCAATAGAAAAATATCGGTAACTACGGTATGCCCAGGGCCGGTAAAGACGGAATTCTTTAAGCAGGCTGAAAAGCACAGGAAAATGGCGGGGTACAAGAGGGCTTTTATGGCGGATCCCACAAGGGTGGCAAAAAAGGCCTTTATGGATATGAAAAAGAGGAAATCCTTGTCTATATATGGCTTCGCAATGAAAGCGGGTTTTTTCTTTATGAAAATACTGCCGCATGAGCTTCTTTTGAGATTCTTTAAGGTGTAGCCCCTTATGGATGTGGCGAAATCCTTCTCCGGAGTAAGAAAAGGGGACTATGGATATCTGGACTTCCGCAGGAGGTCTTCTCTCATTAAGTGTTTGGTGTTTCTCCTGGCCACTTTGCTATTAGTGCTATGCGCCAGGGTATTTTTCCCCTCCATAGGCCGGATTTTTCTCATACTGGCCATACTTTCAGCGCTTCCCGCCGCTGTGTCGGCAGTATCCCTCGTTATGTCCATGCGCTTCAAGAGCGGCAGAAGAGAGGTATATGAGGCTGTAGAAGCCGTGAGGAATGGAGCGCCTGTATTCTATGATGCGGTGCTCACAACGAGGGAAGAGTCCTACGGGGTGAACTGCCTCATTTTCTTGAATAAGAATATCATGGCATATACGGAATATCCCGACAGCAACGCCGCATCCATACGGTCACATCTCACAGAAATGGCGAGAAAAGGCGGCTTCAAGGACTGGACGATAAAGGTCTATACAGAACTCCCTGAATTCATTGAAAGGCTTTCATTCCTTAAGGATAAGGACGTAAGGGTACTGGAAAAGGACGGGGAGATGAGGGACCTTATAGGTCAGATAGCGCTTTAGGAGCTGTAGGCTAGATTAATTGTTCATAGATCCTTAAGTAAGAGGACAGACATGCGCGAGTTTTTAATTACTGCGGCAGATGAGGGACAGGGGCTTCTGCGCTATGCTAGCAAAATCATGAAAAAAGCCCCCATAGGCACTCTGCAGAAGGCCCTGAGGAAGGGCAACATCACCATAAATGGCGGGAAGTCGTCGGCCTCAATGGAGATAAAGAAGGGGGATAAGGTACAGCTCTGGTTCTCTGAAGATACCCTTTCCAAGTTTATTCCTGAGGATAGGGAAAAAGAGGCCCCCAAATTAAAAAAAGAGGAATTAAAGGATTTTAAGCGGCATATTATTTACGAGGACAGGCATATTGTGCTCGTGAATAAGGCGGCGGGCTTACTTACCCAGTCTGATGGCTCAGGGGAGCTATGCCTCAACGATATGCTGCTTTCCTATTACAGGGATGGGAAGAAGGGAAGCTTTAATCCTGCGGCCGCTAACCGCCTGGACAGGAATACCAGCGGCCTCGTGCTCTGTGGCCTCACGACCAAAGGGCTGCAGCTGTTGAGCGCGGGCCTAAAGGAAAGGAGCATAGGGAAACTATACAGGGCGGTGGTTCTCGGAAATGTGAGTAAGAGTAAAGAGTTAAAGGCTTTTCTCACAAAGGACGGCGATAAAAATGAGGTCACGGTTACTGAGGAAGAAAAGGGGTCTGCCATTGTCACGAGATTTAAGCCCCTTTCACATATAAGCATAAAGGATACAGAGCTCACGGAGCTGGAAGTAGAGCTGGTCACGGGCAAGCCCCATCAGATAAGGGCCCACCTCCTGTTTGCAGGATTTCCGGTGCTGGGGGACCCTAAGTATAATACAGAGGAGGGCAAAAAGGCCTCAGATATGCTTGGGCTCCAAAGGCAGCTTTTACACGCCTATAAGGTGGTTTTCCCCAGATATAAGGGCGAGTTTGCGGCTCTTTCGCAGAAAAGCTTTGAAGCGCCTCTTCCTGACGATATGAACCGCATTTTAAAATACCGCAGGGGGTAGGCGGCTTTGGCCACATGGAACTCCAGGGGGCTTAGGGGCTCTGAACTGGAGGAACTTATTAACCGCACCAACGAGAAGTACAGAGAAAAGAGGCTCTGTCTCGTGCAGAAGATCCCCACTCCCATCACCCCCGTGGAATTCGAGAAGGAGAGCAGGACCATAAAGCTCGCCTATTTCGGAGAGAAGAGCACGGTGGACTATATAGGCGCGGCGCAGGGCATACCGCTTTGCTTTGACGCCAAGGAGTGCGCGGTTGACACCTTTACGCTCAGGAATATACATGCTCACCAGGTGGCCTTTATGGATGAGTTTGAATCCCAGGGGGGCATAGCTTTTTTCCTTATACATTATACGGGTCGGGATGTCTTCTATTATCTGAGGTTTCAGAAGCTTAAGGAATTCTGGCAGAGGTATGAGGAGGGGGGCAGGCGCAGCTTCCGTTTTGAGGAGATAGAGGAGGAATACATACTGGAGAGGCAGGGAGGGATATTTATACCTTATCTGGAAAAGGTGCAGCTGGACTTGGACAATAGGCCTTGAAAGGGAAATATAGGAGGAAGAATGGAGAACAGGCTTTTGCATACGCCGGAGGGCGTGAGGGATATATACGGAGATGAGATGCTGAAAAAGCGCTTCCTCATGGAAAAACTCGAAAGTCTAGTGTCATCCTTTGGATTCAGGGAAATAGAGACACCTACCTTTGAGTACTTTGACGTATTTAACAGGGAGATAGGGACTACTCCTTCAAAGGAGGTATATAAGTTCTTTGACAGTGAAAACAATACGCTGGCCCTAAGGCCGGACCTGACCCCCGGAGTAGCTAGGGCGGCAGTCAAGTACTTTATGGAGGAGGGTCTGCCCATACGGCTCTACTATCTGGGCCATAGCTTCTCCAACCGGTCAGGACTGCAGGGGAAGCTTAAGGAGGTCACTGAGCTCGGCGTGGAATATATGGGGGAAGCCTCTGTCTATGCGGATGCGGAGATTGTGGACCTGGCGGTGGAACTGCTTAAGATGGCAGGATTAAAGGAATTCCAGATATGCATAGGGACAGCGGAGTATTATAAGGGGCTCTGCGCGGCAGCGGGACTTAAGCGGGATGCGGAGAGAATGCTTTCCCACCATATAAGGAATAAGAATCTATTCGGAACGGCCGAGCTTATAAAGGAAATGGGACTGGACTCAAGGATAGGCGATGCCCTCTCATCGCTGCCCATGCTTTTTGGGGAGGTGGATATACTGGATAAGGCGCTGGGCCTCATAGAGGGCATAGACAGGCCTGTGGCTGCGATAGAAAGGCTGAAGAAGCTATATGAGATATTAAAAATATATGGCATAGAAGACTATGTGACCTTTGACCTGGGGCTTCTGTCCAGGCACCAGTATTACAGCGGCATGGTGCTTAGGGCCTATACCTTTGGCACAGGTGAGGCCATTATTCGGGGAGGCAGGTACGACCATCTGCTGGAATCCTTTGGAAAGGCAGGGCCTGCCGTGGGCTTCACGGTGGTGATAGACCAGCTCATGAATATCCTGACGAGGCAATCCATACCTATAGATATGCAGTTAAACAGGGTTCTGCTGTGCTTTGAAGAGGAATATTTTGCAAAAGCGTTAACGGAGGCCTCAAAGCTCCGCTCATCCGGAGCACAGGTGGAGATGATGAAAATAGATAGGGGCATGGATCCGTATGCAATAAGGAAACATGCTATCGAGGTGAATGCGGAAAAACTGCTGCGCCTTACGGGGGATGGCCTCGAAACACAGTTACTTACGCAGTAATGGGAAAGATATTGCGAAAAGCCGCATAATGCTGGAGGCAGGTACTGTAAAAGCGTAAGTCGTTTACTATAGAATAGGCTAGGATGGTATGCAAAATATAGGTTTGACCCCAATGTCATGCTATTCTAACAGTGGAGGAAATACCAGTGGGGAAAAATCAGGAAGACATGGAATATCTCACCTTTGCGCTCACAAAGGGCAGGCTTGCTGAAAAAACCCTGGAAGCCCTGTCAAAGGCAGGACTGGACTGCAGGGAGGTATTGGACGGAAGCTCCAGAAAGCTCATATTTACCCAGGAAGAAAATAAATACCGTTTTTTCCTTGCAAAAGGGCCGGATGTGCCCACCTATGTAGAGCAGGGCGCGGCAGACATAGGGGTGAGCGGCAGGGACATTATCATGGAGGAAAACCGCTCCATTTACGAGGTGCTTGACCTGGGTATAGGAAAATGCCGCATGTGCGTGGCGGGCTTTCCGGAGGCGGGCGAGCTCCTTAAGCATCATGAGATGATAAGGGTTGCGACTAAATATCCGAGGATAGCAAGGGACTATTTCCACGATAAGAAGCACCAGACAGTGGATATCATCAAGCTCAACGGCTCTATAGAGCTGGCCCCCATAGTGGGCCTCTCCGATGTGATAGTGGACATAGTGGAGACAGGCTCTACACTTAGGGAAAATGGTCTGGTAGTACTGGAGGAGATCTGCTTTCTCTCAGCCCGCATGGTGGTAAATCCCGTGTCCATGCGCATGAAAGCGGCCCGCATAAGAAAAGTGATACGCCTTCTGCAGGGTGTTCTGGGGAAATAGGAGAAAGTTTTGTAGTAGATGGAAAGCTATGATATAATCAAATTTCATCTATCAATGTGAGGGAGATAGCATGGAAGAACATAGGAAATATGAAAGATTGGAGATGACCTGCAGCGGCCTCGTTGCCTTGGATAAGACCGAGCTTCAGGCGGTGGACCTGCACGATCTCTCAATGAACGGAGCGGCCCTTTATTTTCGCCATGTACCAAAATGCAAAGAGGGGGATAGAATAAGGCTATATTTCTATTACAGAGGCTGTGCGACATTGTGTTCCCTTAAGTGCAGGATTACGAGGGTATTCGAGGTGGATGGCAGAGTCTGTGCGGGCTGTACCTTTGATGAGCATCAATCCGCAGTAAAAAAGGTGATAGACGAGCTTATGGAACATGCATCTTAGGTTATTATTCAGAAGATACCATCATAGAAGGATACTTATATGCGTATAATAGAATTAAACAGGGAAAGCCGAAGGGAGATACAAAAGATACTTAAAGAGCGCAGCCCCCTGTACCAGAAGGGCTACGAAGAGACCATTTCTGAAATAATAGATAATGTCCGTGAAAAAGGAGATGCGGCGCTATTTTCTTATGCTGAAAAGTTCGACCGCTGTACACTTAATAAAGATAATATAAGGGTAAGCGGGAAAGAACTGGAAGAGGCATTTTCAAGCGTGGGAGAAGATTTTATCTCCATATTGAAGGCGGCGGCAGACAATATCAGGGAGTTCCACGAAAGGCAGAAACGCCAGAGCTTCTTTAGCACGAAAGACGATGGGATTTTTCTGGGGCAGAGGATAAGGCCGTTAAAGAGCGTTGGCGTCTATGTGCCCGGAGGGAAGGCGGCCTATCCCTCCTCATTTTTAATGGATGTGATACCGGCACAGGTGGCGGGAGTAGAGCGCATAGTGGCCGTAACGCCCTGCCAGAGCGACGGAAGCGTCAATAAAAACGTGCTTGTGGCGGCAAAGCTTTTGGGGATCGAGGAGATATACAAGACAGGCGGGGCCCAGGCCATAGCCGCGCTGGCTTTTGGTACGGAGTCTGTGCCAAGAGTAGACAAGATAGTAGGGCCTGGGAATATTTATGTGGCACTGGCTAAAAGGGCGGTATACGGCCATGTGAGCATAGATTCGGTGGCGGGGCCTTCAGAGATACTGGTACTTGCAGATGAGACGGCGGAGCCTCGCTTCGTGGCCGCAGACCTTTTGAGCCAGGCGGAGCACGATGAGATGGCATCTGCCATACTTGTGACAAGCTCCAGGGATTTAGCTGACAGGGTGATTAAAGAAATAGAGGCATTCTTGCCCCAGCTTTCCAGGAGGGGGATTATAGAAAAGTCCCTTGATGACTATGGTTTTATCCTAGTGGCAGAAGACATGGATGAGGCCATAGAGGCGGTGAATGATATAGCCTCTGAGCATCTGGAGATCATGACCTGCGATCCGGTCGCCACAATGGCAAAGGTGAAAAATGCAGGGGCTATTTTCCTTGGGCCCTATTCCTCAGAGCCGCTTGGAGACTACTTTGCGGGGCCAAACCACGTGCTGCCCACAGGGGGAACGGCCAGGTTTTTTTCGCCTCTGTCCGTGGACGACTTTATCAAAAAATCCTCGGTGATTTCGTATTCAAAAGAAGCGCTGGAAAAGGTGCAGAAGGATATCAGGCAGTTTGCAGAGGCGGAAGGGCTTACAGCCCATGCCAATTCTATAGCCGTGAGGTTTTAAGTGAAATGGAAGGGGCTATGCGCAGAGCAATCGAAGAGAGGGTTACCAGGGAAACAAAGATAAGGGTCGAGCTCGATCTGGATGGCAGCGGAAAAACCGATATACAGACAGGCATAGGTTTCTTTGACCACATGCTGGAGGGCTTTGGCCGGCATGGCTTTTTTGACCTAGCTGTAAAATGCGAGGGCGACTTGAATGTGGATGCCCACCATACGGTAGAGGACTGCGGCATAGTTCTGGGCACTGCCTTTAAGAAGGCGCTTGGCGATAAATTCGGGATAAAACGCTATGGGTACTTCATACTGCCTATGGACGATGCGCTGATAATGTCTGCCGTTGACCTGTCGGGCCGTCCATATCTAGGCTATGACATACATTTCACGGGAGATAAACTGGGGGAGATGGATACGGCGCTTGCAAAGGAATTCTTTTATGCATTTTCCTATTCTGCGCTGATAAATATACATTTGCGTAAACTTAGCGGTGAGAATGACCACCATATTATGGAGGGAGCTTTCAAAGCCTTTGCAAAGGCACTGGATATGGCCGTCATGAGAGATGGGCGTATTGAAGGGGTGCTTTCCACAAAAGGGAGATTATAGTACATGGGTTCTGATTATAAAAAACTGGTGCCATCTATATTCTTAAAAGATGGCGTAGGAGTAAAGTGGTTCGGATCTTCGGAAATAGTTACGGGCGACCCCGTATATCTGGCTTCCAACTATGCCAACTACGGGGCGGATTCTATTCTGGTATTCGACTTTTCCGATGACGACGAGGGGCATGAGAGGAATTTAAGCGTTATAAAGAGGATATGCGCGGCCGTGGACATACCCGTGGTGGGGGCCGGCAACGTAAAAAAGCTGGAGGATGTGAAGAAGCTTCTCTATTCCGGCTGTAAGACCGCCTGCTTAAACTATAGCAAAGAAGACAATATGAAGCTCACAGAGGAGGCGGGCAAGCGCTTCGGAAGGGACCATATAGCCGCGGCGGTGGCATCCGTAGATGAGCTTAGGGCCGCGCAGAATGATATAAAGAACTATGTAAGCCTTCTCGTCCTTGTGAATGAGGAGGCCCTGGATGAATGTGCCCACTGGGTGCAAGAAGCCTGCAATAATAATGCCAACCCTATTTCTGTGAAGCTTTTGCCTGTATTTCAGAATAAGTCCTTCCACGAGGCCGCGGCTGTGCTCCGGAGCTATGAGGTCCAGGGGGTATCGGGCGGAGAGATAAATGTGAACTTCAAGGATTTCATGAGGTTTAAGCGCCAGTGCAAGGGACTGGGCGTGTCCATGAATACTTATGAAAGCAGCATGGAGTGGTCAGAATTTAAGCTGAATTCAGATGGGATGCTCCCTGTCATAGTGCAGGATTATAAGACAGACGAGGTGCTGATGATGGCCTATATGAATGAAGAGGCCTTTCAGAAGACACTGGAGACCGGCATAATGCACTATTACAGCAGGAGCCGCAGCGAGCTATGGCAAAAGGGCGAAACCAGCGGACACTTCCAATATGTGAAGAGCCTTACGGCGGACTGCGACAAGGATACGCTTTTATCAAAGGTTCTCCAGATAGGGGCGGCCTGCCACACTGGGGCCAGGTCCTGCTTCTTCAATAATATTATGAAAAAGGAATATGATGACCACAATCCCCTGAAGGTATTCGAGCAGGAGTACAGGGTCATTCAGGACAGAAAGGAGCATCCAAAGGCCGGATCATATACTAATTACCTCTTTGACAAGGGCATTGACAAGATATTAAAGAAAGTGGGAGAGGAGTGCACGGAGATAATCATAGCCGCGAAGAATCCAAATCCTGAGGAATTGAAGTATGAGATGGCAGACTGGCTGTATCATGCCATGGTGCTTATGGTGGAGAAAGGGGTCACCTGGGATGAGATTACCAAAGAGGTGGTGCAGCGTTGACAGAAAGCCTTGATAATATACTGAGCGGGGAAGATGCTGAAAAGCTCTCTCCTATGATGAGGCACTACCTAAATACGAAAAAGGAATATCCGGACTGTATTCTTTTCTATCGTCTGGGCGATTTCTATGAGATGTTCTTTGAAGATGCAAAGACAGTCTCTAAGGAACTGGAGCTTACGCTTACCGGCAAGAGCTGCGGTTTAGAGGAGAGGGCTCCCATGTGCGGAGTCCCTTTCCATGCTGTGGACACTTACCTCACACGCCTCGTCGCAAAGGGCTATAAGGTCGCCGTGTGCGAGCAGATGGAGGATCCGAAGACAGCCAAGGGCATAGTAAAGCGGGAGGTCATAAAGGTAGTTACTCCCGGTACGAATACAGACATACAGTCCCTGGATGAGGGCAGCAATAATTACCTAATGGCTGTGGCATACGGGACTGGGCAATGCGGGATCTCCGTGGCAGATGTCACCACGGGGGATTTTTTTGTGACAGAGCTGGATTCAGAAGAGCAGCTCATGGATGAAATGGCCCGCTATTCCCCAAAAGAGATTATATGCAATCCGGAATTCCAGATATCTGGAATAAACATGGAAGAGCTTCATTACCGCCTGGGTGTCACGGTCTATACTGTGGAGGATGCATATTTCAATGCGGATAAGGCAAGGGAACTGCTGCTAAGGCAATTCCATGCGGATGACCTCATGGCATTGGGGCTGGAAAAATACGACGCCGGTATCAGGGCGGCAGGCGCTGCTTTTAGGTATCTAAAGGAAACTCAGAAGCAGGAGCTAAAGAATTTCTTAAAGATCTCGCCCTACAAGCTTTCCAACTCTTTGGTTCTGGATCTGAATACGAGACGCAATCTGGAGCTTACGGAGACTCTTAGGGAAAAAAAGCGTAAAGGCAGCCTCCTTTGGGTCCTTGACCAGACAAAGACAGCCATGGGCGCGAGGAGGCTCCGTTCCATTTTGGAGGAGCCCTTAGTAAAAAAGAAGGAAATTCTTAAACGGCTGGATGCCGTGGAAGAGCTGAATTCCAGGGTAATAGACAGGGATGAGCTCAGGGAATACCTGGGAAATGTCTATGACCTGGAGAGGCTATTATGTAAAATCACCTATGGCTCAGCCAATCCCAGGGACCTTATCGCCCTTAGGAATTCGCTTGCAATGTTGCCTCATATAGTAGGATTGCTGGGCGATTTTAAATCCGTACTGATAAGAAGCCTGATAGGAGAGGTGGACGGCTTAAAAGATATCTACGGGCTAATAGACAATGCTATATTAGAGGACCCGCCGCTGACACAGAAGGATGGCGGAATCATAAGGGAGGGCTACAATAAAGAGGTAGATGAGCTGAGGGCCGCGAGGAAGGACGGCAGGAAATGGCTCTCCGACCTGGAGGAAAGGGAAAAGGAGAGGACGGGCATAAAGAACCTGAAGATTAAGTTCAATAAGGTCTTCGGCTATTCCATAGAAGTCACAAAGTCTTTCATTTCCCAGGTCCCGTCCGACTATGTGCGTAAGCAGACCTTAGCCAACGGGGAACGCTATATCACCGATGAGCTTAAAAAGATGGAGGACATAATCCTCAATGCGGAGGACAGGCTTAAATCCCTGGAGTACGAGCTATTTTCCGAGGTGAGGGAAAGGCTGTCGGCCAATGCGGACAGGATATCAAAAACTGCAAAAGCCATAGCTATGATAGACAGTCTCCAGTCCCTCGCATTTGTGGCAGAGAGGAACCACTATGTGCGCCCCTCTATTAATGAACAGGGCATCCTCAAGGTGAAGAACGCAAGGCATCCTGTAGTGGAGCGTATGCTTGAGCGGGCCTCTTTCGTGCCCAATGACATAGAGCTGGACAATAAGGAAAAGCTTATCTCAATTATCACCGGACCCAATATGGCCGGAAAATCCACATATATGAGGCAGTGCGCCCTAATAGTGCTGATGGCGGCAATAGGCTCTTTCGTGCCCGCAGACAGTGCGGATATATGTACAGTAGACCGCATTTTCACGAGGGTGGGCGCATCTGACGACTTATCCAGCGGCCAGTCTACCTTTATGGTGGAGATGAACGAGGTCGCAAATATATTGAAGAATGCCACTCCCAAGTCCCTTCTCATACTGGACGAAATAGGCAGGGGGACTTCCACCTTTGACGGGCTCTCCATAGCCTGGGCAGTGGTAGAATATATAGCTAATAAGAAGATTATAGGGGCAAAAACCCTTTTTGCCACTCACTACCACGAGCTTACAGAACTGGAGGGGAGGATACCCAATGTCCATAACTACTGTTTTGCAGTTAAGGAAAATGGGGATGATGTAGTTTTTTTGCGGAAAATTGTAGCAGGGGGCTCCGACAGGTCCTATGGCATACACGTGGCCTCTCTTGCAGGGGTGCCGGCCCCTGTGATACATAGGGCAGATGAAATACTCAAGGAATTACTGGAGAATGACCTTACATATAATTTCCGCATTATAGCCGAAGAGAGTTTGAACCAGGGCAAGCCCATAAAAAAGACCAAACCCTTGGATCAGGTGGACCTGGGGCAGATGACCCTATTCGATACGGTGAAGGACGATGACGTGCTGAGGGAGCTTAGGGAGATGGACATCAGCCGCATGACGCCTCTGGAGGCGCTCAATGCCTTGAACGGGCTGCAGAGTAAGCTAAACAACAGGTGGTGAAAGTCTCATTAATAAAGAGGAGGGCATATAGCTTTGATCCAGGTTTTGGACCAGGGGACTATAGACAGGATAGCCGCGGGCGAGGTGATAGAGCGTCCGGCATCAGTAGTTAAGGAACTGCTTGAGAATGCCCTGGATGCAGGGGCAAAGTCCCTGTCCATAGAAATAAGAAATGGGGGCCTGGACCTGATAAGGGTTACCGACGATGGTTCAGGCATAGCCTATAAGGAAGTGAGGACAGCATTCCTGCCCCATGCCACGAGCAAGCTTAAATCCATAGACGACCTGGAGACATTAAATAGCCTTGGATTCAGGGGAGAGGCCCTGCCCAGCATAGCTGCAGTTGCGGATGTGGAGCTCATGACCAAGACCAGGGATGAGGTCGCGGGTGTGCGCTACTGCCTTAAGGGCGGCGCAGAAGAATCTTTTGAAGAGGTCGGCGTACCGGATGGCACGACCTTCCTCGTGAAGAATCTTTTTTCTCAGGTGCCGGCCAGGAGGAAGTTCCTAAAAAGCCCCGGAACAGAGGGGAGCTATGTAAGTGCGCTTGTAGAAGAAATGGCCCTTTCGTCTCCGGAGGTGTCGTTTAAGTATACATTAAACGGGGATCAGAAGCTCTATACAAACGGCAGTGGAGACCTAAGAGAGGTCATTTACAGGATATATGGCAGGGAATTTGTAAATAAGCTAATCCCCATGGAAAAGGACAGTGATGGCATGAGCTTGAAGGGCTTTATTGCATCCCCTGTGGTTGCGAGGAACAGCAGGAGCCTTGAAAAGTATTTTGTGAACGGCCGTTACGTGAAGGATACCATAATTGCCAGGGGCTTGGAAGAGGGCTATGCAGGCTTCCTCATGCAGCATAAGTTCCCTTTTTGCGTGCTGTTTCTGACAGTCCCTTCTAATTTCGTGGATGTCAATGTCCATCCGAGGAAGATGGAGGTTCGTTTTTCGGACGGACAGGGGGTATATGCCTTTGTAAAGAAAAGTGTTTCTGAGACCCTGTCGGACAGGGAGCATATAGAGGAAGTGGGCTTCGGGAAAGAGGAGAAAAAAAAGGAAAAGCCCCCTGAATATAAAGAGAAGAGCCCTGAGCCTTTTGAGAAAAAGGAGCCTTCGGCACCTGAAAAATATGTTTCCATAGTTAAGGATGAGGGTCCCTTATACCAGTATGCAAAAGCTGGAGCCGTTACGTCTTCAGGAGGCGGCGTTTGGCCGCCAGAAAAAGAAGGACGGGTAATTCAGGAAGACAACCTGAAAGCAGAAGCTTTTGCAAAACCTGAATATTATAAGGAAAGCACGGACAGTCTGCAAAATGCGCCGCTACAGGAGCGGCCGCCTTTGCAGATAGATTATGCAAGAGAGGACACTTCGTCGGAAAAGGGATATGGGACTACGGAAGATGAGAAAGGGCAGCAGCTGGAGCTCTTCGAATCCAGGATACTGAGTAAGGAGGCCGCCAGCGAGTACCAGCTTATAGGCCAGGTCTTCGACACGTATTGGCTGATAGAGTATAGGGATGAGCTCCTTCTCATAGACCAGCATGCGGCCCATGAAAAGGTATACTATGAGAAGCTTATGGAGAGATTCCAAAATAGGACCCATGAGAGCCAGATACTGCATCCTCCAAGGATAGTAACCCTGGATGCCATGCAGCAGAATGTTCTGGAAAAGTTTAATGGGGTATTCCAAGAGATGGGCTTTGAAATAGAGCACTTTGGAGGAAATGACTACTGTATAAGGGAAGTGCCTCTGGATTTATACGGCCTTACAGAGGATGAGATATTCACTTCACTCTTAGATGAGCTAAAAGAAGGGGTAGAGCTAAAAGACGTCCATGCCATACACGACCGTATCGCTACCATGTCATGCAAGGCAGCCATCAAGGGCAATATGAGAAAATCCCCCAAAGAGGCAAAGGAGCTCATAACAAAGCTCCTAAGCCTCAATGATCCCTACCACTGCCCCCATGGGAGGCCGACGGTAATAAGGATGAGTAAGTATGAATTAGAGAAAAAATTTAAGAGGGTGGTATAGGCTTATTGGACAAACAGAAGCTAATCATACTGTCAGGTCCTACAGCGGTGGGGAAAACCGCCATTTCCATAGGGCTTGCGCATATTTTAAATGGAGAGATAATCTCTGCGGATTCCATGCAGGTATATAAGCACATGGACATAGGTTCGGGAAAGATTAAGCCCCTAGAAATGGAAGGAGTCCCGCACCACCTCATAGACTGCCTGGATCCGAGGGAGGACTTTAATGTAAAGCTATTTAAGGCCATGGCAGAGGATGCCATGAAAGGCATAGTGAACAGGGGAAGGCTGCCTATAGTTGTGGGAGGCACGGGCTTCTATATACAGGCCATTGCCTACGACATAGCTTTTTCCGAGGAGGCGGACGACCTGGCCTTTCGGAAGGAGCTTGAAACAGAGGGAAAAGAAAAAGGGAAGGAGTATCTTCACAATAGGCTTAAGGAGCTTGACCCGAAGGCGGCAGAAATGATCCCTGCCGGCAATATGAAAAGAGTAATCAGGGCACTGGAATTTTTCCATAGCACGGGTAAGCCCATATCAGAACACAATGCAAAAGAGAGGGCCAAGCCCAGTCCATACGACCTAAGGTATTTCGTACTTACCCTGCCGAGGGATGAATTATACAGGGACATAGAAAACAGGGTGGACAGCATGGTGGCAGTGGGGCTTTTTGAGGAAGTGGAGAAGCTAAGGGAAATGGGCGTAAAGGCTGGAATGACCTCCATGCAGGGGCTGGGCTATAAGCAGGCCTATAAATATTTTGACAGAGTTTACAATAGGGAAGAGGCTATAGAGGCCATAAAAAAGGAAACGCGGCACTTTGCAAAGCGCCAGCTGACCTGGTTTAAGCGGGAAAAGGAAGCCGTTTGGGTGGACAAGGGTAAGTTTAATGGGCGGGAAGAGCTGATTTCCTATATTGCTGAAAGGTGTAGATAGTTAAAATTGCAGATCTTAGATAAAATAAATATATACAGCGCATTTGGCATACGCCCCTCTGTCTATGAATTCGGCGAGAAAATTTTGGAGAAACTTAAAGCCAGGTTTTCACAGATAGATGAGGTGGCGGAGTATAACCAGCTAAAGGTCTTAAAGGCCATGCAGGAGCATAAGGTAAGCGAAGCCTGTCTCATGGGCTCTACAGGCTATGGCTACAATGACCTGGGGCGGGAGACATTGGAGAAGGTCTATGCGTCCATTTTTGGGACGGAGGACGCCCTGGTGCGGCCGCAGATTACCTGCGGGACCCATGCATTGGCTATTGCGCTGTCCTCTGCGCTGCATCCCGGTGACGAGCTTCTAAGCATTACAGGCAGGCCATACGACACTCTGGAAGAGGTAATAGGCATAAGGCCGTCCAAAGGTTCATTAAAGGAATACGGGGTTTCATACGCAGAGGCGGAGCTATTGCCGGATGGGCATATAGACAGGGAGGCAATAGCCGCAAAGATAAATGAAAGAACTAGGCTTATAGCTATTCAGAGGTCTAAGGGCTATGCCGAAAGAAGGTCTCTTTCCGTGGATGAAATAGGGGAGATGATATCTTTCGTGAAATCCTTAAAAAGCGATGTGCTTGTAATGGTGGACAACTGCTACGGGGAATTTGTGGAACTCCATGAACCTTC
Source organism: Lachnospiraceae bacterium (assembly GCA_017634355.1). Lineage (GTDB taxonomy): Bacteria > Bacillota > Clostridia > Lachnospirales > Lachnospiraceae > NK4A144. Next base: position 22,675 of record JAGBNO010000034.1, read on the forward strand.
TGAAATGGGGGCAGATATGGCAGTTGGCTCCCTTATTAAAAATCCCGGAGGGGGACTCGCATCGGTAGGAGGATACATAGTCGGGAAAAAGGAGTGTGTGGAGAGGGCGGCCTACAGGCTCACATCTCCCGGACTGGGAAAAGAAGTCGGGGCAACGCTTGGGATTTCAAGGGAATTCTACCAGGGCCTGTTCTTATCGCCTGTAGTGACAGCATCGGCTTTAAAGGGCGCTATTTTTGCCGCAAATATCTATGAGGAGCTGGGCTTTAAGGTATTGCCCGATGGGGGGGAAGACAGGCATGATATCATACAGGCCGTGACCTTCGGCGGAAGGGAAGCCCTGCTCTCCTTCTGCAAGGGCATACAGGCGGCGGCTCCCGTGGACAGCCATGTCACTCCTGAGCCCTGGGCCATGCCGGGCTATGACAGTGAGGTTGTCATGGCAGCGGGCAGTTTCGTGTCGGGTTCGTCCATAGAGCTCAGCGCAGACGGCCCATTAAAAGAGCCATACAACGCCTATTTTCAAGGGGGGATTACCTGGCCCCACGCAAAGGCGGGGATACTCAGATCCCTGGAGCAGCTTATAAGGGATGGAATTCTGGAAGAAAAGCAAGTTGTTTTTTGAAAAATGCTTGCAAGTTTGGACTTAGGTAGTTATACTAGTCAAGTTATGTGAACAAGCAGACAGTGCTCCCTTATACATGAGGGAGTTCCGGCTTAAGGCACTGGAAAAAGACAAGCGTGTATTGAAGATATTTCTGTACAGTGCCTAAGTATCTAAGCTATGGAAAAGGTATTTTAAGCCGGAGGGATTTATGATATCTGCGGAGCAACTATTACCAAGGAAAGGGTTAAGTAAAGCATGAGAAAGGTATCGAAGTTTTTGCTGATGGCGCTGGCTTGCACAATGATTTTTACAGCCTGTGGGAAAAAAGATGAAAAGAAGGAAGAAGCAGAAGCTGAAAGCGAAGAAGAAGCCATAGTGATAGGCGGGGAAGAAGAGGAAGAGGAAGAAGAGGAACCCGTGGCCGAAGAGATTCCGGAAGAACCTGAGGAAGAGGAAAGCGATGTCCCGCCGGAAGGCATGGTGGCCAGCGAGCTTACGGGAGAGTGGATAGACGAGTCTATTGCAGACCAGAGGCCTATGGCGGTAATGGTGGACAACGATAAGCCCGCGCTTCCCCATTTCGGAGTATCCGAAGTCGATGTAATGTATGAAATGATAAACAGCACACAGAATGAGGGCGTGACCAGGTTCATGGCCATGGTCAAGGACTGGGGTAAGATTAAGCAGCTGGGCTCTATCCGCAGCACCCGTCCCACGAACCTGCAGATTTTCCCTGAGTGGAATGCCATTCTCTGTCACGACGGCGGCCCCTTCTGGAACGACAATTTCTATAAGAATAAATTCGTGGAGCGTTTCAGCGGCACTTTCTCCCGCGTAAATAATGGAAAAGCAAGGGAATTCACAGAGTATGTGATGGCTGGGGACATAGAAAAGAATTTCAAGAATTCCAAGTTCTCCAGGACCTTTAATGAGTATCACCAGAATGATTACCACTATCTTTTTGCATCGAGGAATAAACCCAACGACCTGTCCAGCTATTCAGATGCGGTGGACTGCAAAAAGCTGACGCTGCCATTCCGCCACAATAAGCCGTGGATGGAATACGATGAGAGCAGCAAGACCTATAAGTATTTCCAGTATGGCGCCGCCGAGGCGGATGCCGGCAATGGGAATAAGCAGGTGGCCTTCACCAATGTGCTCTTGCAGAATGCCCGCTTAGAGCAGCTCGACGACCACGGCTATATGATGTATTATCCTTCCGAGAGCAATAGGGACGGATGGTTCATAACCCAGGGCAAAGCAATCCCTGTAAAATGGACTAAGCTAAACGACCTGGCTGCCACCCACTACTATGACCTTGACGGCAACGAGATAAGGATCAACGTAGGAAAGACCTATGTGGGCCTTATACGCGAGGAAGAGTGGAAGAATATTTCCATGGAGTAATTCGCTTAATTGCGCTGATACTTAGGGCCTGTAGCGAATTATAGCAAACGGATTTAGAAATTGCCTAATCGGGAGTTGATAATGCCCTGCTTCTGGCATTGTTAGCTCCTGATAGTGCAATTTCTTAATTCCTTCCCTATAACTTAGCCATTTGGCTTTTTCCGGGAGTGTATTTTACGCCAGCTATCGGAAAAACATACTGCGTCAACTGACTAAGTAATCCTGCTACAGTTCCTTAATAATTTTTCTGGTTAGGACTTCAGAAATTTCCTGAGATGTCCGATAAAGAATACGGGCTTGTGAAAGCGGGCCCATTAAAGCAACAATTTGAAGTTACGTATGCAGGCTTAGAGCATATTATGTAGCTATCAAGGGGTAGTACTGGTTTCGACAGGGATTTTGCAGCTGGAGAAGCTATCCGCAGGATGGTGTGTCAAACCTCAAATTAAAATTAAACGCCGACGATAATTACGCGTTAGCTGCAGCTTAAACGCTTGCAGCCGTCAGCCCGGTTCTACCCATGGTCCCGGTTCCTGGCGTCATTATCATGGGAAACGGCAGGGTCAAAGCTTTGAGGCCTTGTACGTATCATGAAGCTACTGAAGTTCTTAGGATGTGCTTTTCCGGGGGCGGAGGGAATGCGTTCAGTCTGCTACGCAGAGTGAACGAAAATAAAGCACTATGATAGTAGAAGGACAGGGAATAGGTTTCTGGACACGGGTTCGACTCCCGTCTACTCCACTAAGTCTGAGCCCCGGAAGTCGCTTGCAGAGCGGTTTCTGGGGTTTATTATTTTTGAAAACCGACTGTTATTTTGGTTACCGTTGGTTACCGTCCGGTACGTTCGAGCACGCTTTTCGCATCGTTGAACGTATCCTCTTAATGGGGTATAATAGCGTTTCATAGACATGGATCCTTGAATGCGGAGATTGAAAGGAGAAAAATATATGAAACAGGCAGAACGTCGAGATATTGGCGGACTATCCTTTGAAGAATTTAAAGAAAAATCCAAACGGTATGCAAAGGATAATTCCCTTAATAATACGTTTTGCGACATTAATGAAGTAATATACGAAATGCGAGACGGCGACATAGATGATGATGGCGAGTTCTATGCGATTGACGAAGAAACAAAGAAGGCTCTAAAAATATGAATGATGATGCTTTCGGTTATATATACGGACAGACTTTTGTTAAAGCCGCAAGGGAAATACTTATGCTTATTGGTGAAAAATCAAAGCGTGATTTTGGATTTTCCTTCGATGATTCACAAGATACAAGAAAAGATATTTTGGAACACTATAATTTTTATAACGATATTGTTTATACCTCCTTTATGCATGGAATGGCAAAAGATGGAGTGCTGATAGATACGCATAAGATTATTGCGTGTTTGGCAAAAGCCGTTCTGGATGTTTCGCCATTGCATTTCGATGGAAACAAAGATGTTCCATGGGCGGTCATGTATTCCAATTATCAGCTATGTTTTTTTGGAAGCATACATGCTATTCGATTTTTTCTCAAAAGCTATTATAAATACAGGGTTCGGGATAAAAATTTTTATATGCGTTTTACCGGCTTGAAAAATTTAAAGTATCCGCAGACAACCATAGGGCATGATGTTTACTGGACTCCGCGAGGATGTGCGGAACCTCCTTTCTAAGCGGATTTCAGGGTCTTTCATCTACGGGTTCGATTTTCCCGTCTACTCCACTAAGTCTGAGCCCCGGAAGTCGCTTGCAGAGCGGTTTCTGGGGTTTCTTATTTGAATGGGATACCCTTTCAAGGCATTGTCATGTGATACTTTAACTGGAGACTGAAATGAAGTACAGACAGGACAGGAACGGAAATGACATATCGCAGCTGGGTTTCGGCTGTATGAGATTTACAAAAAAAGGAAGCGGCATAGATTATGACCTTGCAGAACAGGAAATAATGCTTGCCATAGCGGAAGGGGTCAATTATTTTGACACTGCCTATATTTATCCCGGAAGCGAGGAGTGCCTGGGGCGGATATTAGAAGCGAATAAATGCAGGGACAGGGTATACATAGCCACAAAGCTGCCGCAGTATATCATAAGGACGGAAAAGGCAATAGAAAAAACCTTTAAAGAAGAGCTTTCGAGGCTCAGGACCGATTATATAGATTACTACCTTATGCACATGTTTACGGATTTCATGGAGTGGGAAAAGTTAAAGTCGCTCCGTATAGAGGAGTGGATAAAATCCCATAAGTCCGCTGGCAGCATAAGGAATATAGGCTTTTCCTTCCATGGTGGCACAGAGACTTTCTTAAAAATACTGAATGCCTATGACTGGGATTTCTGTCAGATACAGTATAATTATCTGGACGAGCATAGCCAGGCAGGGCGTAAGGGGCTGGAGGCGGCTGCCGCAAAGGGTGTTCCTGTGGTCATCATGGAACCGCTTCGGGGCGGTAAACTCGTAAATCTTCCAAGCAGGGCAAAAACCGAACTGGATAATAGCGGCAGCGGCTATACACCGGCAGAACTGGGGCTTCGCTGGCTATGGAACCAGCCCGGAATCATGTGCGTGCTGTCGGGCATGAATTCCCTGGAAATGGTCAGGGAGAATATACGCATAGCGTCAGATGCCGAAATAGGGCAGTTTTCCGATTCGGACTTTCGCCTGGTGGAAAAGGTAAAGCAGGTAATAAAGGAAAGGGAAAAGGTAGGCTGCACAGGCTGTCGCTACTGTATGCCCTGTCCAAAGGGCGTGGATATACCCGGAAATTTTTATTATTATAATCTGATGTATCAGGAGAAAAAGGGACCGGCCAGGTTTGAGTTCGTGCAGAATATAGGCTTAAGGAAGGAAAGCGGCTTTGCGTCCCAGTGCGTGGGCTGCGGAAAATGCGAAGCCCATTGCCCGCAGCACATAGCTATTAGGGAAAAGTTAAAAGAGGCAGACAGGGAACTCCGTCCGCTGCCATATAAAATTGCAACTGGCATTGTGCGAAAACTGCTGAAAAGGGCTTAAAGCCCTCTGCTGCCTGAAGGGAGGTAGGGTCATTAATATACTTATAACAAACGACGACGGAATAGATTCAGATGGTATAAGAAGGCTTGCGGAATGTGCGAGGAAATTCGGGGAGGTCTGGGTTGTGGCGCCATCAGCGCAGAATAGCGCAGTTTCACACAGCATTACCCTTAGGCACTCCATAGAAGTGCATCCGCATGACTTTTCGGTAGCAAATGTGAAGGCGTATTCCTGCAGCGGCACTCCGGGAGACTGCGTGAGGGTAGGCAGCTTATGTATAATGGATAATAAGCCCGATGTGGTGCTGTCGGGAATAAATTTTGGAGTTAATGTGGCCTCGGACATACAGTATTCTGCAACCGCTGGAGCCGCATTTGAAGCGGAGTTTCAGGGCTGCCATGCCATAGCAGTTTCAGAAGCGGCAACAGACAGGCATGAGGTGACGGATAAGTTTCTTTTTAAGATACTGGAAGAGCTTATTTATGAACCTTATGTAGAGGGGGAAATCTGGAATGTGAATTTTCCGGGCTGCTCTTTGGATGAGTGCAGAGGTATTTTGAGGGACAGGAAGGTATCCAGAAAAGCGTATTTTAAGGACCACTATAATCTCTTAAAACGCTTTCCCGATGGGGGAATGGAGCTCATGGTGGAGGGTATACACACTCCTGCAGAAGAAAAGGATACGGACTATGCCGCCGTGCTTGGCAACTTCATTTCCATAGGAAAAGTAAAAAATATAAGGTGAAGGGGCTTTCATATTTGCTTAGAGGGGAATTCAGCTATATCTGCCGCTATTTTTAGCTGCAGGGATTGAAGGATAGAATTAATAATTTCCTTGACAAGGTTTTTGGTTGAATTTATAATATCTTGGCTGTTCGAAACCGCAAGGGATTGAATGGTTATATTTTTGTTACGGAAAAATTGGGGCCGTGGGCAGTTTCAGCACCACGAAGGAGTGAGGAGAGGTATCATGGCTGAAGAACGTATGGGAGTAAAAAAAACAATACTGACGCCTGAAGGCTTGAAGAAACTTGAGGACGAGCTTCAGGACTTAAAGATTAATAAAAGGAAGGAAGTGTCGCTGGAGCTGAAAGAGGCACGCGCACAGGGCGATCTTTCTGAGAACGCAGAATTTGATGCGGCAAAGGCTGCGAAACAGCAGATAGAAGACCGCATAGAGGAGATAGAAGCCCTGCTTAAGCATGTTGAAGTAGTGGATAAGAGCGACATGGACACTTCGCGCATAAGCATAGGCAGCACCGTTACCATTAGGGACATGGAGTTCGAAGAAGACATGGAATATAAGATAGTCGGCTCTACGGAGGCCGACAGCCTGAATGGCAAGATAAGCAATGAATCTCCGGTCGGCAAAGCCCTGCTGGGGCATAAGGCGGGAGATACGGTAAGGGTAGAGACTAAGGCCGGCAAGCTTAAGTATAAGATTCTGTCCATTGCATAAGTGGTCAAATGGGCTGACAAAAGGTCATGTAACGTAGGAGAGGATAAATGCCACAGGAAGACATTTTGAAGGTAAAAAGAGAAAAGCTGAAGACCTTGCAGGAGAGTGGGAAAGACCCCTTCCTCAATGTCAAATACGAGGTCTCCTGCCATTCTGCGGAGATTAAAGAAAGGTTTGAGGAACTGGAAGGACAGGAAGTCTCTGTGGCAGGGCGCATGATGTTCAAGCGGGTCATGGGCAAGGCGTCGTTCTGCAATATTATGGATCTGCAGGGCAAGATACAAATATATGCAGCCCGTGATGACCTTGGCGAAGAGGCTTATACTGATTTCAAGAAATTATATGACGTGGGCGACATCCTTGGAGTGAAGGGGAAAGTCTTCAGGACCAATGCGGGCGAGATATCAGTTCATGCAGATGAGATAACCCTGCTCAGCAAGGCCCTGCAGCCGCTTCCTGAGAAATTCCACGGGCTTACCGACACCGACACCAGATTCAGGGAGAGGTATCTGGACCTCATAATGAATGACGGTGTGAAAGAGACTTTCATCAAACGCTCAAAGATAATAAGCGAGATCAGGAGATACCTGGATGGTTTAGGTTTCCTGGAGGTGGAGACGCCCATGCTGGTGGAAAATGCCGGCGGCGCTGCGGCAAGACCTTTCATCACTCATTATAATGCGCTGAATGAGGACAGGAAGCTCAGAATTTCATTGGAACTGTATCTCAAACGCCTTATCATAGGCGGGCTGGAGAGGGTATACGAAATCGGCAGGGTTTTCAGGAACGAAGGCCTGGATACCAAACACAATCCCGAATTCACGCTCATGGAGCTTTATCAGGCATACACTGATTACCATGGCATGATGGAACTAACGGAAAATATGTTCAGGCATGTGGCAGAGAAAGTATGCGGTAGTTCTGTTGTCGTCTATAACGGAGTAAGCATAGATATGTCCAAACCTTTCAGGCGGATTACCATGGTGGATGCCATCAAGGAAGAGAGCGGCATAGATTTTGATTCTGTTGGAACTGATGAAGAAGCAAAGGCTCTTGCAAAGCAGCACAATATAGAATTTGAGCCTCATCATAAAAAAGGTGACATTATAAACCTCTTCTTTGACCATTTCTGCGAGGAGAAGATGATACAGCCCACTTTTGTAATGGATCATCCTATAGAAATAAGCCCGCTGACAAAGAAAAAGCCAGACGACCCCTCAAAGGTGGAGCGTTTTGAACTCTACATTAATGGCTGGGAGATGTGCAATGCCTACTCAGAGCTGAATGATCCCATAGACCAAAGGGAGCGCTTTGCCGTCCAGGATGCGCTTGCGGCGAATGGCGACGAGGAAGCGCAGCATACGGACGAGGATTTTCTCCATGCCATGGAGCTCGGCATGCCGCCCACAGGGGGAATAGGATATGGCATAGACAGGCTGTGTATGCTGCTCACGGATGCACCTAGCATTAAGGAGGTTATTGCGTTCCCGACCTTGAAGTCAACAGGCAAGTAAACCCCAGTAAAATCAAGGGTTTCAAGTGGTAAAAGGAACTTAGGTACCACAAAAGTGCCACAATAGTTCCAATTGTAGATGCAGAACAGTACATGATAATGCATTTACTCC
>JAGBNO010000035.1 GCA_017634355.1 Lachnospiraceae bacterium
ACAGGGACGAAGTTCCAGTCATGTACCTTTTGCATAGTGCCATTAATGCGGTCTATTTCGTTTTCGACTGCATTTACACTCTGTATATCATTGGGATTGCCCTTTTCCTGCAGCTTCACCTTTTTTTCCTGCAGGACTTCCTTGCTGTTCTCCAGCTTGCTCTTTATCTCGGCGGACTTATCTTCTACTTTTTCGGTAATGTCTGTGGAATTGTCTTCTTTCTCCGCCTTGGTCGCAGTGGCCTCGTCCTCCTTCACCTTCTCCTCTTTTACGATGCTTTCATTCTCTCCGCCACCGGAGCCGTCATCGTCCTCTTTCTCAAGGAGGCTCTCATTCAGCTGGTTGGAGCCGCTTATCACTTTGAATCCATTCCTGTTCCGGCTCTCGTTCCCTATGCTCTGCTCCCTGCTCTTTACCTCAAAGCTATCGTCTAAGGACTTATTTAATTCCGATAATTCGTCCAGCTGGTCAAAATCCTCTTCAATTTTTGCTACGGCCGCTTCTGCCATTATTCGTCCTCCATATCTTCCGATGAGAGTAGAAGTCCCACTCCTTCCCGCACAGCTTCTGTCAGGGTCTTATGATTTCTAACGGCAAATTGTTTCAGCCTCTCATACTCCTCTTCGTCAAAGCGGACTGATACCTTGTTCGATTTAGGCTTCTCCGATTTCGGCCTCCCCATCTTTGCCAAGTAAACACACCTCCTCACGCGACATCTGACTGTATTTTTCTACGATTCTCAGGACACAGCTTCGTTTGCATAATAAATTTCATTCTAGTTGGTGTCGGACATAATGTCAAGCATGCGCACTCCTCCTGACAGGCAGCTGCACGAGTATGATAGCGGCGAACATTATGATGCAGCCCATAAGCTCCCGCATGGCCATGCGCTCATGTAAAAGCACTGCCCCCGCGAGGGCCGCAAATACGGATTCCAGGCTCATTATGAGGGATGCCACCGTAGGGTCTGTCATGGGCTGCGCCACCATCTGCAGCGTATAGGCGACTCCTCCGGACATGAGGCCGCAGTATAATAGCGGCACTATGGCAGAAAGCACGGCGCCAATAGCAGGGCTCTCCGTTCCGAAGGCAATTATAAGGGATACCAGGGCAGTTATGCCAAACTGCAGAGCCGACATCGCTATGGGGTCCCCCTCCTGCCCAAAATGGTCTATGGCCAGTATGTGGAAGCTATAGGTAATGGCGCTTAGGATAAGCATCGCATCAGCTGACCCTAAGCTAAAATCCCCTGAAATGCAGAGGAGATACATTCCAAAAAGCCCCAGCGCCACTGCCGCCCATATACGCATAGGACTATGCTTCTTTAATATAAAGAGGTTTAAGAAGGGCACCAAAAGTATGTATAAGGCCGTAATGAAGCCCGCCTTCCCCGCAGAAGTAGTGACAAGGCCTATCTGCTGAAAGGTGCTTGCGAGCATGAGGAGTGCCCCGCAGCTTAGGCCCCCTATGAGGGTTTTCCTATAGTCATAGCGGTTGCGGCCCTGCCCTTCGGTTTTCTTTCTCCTTAAGTACAGAACCAGATCAACTAATCCCACTGCGAGGGCCGCTATTGCCCAGCGCAGCCCATTGAATGTAAAGGGGCCTATATAGTCCATTCCGCTCCTCTGACTCACAAAGGCGGTCCCCCAGATAAAGGCCGTCAAAAAAAGCAGTATATTGCCCATTATGAGTTCAGCTCCTCCCACTTCTCCATTAAGGCTTCATTTTCCGTATTCAGCTTCTCCTGCTCGTCTACAAGGGAAGCGCATTTTACCGGATCCACTGCCACCTCCTCCATAGAGAGTTCGGCTTCTATTTCCTTAAGCCTCTCCTCATTTGCCTCTATCTTATTCTCCAGCTTCTTAATATCATTCTCTTTTTTCCTCTGCTTTGCGAGAAGGGCCTTCTGACGCTGCCAGTCCGCCTTGGAGGTCTCTGTAGTGCCATCTGCGGCCTCTGCTCCTGCGCCCTCCCCCTTCTCCCCTTCCCTCTCGTCCCTATGGGAGAGGAAGTCATCATAGTTTCCTATGTAAGGCGTGAGCGTCCCCTTATTCAAGTGCAGTATGCGGCCGGCGGTGCGGTTAATGAAATAGCGGTCGTGGCTCACATACAGGCAGGTCCCCTCATAGCCTGCGACCGCCTCCTCCAAGATTTCCCTGCTGTCCATGTCCAGGTGGTTCGTAGGTTCGTCGAGTAAAAGGAAATTTGCCTTAGACAGCATGATTTTCGCAAGGGAGAGCCTTCCCCTCTCTCCGCCGGACAGGTCCTTCACTTCCTTAAAGACGCTGTCGCCCATAAAGAGGAAGGCCGCCAGCACATTCCTTATCCTTGTCTCTGTAAGGTCGGGATAGGCGTCTGATATCTCGTCAAAGAGTGTCTTATCGGGATGCAGGTTCTGGTGCTCCTGGTCATAGTAGCCTATATGCACATTGACGCCCAGGTGATAGCTCCCATCATCTGCGGCTTCCATATTATTTATAATTTTTAATAATGTGGTCTTGCCTGTGCCATTATCCCCTATGATGGCCACTTTCTCGCCCCTCTGCAGCTGGAAAGAAAGGTCCTTAAACAGGGTAAGGCCGGGGAATGCCTTGGAAAGCCCCTCTACAGAGAGGACATCCTTTCCGCTCATGATATTGGGCTTTAAGCTAAGCCCCATGCCTGATAGGTCATTTTCGGGCTTCTCCATGCGCTCCATTTTGCTCAGGAGCTTTTCCCTGCTCTCGGCCCGCTTAATTGACTTTTCCCTGTTGAACTGCTTAAGCTTCTGTATTACGGCTTCCTGATGCTTAATCTCCGCCTGTTCCTTTTCCCAGGCCTTTATCTCCGCCTTTCTGAGTTCCGCCGCGGCTTCAGCATAAACAGTATAGTTCCCGCTGAACATGCGGCTTTTTCCACTCGACAGCGAGACCACCTTATTTACAACCTTATCCAGGAAATAGCGGTCATGGGCGACTACCAGCACGGCTCCCGGATAGTTTTTTAAGTACCCTTCCAGCCAGGATATGGAATCTAAGTCCAGATGGTTCGTGGGCTCGTCCAAGAGTATGAGTTCGGGCTTCTTTATAAGGATCCGCGCTATGGCGAGCCTGGTCTTCTGCCCGCCTGACAGTTCTCCTGCGGCCCTATTAAAGTCCTCCTCCGAAAAGCCCAGGCCCTTCAGCACGCCCCTCGTTTCACTTTCCACCGCATAGCCGTTCTCGTCCTCGTAGCGCTGCTGCAGGGCGGAATAGCGCTTCATTGCGCCCATAAGCTCCTCTCCGGAGAGCCCCTTCATCATATTCTCCAGATCCCTTAGCTCCTTTTCCATATCGAGAATGTCCTGCCTGATTGACAGCACCTCCTCATATATGCTCCTGTCCCCGTCCACTGTCTCCAGCTGGGATAAGTATGCCATTTTCGCATTCCCTGAAAGCGAGACCGTGCCCGAATCCGCCTGAAGTTCTGAAGCGATTATCTTCATGAGGGTGCTTTTGCCCGCCCCGTTAGGCCCCACAAGGGCGCACTTGTCCCTCTCTTCCAGATGGAAGCTTACATCCTTTAATATGTCCTTATCTCCAAATGATTTATTTATATGCTGTATGGATAAAAGCATGTCTGCCTCTTAAAATCTACAATCTCCTAAAAGCAAAACTATAGCTTGTAAGTTAATTCGTTTGCTATAACTCATTTACAGCTGCTTGATTTGACACTGTTTAAAAATTACTGTATATTAAAATAACGATAGGTGTTACCCGGTAAAGCAACGGTTCACCTAGTTAATAGCGACTCAGCAAATGAGAGACTGCTTAACCCTGGCGAGAGTGGCGGCCGCTCTTTTGCTGTCTATCTTTACACATATCCCATGCAAACCGTATCAATGCGATTAATGCGCTGATCACGGCAGCACAGGTCTGTAAGATTTCCTGCAATTCGCTATATGCCTCCGCCAGATTTCCCATCGACATCACCTCCTATTGATGAAGGGAGTTCTCGGAATAATCCGGCGAAAGGTGAACCGCCTGCCGTTTATGGCAACACCCATAATCTATTATACCATAGACATTTCAAAAAGCATAGGAGAGTTTACAGGCTCCACTGTGAGAGTCAATTCCAGAGCTTACAAAGATGATTGATGTGGTACTGCCCTCTCTCGTCCGTTTTAAGAGACTCTATAATTTAGCCCCTAAAACGCTTCTATAGCCGTTCCAGAGCGTTATCCACACTCCCCATCAGCCCAATCAGTAATCACTCCCCACCTAATAAACATCGCATACAAATAGCTCCCTCCGAAAATTTGTCCCAGTTTCTTAGGACCTTTCACAAATCCACACTCGGACATTTCTTTCAGTGCGTTGGTGAACGCCAGCTCTACGCTCGACCTTGTCACGGTTTTAGATTGCTTTTTCGTACTTATTACCAGTTCAGCGTTCTCTTCTCCGGTTCTGCTACTCTTCTTAAGGCTGTACGTGAAAGCCGTGGAACCGCTATGCATCTTACCACGCCCTGCCGTCCTGAACTCTTTTCCTTGCCAGAGTCTCACACAGGTCCAGAG
>JAGBNO010000036.1 GCA_017634355.1 Lachnospiraceae bacterium
CCCGCATTCTTAAGGACATCCACCTTTATGAGCTCCCTTGCGGACAGGGCTTCGTCTGCATAGGCAGTGACATCAGGTGTCACTCCTCCTTTTCCCACCTGCACTACGGCATGCTCTTTCATAGCGAGGGACCTAAGATATGCCCTCTGTTTACTTGTCACTTTAATTGCCATACTAACTCCTTATAAATAGATATTCTACATAAACATATTGAAAAGTTTACATAATGCAACAATCCGGATTTGAATAAATAGAAACACATACTATATAACTCAAAAAGAGATGTTTCCATAAATCCAAAGCCCCAGTTTACATAACCACAATTCCTGAATTAATCCAAAATTTTACACTTCCATCCGAAATAATGCCCTATCCAAAAGCCTTTTCACGGCAAGTACTCGAACTGGAACCCGTATATCTTTACGGTATCCCCTTCCTTTATCCCTAAGTCTTTAAGGCGTTCCTCAGCCCCTATGTCCTTTATGAAATTCTGGAAAAAGCGGAAACCCTTTTCAGACTCCAGGTTCGTATAGCCCAGCATTTTCTCTATCCTGGGGCCTTCCAGCACATAGTAGGCCTCGTTTTCGTCATAGCTCACAGTATAGGGAAGAATTTCCTCCTTTAAGTCCTCAGGGAAGAATTCCTGTTCATAAACCCTGGTCTCAACGGGAGAAGATTCCAGCATTTCCTTTATATAATACATGAGAGAATCCACGCCCTCGCCTGTCACTGCCGAAATAGGGAAGACCCTTACCCCCTTCGGCTCGTAGGCCTCCTTTATCCTTTCAAGCGCATCTCCTGAGGCGCTGCCGCCTTGTATCACGTCCAGCTTATTTGCGGCTATGACCTGCGGCTTATCCGCCACGGCCTCGCCATAGTTCTTCAACTCCTTATTTATCTTTTCAATATCTTCAAGGGGATCCCTTCCCTCCGTGCCGGCCGCATCCACTATATGAATGAGCATCTTGCATCTCTCTATATGCCGCAGGAACTCATATCCCAATCCCACGCCCTCTGACGCCCCTTCTATGAGTCCGGGGATATCCGCCATCACAAATCCCCCCTCGTGGTCAGGGAAATCCACTACGCCCAGGTGCGGCGTAAGTGTCGTAAAGGGGTAGCTTGCGATCTCAGGCTTTGCGTGGCTCACCCTGGATATAAGCGTGGACTTGCCCGCATTAGGGAAGCCTAAGAGCCCTACGTCCGCTATGCACTTAAGCTCCAGTATGAGGTTCAGCTCGACGGCATCACCTCCGGGCTGGGCATATTTCGGGGCCTGCATGGAGCTGGTCGCATAGTGCATATTGCCATTGCCGCCCCTGCCGCCTTTCAGGACTACTTTTTTCAGGTTAGGGCCCGATATGTCAACTATGACCTTGCCACTATTTTCCTCCATGACCACGGTGCCTTCAGGAACCCTTAGGACTATATCCTTCCCGCGCTTCCCGTGCATTCGTTTCTTCCCGCCTTCCGCGCCGTTTCCTGCGGCGTAGGTCTTTTTATAACGGAAGTCCGACAGGGTATGTACGCCCTTGTCCACCTCGAATATCACATCCCCGCCGTCGCCGCCGTCGCCGCCGTCGGGGCCGCCGTTAGGCACGTACTTTTCCCTGCGGAAGCTCACATGGCCGTCTCCGCCCTTGCCTGACCGTATAACGATTTTCACCCTGTCCGCAAAAGCCATGGCATAACCTCCAATAAGAATCCCTTTCCTATTCTATACAGTTCGGGCTTCGGATACTTATACCCGAAGCCCGTCAAAAAGCCTTTAGTTCTTAAAAAACCCGAAATCACTCGGCAGCAGCAGCTTTTTCTTCTGTCTCTTCAACCTCATAGACGCTGGCCTTTGTATGATACCTGCCATCCCTCTCGAAACGCAAAATCCCGCTCACCTTTGCAAAGAGCGTGTCATCGCCGCCCCTGCCTACATTCTTGCCAGGATGTATGTGTGTCCCCCTCTGCCTGTAGAGTATGTTGCCTGCCTTCACGAACTGGCCGTCGGCCCTCTTCGCCCCCAGCCTCTTGGACTCTGAATCGCGCCCGTTCTTTGTGGAGCCCACTCCCTTTTTATGTGCAAAAAACTGTAAATCTAGCTGCAGCATAGCATTGCCTCCTTTTATTTACTATCCAAAGTTCTTTTGTTTCTGTTCGGAACCCCTTTTCCATCTTGCCGGACCACTGACCGGCTTGAACAGAGCAAGCCCGGTCTTTCAAAAATGGCTGTATGCAGGGGGGATTCTGAATATTAACGTTCTTTTATAAACTCTATATTTATAAATTCCTTACCGTAAGTGTCCCTCACTCCTTTGAGCCCCAGCACCATAGTCCTTAAAAGAAGCTCTGTCTCCCTGCTAGGCTCACTCTCCAGAGTGCAGTCAAGGCTTCCTTTTTCACTGTCCGACCGGACCTTCATGGGAAAACCATTCAACAATGTCTCTATAGCATTTACTGTATTGATGGCGAGCATTGAGACTGCCGCACAGACTATGTCCCTGCCGCTGTCGGCAAATCCCGCATGCCCCTTCATGGAGAAAGCCCTTAAATATCCGTCCTCCCCCTCCACCAGCGAGACCTGTATCATTTTATAGACTGATCTTCTCTATACGGACCCTGGTATAATTCTGCCTGTGGCCCTTTTTCTTGTGATAGCCTGTCTTCGGCTTGTAGCGGTAGACTATGACCTTTTTGCCCTTCTCCTGGGCTATGACCTTGCCCGTCACGCTGGCAGACTGCACAGCCTCTCCGACATTGATATTCTCATCATCCCTTACAGCCAGCACATGGTCAAAGGTCACACTCGCCTCAGCCTCTGCCTCCAGCTTCTCAATTAGGATCTCGTCGCCCTCGCTTACCTTATACTGCTTTCCGCCGGTCTCAATGATAGCATACATCCGGTTATCTTCCTTTCCCGCTGTCCTTTTAGTCGGTGATGCCCCCATGGCATACTTGTAATCTTTACCTGGACAAGCGCATACCCTAGTAATATACTATAATCAAAAGAAACTTGTCAAGGTCTGTAATGTATAGCGGGTGCACCTAAGAAAGTGATGGTTACCATTCATGGGGCAATAGCCACTTAATTAATAAGGTGCTGAAATACTGCGGCATTACTCACTATATAATGCCACGATATTCAGCACCCATCAATGAGGTTTATTTCACTCAGTTGAATCTTTTTATTATCCCCTCATACAGACTTCCGCCTTCTGATTTTATCGTCTCCATAATGGTAAGTCCATCGCAGAAATATTCCGAACCCTTCTGGCTTCTGAATGACATTACCTGTGCATTTTTTCTTTTATACCTTCTTCCTGACCTTTCTGCCAAATTGTTCGTTGGCGGTACACTTGGATCCCTCAGAAACAGGAGGTAGTCCTCCTTATTTTCAAACATACGAAGAAACGTGTTAAACCCATCTTTATAATAGGTGCTTGGCGGCCCATACTCATATTCACTTTTTGCCTTATCCAGAATCTCCTCATATTCCTTTATGAGTTCTCCTACCTTTGATTTGCTGTATTTCTCAGCCCCTTCATGCCGCCTGTTCCAACAATGTATGGATTTCTTTATCCAGGCCAGCATTTCGCCGCTCCATCTGACATCCGGTTCATTCTCTATGCTTCCCTGCATATATCTGCTTATATGGGCCAGACACTCCTGATTCCGTTTTCCATGTTGTCGCATTCTTTTCTGACATCCAGGCAGACCTCGAACCACATGTCCCTTATGCGTATGGCCTCTCTCCGGGATTCTGCCATTTCTGTCTCAAGGCGTCGCATCGTCCTGAAATCTGCCTGGCGGGCTCTTTTATGCTGTTCCTTCAGACGTTTGATCTCATCCCCGTTTTCCAGGACATTTACCCTGTCTTTTAATATCTTGATCCTCAGCAAAAGACACGATTTGCTGATGGCTTCCTCATACACTATAGTTATCCTCCGCTATGGATCCTATCTTCCTTATGGCTTCTGAAAGGACTGAACACCTCTTCTCAAGCTTGGAGATCCTTTTTTGAAGTACGGATATTTCCTGGTCTTTTGATAGGATCTCATCATAAAGCCTGGACAATTCCTTTTGATCTTTAGCAGAAGAAACATTGGCTTTTTTAACCTTTTTATCTGTATGGATGATTTCATTTGTTTCGGGATCTACGCGGCCCATATACTTACGTTTTGACCTCGGTTGCTGCTTGTCTTTATCCCAATATGAAAAACTTTCATAAGCATACTTTATCCCGGTTCTTTTATC
This sequence comes from Lachnospiraceae bacterium, assembly GCA_017634355.1. GTDB lineage: Bacteria > Bacillota > Clostridia > Lachnospirales > Lachnospiraceae > NK4A144. The sequence goes on from JAGBNO010000036.1 coordinate 4,246, forward strand.
AGTTTGATACACAATGCACGACATAATCAAAACCTCCCATATAGTGTATGCTAACTATACACTATATAGGAGCAAAAGTCAACTATAGTTTATGTATTTATAAGCATACACTATGCACGGGATAAAAATAGAGGTGCTAATAAAAAGCACCCCTAAAACAGCGAACGGTTAATGTGTGAATAGTAACTTCACAGATATCATCATCTTGCTGTTTTTGGAGCGGCAAGTTCCCTCACCCGATCAATCGTCAATCCTGCTGATGTAGCAATTTCCTCAACCGTCAATTTCCCAAGTTTTAGAAGCGTATTGGCAAACTCTATATTTCTCTTTTCAACAGCTGTTTTTGCGCTCTCATTCCTCATGTCTTCCATAACCTTACACATGGCCGCCACTCCTTTCTCGTCTTCTTTGAAATAACGAACCTTATCGGCAAGTTCCTTGTAGTGCATATCGTCCGGGTCTGTGCAGAAGAAATCGTGCATCAGCTTTCCCAGCGCTGTGGATGCGTCCTTGTCCGCACCGTTCACATACACGATATGCTCGCCGTCATCGAACAGCTTGCCTGTGTTCGTAATCTGCCTGTCAATCGTATATAGCGGCAAACCATCACCGATCACATCATTCTCTGTGATGAAGATCACAAAGGTATCCGGCAGATTGCTGAAATCATCACCCGGCTGAAGCAGGTGCACGTCAAGGATGCTGGAATGGTATCTCGCACGCTTCCTGTCCGCTCCCTTATCCACCCTCTGCACTTCGATGTTGTATTCCTTGCCGGTTTCGTCATCGGCGTCAATGTCCAGGCAGATATCCCTTCCGAGCAGATTCTTCATCCGCCTCTGCGTCTTCACACTCTTCACGCGGATGTCCGGCTTGTTCAGAATGATCCTGAGCAAAAGCTCTGCGCCTTCAGTGAAGCCGTCAAAGCAGGCATTCATGAAGTCGTCGTCGATCAGACGCAAACCTCTGAGCCGCTGGAGGTCTTCCTGATGCTGTTTATCCTTCTCATCCTCCGTCAGGGATGTACTCACATAAGCAAGCCCCTGTACTTTGTCCAGTTCGTCCAGCTGTGTCTGAAGGGCTGCCATCTGCCGTAGTATATCTTCTCTTGTCATCAGCGCCCTCCTTGCACCGGAGCATCTACTCCTCATATTTGTATCGTCATGACACTTCCAAATCCTTAACTCCTCCGGGAAGACACAATGATACGATTAGAGTATAGCAAAAAATCAACTCGAAAGCAACGAAAACCTGATGAACGACAAAAGCAGAATCGCAGCCGGCTACGGTGCAAAATGCGCCCGTGCAAATTTCTTATTAGATTCTAACGCCGTTTAATATAGCGCATTCCCAGCATGGTAATGTCATCAAACTGCGGCGCCCCCTGCACAAATTCATGTATTCCATTCTGTATATGCTCCAAAAGCTCCGCTGGCTCTGGAGATGCCGCGCTGTTTAGCGAATCAAGGAGCCTGTCTTCACCAAACATCTTTTCGCCGCCATCCCTGGCATCTGTCACCCCATCCGTATATTGGAACAGCGCATCTCCCGGAGAAAGCTCCAATTCTTCATTGACATATTCGTCCGCCGATTGTTTCATTAATGCCAGGGGGATGCCTGTGTACTTCTTCTCCAGATATGACCACTCCCCGCCATGCATGATAAGCAGTCTCTCGTGGCCCGCATCTGCAAAAGTAAGTTTCCCTGAAGGAATGTCGAGAATGCCGAGCCAGACCGTCACAAACATGCATTTCTCATTATTCTCAAACAAAAAATCATTTGCCGCATGCAGCACCTTAGCCGGATCCGCATGCGTCTGCATAAGTGTCTTTATAATGGTCTTCGAAACCATCGTAAAGAGCGCGGCCGACACCCCTTTTCCCGATGTATCCGCCACAACCATGGCAAGCTTATCCTCTCCCACCATGAAGTAATCAAAGAAGTCTCCCCCTACGTTACTGGCAGGGGTCATGGTGGCATAGATCTCAAACTCCTTCCTGTCAGGGAAAGGCGGAAATTCGCTTGGAAGGGCATTTGCCTGTATCTCGGCGGCCAGGGAAAGCTCCGTGCTTATCCTCTCATTCTCTGCGGCCTTCCTTTGAACCTCCTCCACATACATGTCGATTTCGCTGACCATATCCGACACATCTGATGCCAGAAGCCCTATCTCATTGTGTATCTTTCTGAAGCGGGAGAGTTCCTCCCTCGTCGCCTCACTGTTCTTTTCGGATGTATACTTACGTACACTGCCCTGCATTGCGGTCAGGGGACGTATCACAAGGATTTCAAATGCGTAAAGGAGCAGAAGATATGCCAGAAGCCTTATTAAGATAAGCGGAATAGTGGCCTTTCTTGTACCCGTTTCGATCTCGGACCTGACCTTACTCCAGAGAATGCTTCCGTTAATGGCCGCAAGCATCCTCCCGTCTATAACGACAGGAGTATAGACACTCAAATATTCCACTCCATTCACTGTGGAGCTTATGTGCTCTGCCTCCGATATATTTGCCCCAGTAGTATATATTCTATTTGCCACGGGATGGAGCTCTGCATGAAAAGGCCACAGCTGGCCCAATGGATAGTTATCCCTCTCTTTGTCTTCCCCTGCGCTAAAAAAGGCAATGGCGTCTTCTCCGCCACGGTACATCGAACAGGTGACGGCTTCCATGTTGAAATTCCGCTTCAGCCTGTCAAAATATTCCGCATTGAGCACATAGCACAGCTCGGCAAATTCCTTCTGCTCTGCCTCAGAGTAGGACGAAGCTTCTTCGTAGCTGATTTCCTTTGCATTTTTACCATAGTAGAATTTTTCATGGCGCTTAATCCAGTCCTGATCCCTCACAGCGCCCAAGGGTATATCCATGTCCTGATAATTATGCTCCCAAAATCTAAAAAGCCAGGCACACGATTTGTAGCTTACAAGTTCACTGCATGCAAGATCCGTAACCATCCTAGTATTTTTCCGCAACTCCTCCTGTATAAGTTCCGAATAGCTTGCCTCGCTCTGTACGAAAACAAGCAGGGAGGAAAAAATGAAAACCAGAGCCACAAGCAAGCCAACAGCGAACAGCAGACTCTTTTTTATCTTCATGCCTATCCCTCCAAATTGTATTCTTAAATCCGCTGCAATAGAACCCTTCAGGCATTCCGCGCCTTAATGAAGTCCAGGAAAACATCCCCCGGCACGGGCTTTGAGAAGAAGTAGCCCTGGAAGTAGTCACAGGACAGCTCCATTAAAGCTCCTTCTGCTCCAATGTCTCTACCCCCTCCACCAGCACGTGGTAGCCCATCTCCTACATCATGCGTATGGTATTTACGAGCAGTATCCTGGAGCTCTTCGCCCCCTCTCCCTTCACTGGGTGCAGCGCCCTCCAGAGTATGCTCTTATCCAGCTTGATAATGGAAAATGGCAGGTCGAACATATATGAGAAATTGGAGTAGCCCGTCCCATAGTCGTCAAGTGAGAAAGAAAAGCCCAGACCATTAAGGACGCTAACATTGTCCTTCAGCACCCTCCTGTTGTCGGCGGCCGCAGACTCCGTTATCTCTAAATTTATGCGGTCTGATTGTATCTCGTACCTCTGCAGGGTCTTCTTAAAGTTTGAGACAAGCTCAGGATCCATGCACTGCACGGTGGATAGGTTCACCTCCACATATTCTATGCCCAGCTTATTCAGCTCATGGCTCTTATAGAAACGGCATACCTCGTCAAATACAAAGTCCCCTATCTCTATGATCATTCCGCCCTTTTCAGCTATGGGTATGAATTCCTCAGGAGAAATGAAGCCGTAGTCCTTGGTATAGAGCCGTATCAGCGCCTCAGCCGAGCGGAATTGCCCGCTCTCCCTCTCCCATATAGGCTGGTAATAGACCTGGAAGCTCTTTGTCCTAAGGGCATCTTTTATGAGGCTTTCTATAAGTATGCGCCTCTTATGCTTTTCCGCTATCTCCCCCATGTCCACAATGACAGTTTCATTGCCGCCAAAGCTCATGTCCACGATAAGAAGGAGCTCCTCCATGGAAGAAAACCTGTCCGCGCCGCCGCCGCATATCATTGCAGGGAACTGTATGCCGGTCTCATCCTGGCTCCAGGGCTTCCTGAATCTCCTTGCTATCTCATCTATGAGCCTGCTTAATCTCTCAGGGCCTATGCCCCTGCCCAGAAGGACGAAGTTCCCGCCCCCAAGGTCATAGCAGGACAGCCTGTGGCTCCTCGCCGAAAGGTAAGAAGCTATCTGCTGCAGGTATTCATTAGTCCTCGCCACCCCTATGGTCGTATTGTAATAAGACAGCTCCTGCAGCTTTACGACTATGAATATGCAGTCCTTATTCCCAAGGACAGCCGGCGCCGTCCCAATGAAGGCATAGCGGTTGTAGGCCTTCGATATCTGGTTCGTAATCTCATCCTGGTTCTCTATGGACAGGAGTATCCCCAGGAATCCCATGGTCTGGGCAAATATTTCTATTAAAATATAGGGGTATGCAATCTGAACGGCAAGGGAAATAATGGTGGCAGTTATGATGAAGATCAGGGCATACCGCTTGGATTTCCTGATGTTCTTTCTCCTGCTTATTAGGAGAAAGACGGAAGCCACCATATATCCAAAGGCGGCCGCATAGAAATACGGAAATAAATAGCCATGGCGGTATATGCCCTTTGCGTCAAAATAGTAGACAAAGCGGAAAAGTGGATTTAAGAGCAGCAGCACATAATCCAAAAAGACAGGCGCGCAGATAAGCGCCCTCTTTCCCCAGCTCATGCGCTGGTACTCCCCTAAGAGGCTCAATATATAGAGGAAGAGGAGCGGCGTCATGCTGTTATGAAGCCATAGATATATGCCGTTCGCCAAGTCGGCCATTATGAGCTGTGCCGAATTGGTAACCGGATTCAATATCGCACCTATTATGTCGGCTGTGGACGCAAAGAGGTTAGAGACCACAAGTGCAAGAAAAAAGCGGTTAGCAGTGTTTTTCAGGCCCTTTTTGGAGAAAATATAAATAATAATGAAAAGCGAGATAGCGATGGCCGCTATGTCGAAATCTATATTATAAAGCATTTCGCTTCACAGCACCTTATTCAGGAAATCTATAGTCCTCTGCTCCTTCGGGTTTTTAAGCACCTCTTCAGGACTGCCTTCTTCCACTATGTATCCTCCGTCCATGAAGATTATCCTGTCTGCCACTTCCCTGGCAAAGCCTATCTCATGGGTCACTACCACCATGGTCATGCCCTCGGAGGCAAGGAGCTTCATAACAGAGAGCACCTCTCCCACCATCTCTGGGTCCAGAGCGCTCGTGGGCTCGTCGAAAAGCATTACCTTAGGTTCCATGCAAAGGGCCCTCGCTATGGCCACCCTCTGCTTCTGGCCTCCTGACAGCTGCGCGGGATAGGCATCCGCCTTATCCAGCATTCCGACGACCTTCAGCATCTCCCTGGCCTTTTCTTCAGCCCTATCCATAGTCCACCGCTTTACCTTCACGGGGGCCAGCGTCAGGTTGCCCATAACGTTTTTATTGGCAAAGAGATTGAAGTGCTGGAAAACCATGCCTATGTTTTCCCTGACTTTATTGATATTCACATTCTTGTCGTAAATATCGTCCCCAAGGAGCACTATCTTCCCGTCAGTCTTTTCTTCAAGGCGGTTAAGGCAGCGGAGCATTGTGGACTTTCCGGAGCCTGAGGGGCCAAGCACGACCACCACCTCTCCCTCGTCCACTTCCAGGGAAATGTCCTTCAGCACTTCCTGCCCCCCGAAGTATTTCTTTAAGTGTTCTACCTTTATCCTTACTTTTTTTTCATTAGCTGAGCTCATTCATATACTCTCCAATAAAACCTTCCAAATGACGGATGACTCACGCCTATTCCGCATAAAACCTATCTTCTGCTCCTCAAAATCGTTTTTATTCGTCGCAGAAGATAGATTTTATGCGGACTTAAATTTCAACCGTACAGTTGGAAAATCTTTAGTCCAAAAGCCTTCTCACTGCCGCGGGCTTTCTGTAATAGGCCGAATTTATCCTGATGCCCGTCCTTCTGGAATGGGCATTCACTATCTGCCCTCCGCCTATGTAAATGCCCACATGGTTAATGGTTCCGTATTTAGCATAGAAGAAGAGGTCTCCCGGCTGGGCCTCGGAGGCGCTCACTTTCTTCCCCCTGTTCACCTGCTCCCTGCTGGTCCTGGGCAGGGAAATACCGAACTTCCTGAATATCTGCTGCACATAGCCCGAACAGTCACAGCCCTTCGTGAGGCTCACCCCGCCCCACTTATATGGATTGCCTATGAACTGTTTCGCATAATTAATGAGGTTCACCCTCACATCGGAGACACCCTCGCCATACTTGAGCTCCGTAAGGCTCATGGCCTTGTCCAGCTGCTCAGAGAGCTTTACATAGTCAGAGCTAATATAGCCCTCGTCATCGTCTATGGCCACCTTTAGCCAGGCATCTCCCCTTTTGCCCTCTGTGACCTCGTAGTCCTCCCCCATGGGTATCATGGTCATGACGGGGGAGTCTCCGTCCGGGGCCTCCCTCACGAAAAGCGTGGTGGTATTAACTGTCGCCACCAGGGTTATGGCATCTTTTGCCACGGCAAAGGCTTCCGGACCCGTGTAGAGGAATTCCAGCTTCGCATATCCGTCCACCTTGCCGGACTTGATATGTGCCCATTCCCCTTTCTCCTCCAAAATCTCGCAGCCCGCATTTTTTGTCATCTTACCCACTAGGTCAGAGTTCTCATCAGGCTCCTTCCTGATATTTAAGTGGTTGTCCACATGGGCCACACCGAGATTCCTGTAACCTGCTATAAGCCCCTCTTCTTCCCCGGACTCCGCCTCATTCTCAGAAATAGACATATTCGCATCTACGCCTGCCCCTGCGCCCAGGAAGGCCCAGTCGTCCCCGCCGAACATATCGTATACATCATCCAGAATGACCCCTGCCCCTGCGGAGAGTATGGAGCAGCTGTCGGCCCTTGCATTTACCGCGGGAAAAGACAGGGTAAATAAAAATACAGTCCCAAAAAAGAGCCCAAGCAGGAAAATATACTTTTTAAGACTTATTAAAGAGAAGATATCTCTTAACATATACACACTTTCTGCATTAAATCTTATACGACACCTGCCTTGCCGTCAGATCCTGTCTCTCAGAATCCCTTATTGCAAAGGCTATATTCGTGGCATGGTCTGCTACCCTCTCAAGCCCCGACACCACGTCTGAGTAGATCATGCCGGCCTCAGGGCTGCACTCATTCTTTTCAAGCCTCGCTATGTGGTTATTCTGCAGCTCCCTCTCCTTCTCATCTATTGCATCCTCTAAGTTCATCACGTCCTCCATATGCTCGTCGCTGTCCTTGGAGAACATCTCTATGGAAAACCTCACTATGGTATTCACCATGTCTAAGAGGTCCCCCATCTCCCTCTGGGCCTCCTTGGAAAAGACCACATTCTTTTCCAGCCTCTCTTTTGCCATATCGGCCACATTCTCAGCGTGGTCCCCTATGCGCTCTATGTCATTTACCACATGGAAAAGCGCGCCTATCTGCTTTAAGTCGTCCACGGGCATATTCGTCTGATTGATCTTCACGAGGTAGTTGGTAATGGCGTGGTTTAAGAAGTCTATATTCTTCTCCACCTCATATACCTCAGCTATGTCCTCCTCGTCCAAGGTAATAAGGGCATTCATGGCGCGGTTTAAGTTCTCGCTCGCAAGATTCGCCATGCGGTCCAGCTCCTTAATGGCATCCACGACTGCGGTAGCGGGTGAAAAAATGACCTTAGCCCCAATGTACTGCAGCTGGAACTGGCTGCGGTAGCCCACCTTCTCTTCGTGGTCCTTGTCCTTAGGAACCAGCACATACGTCATATCCACTATCTTGTCCGTAAACGGCAATAAAAGCGCCACCTGGAATATCTTGAAAACCGTATGGGCATTCGCTATGATCCTCCCCGGATTGCTGCCGGATATGGCCGTCAGCATGGATAATACCTGGGGCATCAGGACAAATAATATGGCGGCCACTATTATGGTCCCTATGATATTAAATATGAGATGTATGAGGGCGGCCCTTTTTGCGTCCCTGTTCCCCGCAATGCCGGCCAGCACTGCGCTCATGCAGGCACCTATATTGCAGCCCAGGATAATGAACATGGATATCGGCAGGGCGATCAGTCCCTGATTTGCCAGAAGAAGAAGTATGGATACGGTAACAGAAGAGCTCTGTATGAGCGCAGTTAATGCGGCTCCCAGAAGTATGCCTAAAAACGGATTGGTAAGGGAAGAAAAGACATTGAGCACGGCCTCGGAGTCCTTTAGCACCGACATGGAGCTGGACATCTGCGATAGCCCCAGGAAGAGCACGCCAAAACCCGTGATGATGTCGGCTATCTTCCTGTAGGTAGCATTTTTCGAGAACATTGAGACCAGCACGCCTATTATCAGGAATACCGGAGCGGCCTTAGAGAGATTGAAGGATACAAGCTGGGACGTGACCGTGGTTCCTATGTTCGCGCCGAGTATGGGGCCTGCCGCCTGGTATAGGGTCATGAGTCCCGAATTCACAAAGGATACCACCATTACCGTACAGGCGCTGGAGGACTGTATGACCGCCGTAAAGAATAGCCCTACGAACATGCCCTGCACCCTGTTCCTCGTCAGTGTTTCCAGTATATTCCTGAGCTTTGCGCCTGCGGCACGCTCTATGCTGTCCCCCATGAGGCGCATCCCGTAGAGGAATAGCCCCAACCCGCCTATCATGGCGAGTATCATAGTGATATTCATTTAACCTCCGTGTCCGGAAACGCCCTCGAAAAAATCCCTGCCGGAAAGCATATCCTCATGCATCTGCCTCTTCAGGCTATCCAAGTCCGGGAAGCGCATTTCTTCCCTGTGCCAGTGCAGCAGCCCTACACGTATAAATGCCCCATACAGGTCTCCGTCAAAATCATATAGATAGGTCTCGGCATTTACCCTGCCACTTTCCGCAATGGTGGGCTTCCTTCCTATATTTGTAATGCCATTATATACTTCACTTCCAACTATTGCCCTGGAAAAATATACGCCCAGGGGCGGCAGTATCTTATTATCCTCTATCTCCAGGTTCACTGTGGGCATACTGAGCATGCTCTTTCCCAGCGCCCTCCCATGCCTCACATAGCCCTCTATGGAGTATGGCCTTCCAAGCAGCGCCTCTGCAAGCTCCATATCCCCCTTAAGGACGCTTGTGCGCACCCGCGTGGAGCTTATCTCCTCACCCTCATATAAAAGCTTCGGCACGGCTATAGCTTCATAACAGTACTTTTTCCCCATCTTCTTAAGGAGCTCAAAATCCCCCCTGCCCATATACCCATAGCTCATGTCGGGGCCTGCGACAAGCTCCCTTATTTTCAGCCCCCCGCAGAGTATGTCCTTTATGAAATCCTCCGGTTCTATGGCCACGGTCTTTTCATTTACCGGAAATTCTATCAGGGCGTCAAAGGATAAATCCCTAAGCAGCTCCCTCCGCTCCTTTAAGGTCGTAAGGACCTTCTGCTCTTCTCCTGAAAAAAATGAAGCTATGGATTTATCAAAGCTAAAGACTGCCGTTTTCAAGCCCCTTTCCCTAGCCGACTTAAGGACGGTTTCAAGGAGCTTCCGGTGGCCCCTATGTAGCCCGTCGAATTTGCCTACGGCGGCAGCGGTCCCTTTTGAGCCGGAGGAAGCAAGATATGCTGCATAATCCCCTATGTCAGAAAATATGTGCATAATGCCGCTTCCCCGCCCCTGACCTCATAGACGGCCGCAAAAGTCCCGTCTGACAGCCTGACCCTGTACCTGCCCTCCGCCTTATCGGTCCTAAGGACATTGCCGTTTCTTACCTTTCTCTCATCCTGCCCTGAGACAGTTATCAGGGGCAGTTCCATGAAAAAGGCTTCTATGGGCTTTATTGCATCCCCGATTTTCCCTTTTTGATATAATCCCTCAAGGTCCGAAAGCCTGATGGCTTCTTCTAAACGGAATCCGCCGCTAAGGGTCCGCACCAGGCCCTCCATGGCCGCGCCTACCTTCAGCTTCTCACCTATGTCACGGCACAGTGACCTTATATAGGTCCCCTTGCCGCATTCCACATTAAAAATGGCATAAGGCCCTTCTCCATCCCTCCCGGTTTCATCTATGCCTATACCGTAAATCTGCACATTTACGCTCCTGCGCTCCACTGCCTGCCCTTCCCTTGCAAACTCATAGAGCCTTCTGCCCTGTACCTTTTTTGCAGAATACATGGGAGGAAGCTGGCTGTAGCCCCCCTCGAATGAGAGTATGGCTTCCCTTATCTCGCTATCGCTAAGCTTATTCAGGTCCTCAGTGTCGGCCCTTGACAGGACTTCCCCTGTCGTGTCCTCCGTATCCGTCCTTATTCCAAAGCGGCAGAAGCAGCGGTAGGCCTTTCTCCCCTCCATGAGATAGGGAACTATTTTCGTGGCCCTATTTAAGCATATTGGAAGCACTCCCTCGGCAGCGGGATCCAGCGTGCCTGTATGCCCCACCTTTTTAATGTGCAGGAGCCTCTTGATTTGGTTTACATAAAATCCACTGCTGTGACCAGCCTCTTTATAGAGGGGAAGCACGCCCTGCAGGATGCTATTAGCCTCACTAATAATGGCCAAGGCCATTATTCCTCTGTCTCCAGGGCAGATAGCTGCTTTTCCACCTCCGCGGAGACATTGTTTATGATGTCATGATAGGTGCCGTTCATCGAAAAGCCTGCGGCCCTTATATGGCCGCCTCCGCCGAATCGCGCCGCTATCCTGGCTACATCCACCCTCTCAGAGGACCTTAAGGACACCTTGAAAAGGTGCTGCTCCCTGGAGCTCTCATACATGAAAATGGCGCAGTCCACGCCTTTGGTGCGCAGAAGCTGGTTCACAATCCCGTCGAAGTCGGCCGACGTCGCCCCATAGAAATCCATGACCTTGTGGTTCACGACTGAGGCTATGCACCTGCCATCCATGAAAAGTATGCTCTCTATGAGGGCCCTCCCCAGTATCTGGTTCTGCAGGTAGGTCTTTTCATAAAAGGTCTTCTGTATGATCTCCGGAAAATTGAATCCGAACTTTATCAGCTTGGACACTATTTCAAGGGTCCTCGGAGTGGTGCATTGGTACTGCAATACTCCCGTGTCATGGATAATGCCCACATATATGCACTCTGCTATCTCCCTATCCAGCTTATCCTCATCTATAATGAGATACACGAGCTCAGCCGTGGAACTGGCGCAAGGGTCTATATAGTCGTGCCTTGCGAAACCCTTATTACTCACATGGTGGTCTATGCAGGCCGTATCTTTGGCCGTGTCAAAGTATTTCACGGAAGCCCCCAGCCTCTCCCTGTCGCCTAAGTCCAGGGCGAAGAAGAGGTCATATATTTTGTCCTTTGGCCCCTTATCGGCATCCTGCACCTCGTCATAGCCCTTCAATGCGGAGTATATGGCTTCGGGGCGATCCAGGTACAGCGTTATTTCCTTTTCGGGGCAGGTCTTTTTTAAATAATTATATAAGGCGAGGGTAGAGCCTACCGCATCGCCGTCCGGACGCACATGAGCGGCGATAGCTATGGACTCTGCCCCCTCCACCAGTTCCATTAAATTAAATGTCATTTTTACCTCTGATTAACGGAAGCCTCTGCTTCCAAGAATTATGTAAAATTATGTGGATTCTTTTCACCACGGCATCATTCACCGCCTGAGCGGTTTTCGTCTTCTTTAATAACTTCATCTATGCGCTTTATCATATCCACGCCATAAGCTATTGAATTATCCATGATGAATTCCAGCTCAGGCGTGTTCCTGAGGTTCACGGTCCTTGCCAGCTCCCGCCTGATAAAGCCCTTGGCGGAGTTTAAGCCCTCCATAGTCTCATCTATGGTCTTGCTATCCCCCAGCACACTTATGTAAACCTTGCAGGTCTTCAGGTCCGGTGCTACATGCACGGCAGTAATGCTGGTCATGAGCCCTACCCTCGGATCCTTCACATCCCTTATTATCTGGGACAGCGCCCTATTCACTTCTCCATTTATCCTATTATTCTTGGTACTGTTCTTCTTCATTTGGTCATTTCACGTTACTATCCAGAACCCCCTTGCATATAGTCATTTTTGAAAAAACGAGCTTGCTCGATTGTTTCAAAAATGGCTATATGCGAGGGCGGTGACGATAGGAACCGCCCCCACACCGAGCAAAATTTGATTTCCTATTGTTTTTTCGATTAGAAATCAAATTTTGCGAGGTGTGAGAGGGGGTTCTGGATAGTAACTATCTCTATAATCTTATTGCCTTTCTACCTCTACCATCTTGTAGCACTCCACCTGGTCCAGCTCCTGTATGTCATTGAAGTCTTCTATCATAAGGCCGCATTCATAGCCCTCCCTGACCTCTTTCACATCATCTTTGAAACGCTTTAATGAGGCAAGCTGGCCTTCAAATATCTGCTCTCCGTCACGGCTTACCCTGACAGAGCAGCCCCGCTCCACTATGCCGTCGAGCACGTATGAACCGGCTATATTTCCTATCTGGCTCGCCTTGAATATCTGGCGGACCTCCACATGGCCTATTACCTTCTCCTCGAATACGGGTGCAAGGCGGCCCTTCATTGCGGCCTCCACATCCTCTATGGCCTGGTAGATGACCTTATAGAGCCTTATGTCCACATCCTGAGATTCCGCAGTCTGCTTGGCCATCTGGTCAGGCCTCACATTGAAGCCCAGAATAATGGCATTTGAGGCAGAAGCCAAGCTCACGTCGGATTCGTTTATCGCTCCCACGCCGCCGTGTATGACCTTCAATGCCACCTCGTCGTTGGACAGCTTTAAGAGCGAGGTCTTCAGGGCCTCCACGGATCCCTGCACGTCGGCCTTTATGATAACGTTGAATTCCTTCAGGTCTCCTTCTTTTATCTGTGAATAGAGGTCATCCAAGGACATTCTCTGCTTGGTTTCGTTCAGGAGCTCCTTCTTATGCTGCTCCTTGAAGGTATCTGCAAAGGACTTGGCCTCCTTGTCTGTTTCAGGAGATACGAATATCTCTCCGGCCTCAGGCACGTCGTCCAGTCCGAGGATTTCTGCCGGTGTCGAGGGAGTGGCTTCCTTAATGCGCTTGCCGTTCTCGTCCAGCATGGCCCGAACCCTGCCGTGGCAGGGGCCTACAGCCACGAAATCCCCCACATGAAGGGTGCCCTTCTGCACCAGTATAGTCGTGACGGGGCCGCGGCCCTTATCCAGCCTGGCCTCTATGACGAGTCCCCTCGCCTGCCTGTCGGGATCGGCCTTTAGCTCCATTATATCCGCAGACAGCAGTATCATTTCCAAAAGCTGGTCTATGCCCTCTCCCGTCTTTGCGGAAACCGGCACGAATACCGTGGAGCCGCCCCAGTCCTCAGGAATAAGCTCATGCTCTGAGAGCTCCTGCTTTACCCTGTCGAGGTTTGCCCCCGGCTTATCTATCTTGTTTATCGCAACTATGATCTCGACATTTGCGGCCCTGGCATGGTTAATAGCCTCAACAGTCTGCGGCATGACGCCGTCGTCTGCGGCTACCACCAGCACTGCTATGTCCGTGGCGGTTGCGCCCCTCATACGCATGGCGGTAAAGGCCTCGTGGCCGGGGGTGTCGAGGAAGGTGATCTTTCTCCCTTTTATGTCAACCATATATGCGCCTATGGCCTGGGTAATTCCCCCCGACTCCTTCTCCGTCACACGGCTAGACCTGATCTTATCGAGGAGGGATGTCTTTCCATGGTCTACATGGCCCATTACGCATACTACAGGAGGCCTCTTCTTAAGCTTCTCCTCCTTGTCCTCTTCTTCCCTCAGGAGCTCTTCTATGACGTCTACCGTCTTCTCGTGCTCGCACAGTATCTCGTACTCAGAGGCTATGTCCTCAGCTTCCTCAAAGCTCACTTCCGAATTCAGAGTTACCACCTGCCCTGAGAGGAAGAGCTTCTTTACGATGGCAGAGGGCTGTATCTTCATGCGGTCTGCCAGATCCTTGATCGTAAGGCTGTCAGGTATGCTAATCACCTTGATGTCGTCTTCCTTGGGCTTTTCCACAGGTGCCGGCTTATGGAAGCCATGGGGATTTATCTTTCTCCCCTTGCCCTCTTCGCTCATGCTGGCCTCTAGGACTGCATTTTTTCTCCTTCTGGCCTCTGACTGGCGCCTGCGGTCTGCATCGCTCCGCCTTCCCTGCTGGCCTTTCCCGGAAGGAGCGTTTTCAAAGCCGCCCCTGCCGCCCTGGCCCGCTCCGAAGGCTCCCGGTCTTTGAGCGCCTCTTTGAGAGCCAGCCCTATTTCCAGTGCCCCCAAAAGCGCCACCCCCAGCTTGAGCGCGCGCATTGCCTTTGTAGACATTCCCTTCAGGCGCTCCAAAGGACCGCCCTTCCCTGCCTTTGTTCTCCCTGCCGACATTGCCGCTCCTTCCGGTCTGGCCGGACTTAGAAGCCGCATTGCCGCGCCCCTCGCCCTTAGCCATATTGCTGTAGACATTGCCGTAAATTTTCCGTATAGGGGAAGGCTTGGTCGCAGCTTCCTCTGCGGTTTTTTCCTCTTTCTTTTCCGGCTTTTCCACCTTTTCAGTCTTTTCTGTCTTCTCGGTCTTTTCCTTCTTGTCGCCGGACGGCTCTGCCGCCGCTTCCCCTGCTTTTTCCTTCGCCTTTTCTTCCGGCTTTTCTTTCTGCTTTTCAGCTTCAGAAAGGGTTTCTTTCTTTCCTTCCTTTTCTGCAGGCACGGCCACGCTCTCCGTTACGGCCGCTTCCTGCTTAACCTTCTCTTCCTTCTTGACTTCAGATACGGCCTCAATCTCAGCCACTTCTTTTTTTACTTCAACTTCTGCCGCTACAGGGGCCTCCTCCTGCTCACGCAGCTTTTTCTCAGGATTCTCCCTGGTGAGCCCCAGAGCCTCCGGAGATGCGACCTCTGTATGCTTAAAGGGCTTTCTGGCTTTCGGCTGTTCTATTTTTCCATTGCTTATATGCACGATCTGGCGGTTCGTAGAGCTGCCGTAACGCCCGCCTGCGCGACCCACATTATTATTTACAGCAAAAATAATGTTCTTTTTCTTCTTCGGAGAGAGTTTAGGCTTAGCCCCTGCCTGCTTCTTCTCTGCGCCCTTCCTGTCCCCTTGGGCTTTTGAGTCTCCAGCTTTTGGCTCTCCGGCTTCAGCCTTTGCGGCGCTATTGTCCGCAGTCTTTACATCACTCTGTGCCGGCTCTTTCTTTTCAGCCTTTGCCCCAAAATGCTCCCTTACCAAAGCAATCTCCCTGTCGTCTATCGCGCTCATGTGATTGGCGACCTCTGCCCCCTTGGAACTCAAGAATTCCAGGACCGACTTATTACTGACATTTATACCCTGGTCCTGCAATTCCTTTGTCAGCTTCATTACCTGCATTTTTGCCATTACCTATGTTCCTCCTTGGACAGAAGCTCTATGATCTTCCCTGCGAAACCCTCATCTATGACAGCCAGAACGGCTCGGTAAGCTTTTCCCGTTACCGCCCCCAGCCTGTCCTTGTCCCCATAATAAAACAAGGGAACTTTGAAATAACTGCATTTATCCTGAAACTTTTTCTTGGTAGCCTCAGATGCGTCGCTGCTCACACAAACCAGAAAGGCTTTGCCAGAGCGCACTGCGGACAGTACCTGTCCCTCGCCGCTGACAGTCTTTCCCGCCTTTGTGGCCATGCCCAGCATCGAATCCAGCCTGTCGAACTTCACTTGTGGATTATCTCCTTATATCGCGTCACTTCCAAAAATCGGGGCCAATCTATTACGATAATTTCTATTATGCCCTAGACTGCGTTGGGCAAGTAATAGTAATCGAGGCCATTCTATTAAGACAACTTCTATAATCCCCCTGCCTGCGTTGGATAAGTAAGCGAGGCCTCCAACTCTGAATATATATCTGTCCCCA
>JAGBNO010000005.1 GCA_017634355.1 Lachnospiraceae bacterium
GTACATAATGCGCTGTATTTTTGTCCGAGAGGGCTGTTCAAAAATCAGGCGCATAGCGGGCTATGTAACTGATTTTTGAACAGCTCTATCGGGCAAAAAGACAAGCAGAATGTACAAGTTATTCTGTAACAGTTCCTTACTTCCAAAGGCTGTGCAAAAAGCCGTCAGAACTGCTTTAATGCGTTCTTCAATAGCTCGGAGGCAGTGAACTTCCCTTCTCCCATAAGTGCCTCTGCCGCCTTTACCGCCCTGCAGGCCTCCGTTGCAGAGTATCCTAAGGCCGTGAGCGCCTCTGCCGCCTCTGCCGCGGCTCCTTCATCTTTTGCCTCCCCCTGCCCCACGGCCACGGTGGACGCATCCGCATCCTTCCCCGAAGAAACGAGCTTATCCTTTAAATCCAGTATAACACGCTCCGCGCTCTTTTTTCCCACTCCGGGAGCCTTTGAAATAGCTTTCGTGTCGCCTGAGAGTATGGCATACCTGAGGTCATCCGGCGTCATCACAGAAAGTATGCCCTGTGCCGCCTTTGGGCCAATGCCGCTTACGCCTATGAGCATTTTGAATAGCATGAGCGACTCCCTGGAAATAAAACCATAGAGGCTGACCCCGTCCTCCCTCACCGACATATATGTATGGACCTTTATCTCATCGCCTACCTGTCCGCCCGCTCCCAGCGTGGAAAAGACCTCATAGCCCACGCCGCCGACATCCAGTATTATCCTGCCCTCCTCTATTGACTCTATCCTTCCCTTAAGAAAAGCTATCATTGCCCCTAAATCCCTTCAATCTTTTAAGCAGAATATCAGCCAAATACCCTATAAGAAAACCTGTGGCGCAGCCCCCCATCATCAGCACGGGGGCGTAATAAAAAATTCTGTAGTTATTTAGCAGGAATACAGCCACTGTAAGCTGTCCCAGATTATGGAAGATGCCTCCCGCCATGCTTATCCCGAATATGGAGAATATCCCCGTCTTCTTCAGCAGATACATTATAATAAAGCTGGCTATCCCGCCGCAAAGGCTATATGCAAGGCTATAGGGGCTGCCAAACATAAATCCTGCCAAGAGAATCCTTGCGATATTTATAATGAAGGCCGTACGGGCGGTTATTCCGTAGAGACAGTATACTACGATGAGGTTAGATAGCCCCAGCTTCATGCCCGGCATCCCCCCAAAAACAGGAATCTGGCTCTCCACATAAGAAAGGATAAGGGCAAGGCCTAAGAAAACAGAAAAAAAAGCAACTCTCCTAGCGGGCAACCGCATCCAGGCTTTCATCGGCATCCCCTTTTATCTCTACCACAACCCTATTTGGCAGACATACTATCATTTGCCCCGGCCTCTCTATAGGCCCTTGATACACGCACAGCTTATCGGGACATTTGGAATCGGTCACGGCCGCTTTTCCTTCTCTTATCACGAGGGTGTTATCCATTCCCAAGGCGCCGTGTATCACGATTTCCTTATCCTCGCTCAGAGGAAAGGACGCAAATTCCCTGCCGTCTACCGTCACTACAGCTTTTAGTTTGTTCCCGCCGCCCTTCCATAAAGATAGCATAAAAATAAGCGCGACTACAATAGCCGCGCCCGGAATCAATAAATCCCATTTACGCATCAGACTTTAATAGAACCTGGCCTTCAGCCTGAGGCACTTATCCTTTACCTTTTTGAACTGCTCCTCTGCGCTTATATTGAGGACACGCATGAGCTGCGCAGTGAAATCCAGCATATAGATAATGGCGACCACGCTGCAGAAGTACTGTCCCACTCTGGGGTCCAATCTGTCTGAGAACATCATCACAGCCTTATGCAGAAAGGCAAAGAGGCATATTGCATATACGCCCCAGGCCAAAGTGCTCTCCAGGCATATTATCCCTTTATAATTAAAGGGCTTGTCATTGTAATCCCACCATAGGCTTCCCAGAAGGCGTATCATCGTAACGCCCACAAGATACTCAAATGCTGTAGCCACAATGGCGGCCGTCACATAGAGCAGCAAAAGGTGTGAAGAAATGGGCTTGAAAATGAAATAAGCCCCCACAAAGCCAAAGCCATATATGGGACAGAGTGGCACCCTCGCAAAGCCGCGATTGGTCAGCCTCTTATTACAAAAGGACATATAAATGCTCTCCAGCGTCCACCCCAAAATGCTGTATATGATAAACCAGAGCACTATATGGTAGATATCAGTGCCCAGTACTGAAATTTCCCACATACTGCCACCTCCCCTTTAGAATAAAAGACCCCGGCCAAGTACCCGGGGTCCCAAGCTTGCTCTAATTGTATTTTCTTTTCCTGGCCGCTTCGGATTTTTTCTTCCGCCTTACACTGGGCTTCTCGTAGTGCTCCCTCTTGCGGATTTCCTGCTGTATTCCGGCCTTTGCGCAATTTCTCTTGAAACGGCGGAGCGCACTGTCTAAACTTTCATTTTCTTTAACTATTACACTTGACATAATCCTTCCAATCCCCCTTAGGCATAGAGAAAAACTAACTGGGTACAATATTCCTCTTGAAGTCACATATTTTGAGATTATAGCACAAAAATCCTGTCCGTCAACACTTTTTTTAAAGGAAAAATTCCCAACTGTACGGATGGCTCACGACCCCATCCGCATAAAATCTATCTTCTGCTCCTCAAAAGCGTTTTAATTCGTCGCAGAAGATAGATTTTATGCGGACTCAGATTTCAACCATACAGCTGGAAAAATTCATATTGTGTCCGGTTCGGCCGGTTTTGGGAGCGTGATATGTATGCGTGTAACGCGATTACGGGCTACTGCCTGCACCAAAAGCTCAGTTCCGTTCTCCGTAATCACCTTCTCCCCTGTCTGCGGAAGGTGGTCCAATATCTCGATCACATATCCCCCCAGTGAGTCGTAGTCCTCCGAAGTAAAGCCCGTGCCCAGCTCATCATTGATATCGTCCAGCTTCATGCCCGCATCCACATCGAATTCCCTGTCATTTATCTTCTGTATGAGGTTCATCTCGTCGGCATCGTACTCGTCCCTTATCTCCCCCACTATCTCTTCCAGCAGGTCCTCCATGGTAATGATGCCCACTGCGGCTCCATACTCATTCAGAACGACTGCCATAGTGACGGAATTCTGCTTCATATCCAGCAATAGCTCAGATGTGCGCTTAAGCTCGTAGGTATAGTATGCTTCCCTCATCAAATCCCTTATTTTGAAATTTTTTTTGTCTGACAGGAAAACATCTTTTAAATGCAATATGCCCACTATATTGTCCGTATCTCCTGCATAAACCGGAATGCGGGAATACTTATCCTCAGAAAAGACTGCTTCTATGCGCTCATAATCTGCACCTATATCCACCTCTGTCACATCTATGCGGGGTATCATTATGTCCCTCGCCCTGCTGTCGCCGAAATCCACCACATTATTGATGATCTTGCGCTCGCTCTTCTCTATGACCCCGTCTTCATGGCCCACCTCAACCACCGTGCGGAATTCATTTTCAGTCATCGCATTTCTGGTCTTCGACATGTCCACCTTCAAAAGGCGTAAGACGCCACCCGAAAAACATTCCACCAGAAAAATCACCGGTGTGAAAATCCACATCAGGCACCAGATTAAGCCGGCCACGCTCAAGGAAATCTGTTCCGAATAGGCCGTGGCGGCATTTTTGGGGGTTATTTCGCCAAATATAAGTATTATAAGAGTGAGCAGAAGTGTCATAGCCCCTACAGGCACGGAATACTCCATGGCGAGGAGTGTGGCCAGGGCCGATGCTGAGATATTTACAATATTATTTCCTATGAGGACGGCTGAGAGCATTTTCCCCCACTTTTCCTGTATCCTCATCAAAAGCTTCGCCCTCCCGTCCCCGCTGTCCGCAAGGGAGCGTATCTTCATGCGGTTCACCGTAGTGAGGGCAGTCTCTACCCCGGAAAAAAAGGCAGAGAGCAGTATAAGGAGTAAGAGGGTTCCCCATTTAAGCAACTCTATCATAGCATGTCTGTAAAGCGTTTAAGCGCCGCCTGCCCCTCCTCCGTCTGTTTAAATACACCTGCGTCCTCAAGTACGCGCTTGAATACATGCCCTATTTCGTCCCTGAGTATTCCATCCAGATTATCCTCATCGATTTGAGGGTATTTTTTCAGAAATCCCTCTGCCCAGTCCGCATGGGCGGCAGTCCTATCATCTTCCCTCAGAGGCTCATGGGCTAAAATCTTCTCCTTCAGAACTGCCATCTCTTCCTTTAGGCGCGCCGGAAGTATGGCAAGCCCCATGACCTCTACGAGGCCTATATTCTCCTTCTTGATATGGTGCAGTTCATTGTGGGGATGGTAAAAACCCAAGGGGCACTCCTCAGTGCGTATATTGTTCCTTAGCGTCAGGTCCATTTCGAAGCATTCCCCGCGCCTTCTCACTATAGGAGTTATGGTATTGTGGGGCTCGCCATCGGTCTCAGCATAGATAAAGGCCTCTTCGTCGGTGTAAGCCCTCCATTTTTCGAGAATATGAGCGGCGAGATCGAGAAGCTCCTCTGTATCTTTCCCCCTTATGCGTATGACAGACAGGGGCCAGTGTATGACAGAACACTCTGCGCCTTCATATCCCGGAACTGAAAACACCCTGATATCCCTGGCCCTTGCCATAGGGAACTCGTAATTCCCGCCCTGAAAATGATCATGTGAGAGTATGGATCCGCCCACTATTGGAAGATCTGCATTTGAACCTATGGCATAATGCGGGAATAGCTTTATAAAGTCAAAAAGCCGCCCAAAAGTCTCCCTGTCTATCTTCATAGGTATGTGCTCCGCATTGAAGACTATGCAGTGCTCATTATAGTAGACGTATGGAGAATATTGGAAATAAAACCGCTGCCCCAGAAGCTCTATGGGGATGACCCTGTGGTTAGCCCTTGCAGGATGATCCAGGCGCCCCCTGTAGCCCTCGTTTTCAAGGCAGAGCTGGCATTTTGGATAGGCCACGTCCTGAGCCTTTAATGCCGCCGCAATGGCCCTTGGATCCTTTTCAGGCTTGCTTAAGTTTATGGTAATATCCAGGTCCCCATATTCAGTGGCAGTCTGCCACTTGATATCTTTAGCTATGCGGTCTGTCCTTATATAATTGCTGTCCTGGCTTAGGCGGTAGTACCAATCCGTGGCCTTTTCGGGAGACTCTGCATACAAGGCCCTGAATCTCCGCCTGATGGCAGATGGCGGGGGGAGCAGGCAGTCCATGAGGGACGTATCGAATATATCCTTAGAGGCTATGCCCCCATCGCCACAAAGCCCCTGCTTTTCAGCATATTCCAGGAAACCCTCAAGGATCAGCTTTAAGGGCCTGTAGCCCTCTCCCGTTTGCGCTGAAACGGAGTCCTTATTCAATAGATTCAGAATCCTATTAGTCACATAGGTCCTGTCCTCCGGACTCGTGAGGCCTTCACCTATTCCATAATTCACGATTTCATGTACTAAACTATCTATGTCCGGCATTTTTCCTCCTCTATTGCGGTGACATTTTGCATTATCTGACTAACTCCTGTAGAGCAATTGAGGCTCCTCTATTGCGGTGACATTTGCAATTCCAGCCTTCTGGCCCCGTCTGCGGCATCTGCTATATAAAATTCAGGCGTGAGGCCTGTTTTTTCACTATAAGCATGCGAGAGCTTTTCCTTGAAGGCTTCCACCTCCCTGTCCTCTACTATGCTCACCGTGCATCCCCCAAAGCCTCCCCCTGTCATTCTGGAGCCTATCACGCCAGGAAGCTTCCACGCCTCTTCCGCCAATATGTCCAGTTCCCTGCAGGATACCTCATAGTCGTCCCTGAGCGATACATGGGATTCCTTCATGAGCCTTCCGAATTCCTCTATATTGCCGCTTTTCAGCTCTTCTACCGCCGCTATTGCCCTCTGGTTCTCATAGACGGCATGCCTAGCCCTTTTTAAGCATACAGGATCTTTTATGAGGGCCTTATGCTCTTCGAAAGCCTCCTCGTCTAAATCCCCAAGTGTCTTTATGTCCAGGTTTTTCTGCAGGTCAGAAAGCGCCTCCTCGCACTGCCTCCTGCGCTCGTTATAGGCGCTTCCTGCCAGGCTGTGCTTTACAAGGCTATTAGTTATCACTATTTTTTCCGCTTTCAGATTCAGCGGCACATAGCTGTATTCCAGTCTGTCCGTATTTAAGAAAATGGCATGATCTTTCTTGCCCATGGCAGATGCGAACTGGTCCATGATCCCGCAGTTCATGCCATTATACTTATTCTCTGAATACTGTCCCATAAGGGCGCAGTCCACCATGCTGATGTCTATGGATAAGAGGTCCTTCAATATAACAGCCGCCAGCTCTTCTATGGAAGCGGATGCAGAGAGCCCTGCCCCTGCCGGCATGTCAGCTGCCATCACCATGTCATAGCCCCTTGTTACTTTATAGCCATTCTGCTGAAAGGCCCATATTACCCCCAGCTGATAGTCATACCAGAGCCCGTTGTCATTGGGCATAAGTCCGTCTATCTCCCTTTCCTGCACGCCGTTCTCAGGATAGGTCATATTAAACCAGCGTATCTTTTTATCATCCCTCACCCTCGCTACGGCATAGTTGCCCATAGAAAGCGCGTAGGGAAATACATGCCCTCCATTATAGTCTGTATGCTCTCCGATCAGATTCACTCTCCCTGGAGCAAAATAAGCCCTTATGTCTCCCCCGCCGCCGAATAACTCTTCAAATTTATTTCTTATCTTTTCTATCATAATGTTCCTCCTCACATCCTTTCAGGCGCTTCCATTCCCAGAATATCTATGGATTTTTCCAGAACCCGAAGAATCAATAGGAGCAGGGCTATCCATCCTTCCCTCTTTTCCCTGTCTTCTTCAGCTATGATCTTCGTCTCATGGTAAAAATGGTTAAAGGCATTCGCCAGCTCATATATATAGGCACAGACCCTGTGCGGAGCCAGATTCTCAAAGGCTTCGCTTATCACCTGGTCAAAGGAGGCAAGTAACAGCATTAGGGATTTTTCATCCCCGCTGCCCACCCCATGGAAAGCACAGCCCTCCACCGTTTTGAATTTTTCTTTATATTTACGGATAATGGACTTGATCCTTACTATGGTATAAAGAATGTAAGGGCCTGTATTGCCCTCGAAGGATGTGAATTTATCTATGTCAAAAACATAGTCCTTGGAAGCCTGGTTGGAGAGATCCCCATATTTTATGGCAGACACGGCCACCATCTCTGCTATTTCCCTCGCCTCTTCCTCAGACAGGGAAAGTGCCTCGTTATTCCTGATTTTCTGGTACATCAATGCCACTACGTCATCTATGAGGTCAGAGAGGCGCATTATGCCCCCTTCCCTGGTCTTGAAGGGCTTCCCGTCTTTCCCATTCATAGTTCCAAAGCCCAGAAAATCGAGCCTGGTCTCTTCCGGCACTATGTCTGTCTTTTTTGCAGTGCGGAAAACCTGGGTAAAGTGCAGCGACTGCCTCTTATCCGCCACATAGATAATCCTTTCAGGGTTAAAATCCTGTACCCTTTCTACCAGCGTGGCGAGGTCCGTCGTAGTATAAAGAGCCGCCCCGTCGGACTTTAATATCATGCAGGGAGGGATCTCCTTTACATCGTCTTCCTCAGCTATGTCCACAACAAGCGCGCCCTGGCTCTCATGGGCATAGCCCTCATCCTTTAATCTCTGTACAAGCGGGGCTATATACGGGTCAGCATCGCTCTCCCCTTTCCAGAGTTCAAAAGATACGTTCAGCCTCTCGTAATTCTTTTTTAAGTCTGCTACGGATATATCCATTATCTGCCGCCAGATAGCCCTATAGCCCTCATGCCCCTGTTGCAGCGCCTTAGTGGCTTCCATGGCTTCCGCCTTGAAAGAAGCGTCCTCCTTGGAGCGGGCAGAGGCTGTGGGATAGATCTCCTCCAATTCCGAAAGCGTAAAAGGGGCATGAGCCGGATAATCCCCGCCGCCGTCCTGAAAATATGGCAGGGATGGGTTTCTCCGCTTTAGCTCAGCTATGATGAGGCCCATCTGCAGCCCCCAGTCGCCCATGTGTATATCCCCTATCATTTCATGGCCCAGGGCCTTGCCCAGACGCTTCACGCTCTCGCCTATGATGGCCGCCCTTAGATGGCCTATGTGCAGCGGCTTTGCCACATTCGGCCCGCCGTAGTCTACCATTACCTTCCGTCTATCCCTTGCCTTCACTAACCCCAGATTCTCATCCTCGACCATGAGTGACAGGCGGGACAGGAGAAAATCCCCATCCAGCCTGAGATTGAGAAAGCCCGGTTTCACAACAGCTACTTCAGAAAAGACAGACGAACCCTTAAGCCTCCCTCCTATATCCTCTGCTATCTCCAAAGGATTTTTGTGTGCCGCCTTAGCTGCGGCCATAGCCCCATTGCACTGGAACTCGCACAGATCCGGACGGCTGGACCTCAGCACCCTGCCATAGGATTCTTCATATCCGGCCGCCACAAAAGCCGCCCCTGCAATTATTGAGAGCTCATCCAGCAAAAAAACCATATCTCATTACCTCTCCTATTACGTTAATTATCTGCCGTAAGCCAAGGCTTTCTTAAAGCCGCTTGTTTTGGCACTGTACAGAAATAACTTCATAATATGCTTGTCTTTTTCTTCAATCCCGCAGGGCAAGATTCGTTTGCATGGCTAGGACCTGTAGCAAATTCTGCTACAGTTCCTTAAACTGCGGATGGCAGGCCCGAACTGCCCCTGAGGCTCACTCTACCGACACTATATAATAATAAATGGGCTGGCCCCCCGAATGAATATCCACTTCCAAATCGGGGAAAGCAGTCCTCACAGAGTCGGCAAAGCGCTCTGCATCCTGACTTTTTACCTCTTCCCCATAGTAAAGGGTAATGACCTCCGATTCGTCATCTACCATAGCATACAGCATATCCTTAAGGACCTTGCCAAGGTCTTCTCCCGCAGAGAGTATGCCATGGTCCCCTATGCCCATCATATCCCCAGCATGTATCATGTGCCCGTCTATCTCTGTATCCCTTATGGCATAAGTGACCTCCCCCGTCTTGACAGTGTCCAGGGCTTCCTTCATCTCCTGCTCATTTTCTTCCTCGCTCTTGTCGGGGATGAAATGTATAAGCGCAGTAATGCCCTGGGGCACCGAACGGGAGGGGATGACTATTACTTTTTTATCCTGGGAAAGGTCTGCGGCCTGGCTCGCGGCCAAAATGATATTTTTATTATTGGGGAGTAAAAAAATGGTCTCTGCATTTACTTCCCCTATTGCATTAAGTATGTCCTGGGTAGAGGGATTCATGGTCTGGCCTCCCTCTATGACCCTGTCCACCCCCAGCTCCTCGAAAATCTCTGAGAGGCCTTTTCCTGCGGATACTGTTATGAAACCATATTTTTTCTTAATGGCGGTCCCGCCTTTAGGCGCTGCCACAGGAGCAGCGGACCCTCGTATCTCTGTATATGAACCGTCCCGTCCCATGCGGAAAAGGCGTTCATTATGCTCTTCCCTGAGGTTGTCCACCTTCATGCCGGTAAGGGAGCCATATTTAAGCCCTTCTTCAAACACTTTCCCTGGATGGTTCGTATGGACGTGGACCTTCACCATGCCGTCCATTGCCACGCATACCACAGAATCCCCCACGCCGTTCAAAAATGCCTTAAAGTCTGCTTCATTTTTTGCATTGAATATGCGGTTCAGCATTATTATGAACTCTGTGCAATAGCCGTAGCGTATTTCCGCATTCTCTATGGCTCCCCTATTCACCCTTAGGGGTGCGCTGTCCATTACATTTTTCAAGGAATCAGGTGAGACCCTCTTGCCCTCAAGCACATTAAGGCCTCCCCGTATGACCTCCAAAAGCCCCCTGCCGCCAGAGTCCACCACGCCAGCCTCTTTCAGCACAGGCAAAAGCTCAGGAGTCTCATTAAGGCTTTCCTCTCCCTGTTCTAATACCTGTTTTACAAAATCTATAAACGGCAGTTCTTTTAGTGAGAGCTCTGCGGCCTTTTCAGACATTCCTCTGGCCACGGTGAGTATGGTGCCCTCTTTAGGCTTCATTACGGCTTTATAGGCAGTTTCCACGGCTTTACTAAAAGCCTGCGCTATGATGGGCGCATTAAGGGCATCCTCGCTTTCCGCAACCTTAGTAAACCCCCGCAGCAGCTGGGAGAGTATGACTCCCGAATTTCCCCTGGCCCCCTTTAGGGAACCCATGGCTATTGCCTTGCAGACCGCAGGCATACCCGCATTCTCCGGCAGTGCCTCAAGCTCCTTCACTGCGGACATGACCGTCATGGTCATATTTGTACCCGTGTCTCCATCCGGCACCGGAAATACATTCAGCTCATTTATTATCTCTCTGTTCGCATTAAGATTTTCTGCCGCGGCAAGAAAGCACTGACGCAGCATAAGGGCATCAATTTTTTCAACGGACCCCATGGAACTCTATCCCCTCCTAAAAAATCAGTCTATGATCCTGACGCCCTCGACGTAGGTATTTATCTTCTCCACTTCAAAGCCTGTATATCGCTCAATCTTGTACTTTACGGCATCCACCAGATTTTCTGCCACTGCCTTTATGCTGACCCCATAGGCCACAATAATGTGGAAATCAATGCTCAGGCGGTTGTCTTTTATATTTACGCTTATCCCTCTCGACAGGCTCTCCTTCTTTAAGAGCTTCACTATGCCGTCCTTTACCGATACGGCCGCCATCCCTACAATGCCGAAGCACTCCATAGCTTCAGTCCCTGCATATTGCTTGATGACCTCTGTGTCTACCTCTATGCTCCCCATGTCTGTGTTTATGCGTCCCTTCATATCCTTACCCTTACTCCTTTGAAAAAAAGGGCCTGATGCCATATAGTCCATACAACATATTTCATTATAGTCCACTTCCTCATAAAAGAAAAGAGACCGGCTTTACCCGATCCCCTTGCTTAGGAACTGTTCATTAATAATTTTCAAAGATGCTCAATGCATTTCTTCGGGCATGCTTAAGAAAACCTCATGCCCTCTCCACGGCGCCGCTTCTAAGGCAGCGGGTGCAGACATAGATGCGCTTATTTGCTCCATTCACTTTGCACTTTACATGCTTGATATTGGGCTTCCACATATGGTTGGACCTTCTATGTGAATGGCTTACATTATTGCCAAACTGAACGCTCTTGCCACAAACCGAACACTTCGCCATAATACACCTCCTTACTACCCTGACATAAGAAATAGGGTCACAACTTGCTTATAGTAACAAATAATCCTTTTTTTTGCAAGAACTTTATGCTCTTTTATAGTGCCTCTGATAAAATCATGTGAAAGTCCTGAAAAAGCCCGCAGGGTATTTCTTCGTCAAAGGTCACCTGATTCCCTTCTTCCCCGCCATTAGGGATAAAAAAATATGTATTTATAGTTTTTTTGTCCGGATTCACTATCCAGTATTCCTTAACTCCCGCTGTCCTGTACTTAAAGAGCTTTAAGCCATAATCCCTTTTGCTGGTAGACGGCGATGCGACCTCCACCACCAGATCCGGGGCACCGTGGCAGCCTTTATCATCCATTTTCTGCTCATCACAGATCACTACAACATCAGGCTCCACATAAGTTCTGTCATCATTATTCAAAAAGACAGCGTAGGGGGCGGGAAAAACCTTGCATTTGCCGCCTTTGCTTCGTATATAATTCCTTAGTTCCCCCAAAATCGCAGTGATGATCGCCTGGTGCGTGCCTGTAGGCGACGCCATATCGTACCAGCGCCCATCTATGAGCTCAGCCCTCTCTCCCTCCGGCAGAGCCAAAATATCGTCTACCGTATATTCGTCTTCCGTATATTCGTCAATTTTTAATGCTTCCATAGTATTTCCTCTAATTATTCTCTGTCCTGTCAAATGCTATGTCCACTGCCTTTTCATCCGGTATTTCATTGCTGCCGGGCTTGGGCTCCGTGAAACGGTTTACCACGTCCGGTATCATGTCCAGTATCTTCGTCATGGAATCCTGGTTCTTTATATTAATCAACCTGGTCTTGCCATCCCTTATCACAAGGACCGCAGAAGGCGTCATCTTCCCGCCCATGCCACCGCCACCGTTCCCCCTTTTCTCAGCGGTGCCGGTACCGGCCCCCATGGCAAAGGACACTTCTACGAGCGGTATCAGCGTCGCATCGCCAACCTGTAAGGGTTCGCCCACCACCGTCTTTGTGGAGAGGAAGCCGCCCATCCCCTTCATGAGCCTGTCCATAACTTCATCTACCTTGTATTCCGCCATTTCTACCTCCTATATTAGAATAGTATGTCCTAATATCCAACTTACGCTTTACAGTACACAAATCCTCTGTTTACATTACTCTCTCAAGCCCCGTTTGAAGCGCCTCCACGCAGGCCTTAGATCCTTATCAAAATACAGCCTCCACAAAATTATGGCCACAATATAGAGTGGCAGGGCTCCTTTCATAAAAATATGCCCCTCCAGCACCTCTTCCTCAAATTCGGGCTTTACCTGTATAGAGTGCCTATGCACCATGCCGAGGGCTGAAAGCCCTCCCAGTATCCCGCCTGTGAGGGCCGGATCCTCCATGCCTATATGCAGGTAAGCTTCACACTTTTTCGGGAGAATGGCCTTTATAAGCCTCTTTAATTCTCCCATGACCAGCCTTAATGCCCTTTCGGTTGCAGGGTCCTCAAAAAACTCCTTACAAAAAGCAGCCTTCCCGATCAGTTTTTTTATGCCTCTTATGGCACCGTCTACACCCCTGCCCAGGCTCAAAAAAATACGGAAGGCCTTTTTCCTTAAATTATTTAAAAAACCAAAAAACCCCTTAAGCTTATCCCACAGAGATAGCTTTTCCTCAATAAGGCCTCCCTCCCCCATATCTTCCTTTTCGAACGGAGAATACGGCTCTTCCGCGGCAGGAGTTTTTTCCTTTTCCTCCAGACGGCTTTGGACCGTCCCTTTAGACCCGCTGCCTTCAGAAAGAGCCAAGGGCGCATTTTCAGATTTCGGGGCCTCCCATTCTTTTTTCTCCTCTATTGCGGTGTTTTTTGCAATATCTGATTCACCCTCGCAGGGCACTTGAGGCTCAGCCTCTGCCGCTTTTTTCCCTCTATGCAGCTTAATGCCCAGTACCCTTACGGAAAAACCCTTATCGCCTTCCCCCCCGCCCAAGGCGTAGGAGGCATGCAAAAACCTCAATAGCCAGGTAACATCTGCCCTCGCATAATAATATTTGCTCTCCTTGTCGCCTTCCAAGCGGATTTTATATCTGAAAGGCAGGAATAGGAGCAGGATAAGCGCAAGCAATAAAAATGCCAGTATACCAAGAAGCACACAGCCTATTATTTTCAAGACGGCAAGAAGCATCTCACTGACCTCTGCCCTTAGGGCATTCCGCCATATCCGTCCCTACCGGCTTTTCAGTGGCCGGCCTCCCCTCCAGGGCACGAAAATATTCCTTTGTATCATAACCTCCTGCTTTTGTATGCACGTCTGTCAAAATATTTTCCACTATTTCCAGGGCTTCGCCGTAACCTTCAGCCATCCCGACCACCAGGGGGCTCTTTTTCCTATAGTATGCCTGCATGAGAGTATCTACAGGATAAATCTCCAGAAGGTCAGGACCATCTTCTATGAGCGTCACAAAATAGACTCCCGGCATACCTGCGCCGTGACGGTATTTCCACTTGACGATGGAAGCCTTGTGCCTAAGCCTTTTCCCTGTGTAGAGCTTTTTTAAAAATCTTGCAGACATATTGTCAATAAAATATTTAGAAAAACCTAATATTAACGGCATTAAGTATAACATAGTTTTTTGACTGATGAAAGTGAATCTGATATAATGAAATCCGTCTTATGGTTAGCTATAAGATACCGTTACTTATTGACTGCCCATTCGAGGGAAGCTTTTCATGGCGACAAAAACTGACACAGAGGTGTTAATCGGCGGCAAAGTATTTACACTGACAGGTAATGAGAGCGAAGAATACCTGCAGCGCATAGCCGCCTATATTAATGGCAAGATTTCAGAATACAGCAAGGTAGACAGCTATCGCCGTCAGTCTGTGGATACCCAGAATATGCTCCTGCAGCTGAATATAGCCGATGACTATTTCAAGGCCCGCGATGAGCTGAATGAGCTCAGGGATGCTATGGACCAGAAGGACAAAGAGCTCTATGATGTCAAGCACAATCTGGTCACGACACAGATTAAAATGGAGAGCCTGGAGCAGAGCTTAAAGGAGCTTCAGGACGAAAATAATGAACAGCGCAGAAAAATAGTGCAGCTGGAAGCAGAATTCGCTACCGGCCGCGCCCAGAATTTAAAAGAGCGCAGCCGTAATAAACGTTGAAATATGTAGAGCTCCTGTCTCCTGCCGGAGACCTATATTGTCTCCGCTCTGCCATAGCCGCAGGCGCCGATGCCGTATATGGCGGCGGAAAAGATTTCAGTGCAAGGGCCTTTGCGGGAAACTTTTCTTCCGATGAGCTGCTCTATGCCATAGATTTATGCCATCTCTACGGCAGGCGTTTCCATCTTACTGTCAATACCCTCATTAAGGATAAAGAGACCGATAGCCTTTTAGCTATGCTTGCCCCGCTTGCCGAGCGGGGCTTAGATGCCGTCATTCTGCAGGATATAGGTCTTCTCAAGCTTATCAGGCTTCACTTCCCGCATATCAAAATCCATGTGAGCACCCAGGCCGCCGTAATGGGGCCGGGCGGAGCAAAGCTTTTTTCCAGGCTGGGAGCGGAGAGGATAATACTCGCCCGCGAGCTCTCCCTGGACGAAATCCGGAATGTCTGTGAAAAAAGCCCTGCCGAGGTGGAATGTTTCATACACGGCTCCATGTGCTATGCCTATTCAGGGCTTTGCCTCATGTCCTCATTATTGGGCGGGAGGAGTGGCAACAGAGGGCGCTGCGCAGGCCCCTGCCGCCAGCCATACAGCTTAAGGCACAGAAAAGACAAGGGGGAGTGGTATCCGCTCTCCATGAAGGATCTCTGCCTCATAAATTTTCTGCCGGACCTGGTAAACGCAGGCGTAAAGAGCCTGAAGATAGAGGGGCGCATGAAAAGCCCCGAATATGTAGGGACTGTCACGGGCATATACCGCAAATACTTAAACTTGTGCCTGTCAGACAGGCCGGAGCCTTATTCAGTGGATGCCTCTGACCTCAATGTCTTAAAAAATCTCTATGCGAGAGGCGGCGAAGAGGGAGGCTATCTCTACCGACATAACGGGGCAGAAATGATAACCGGAGAGAAAGGCTGCTACCGCACTTCGGCTGAAAATGCCATAGTGCCGGAGCTCCCTCCTATTCCCATGCAGGGCAGCATAAGCCTAAGCCCCGGACACCCTCTTGCGCTAAGCTTAAGCTCCAAGGGAAAGAAAGTCGAAGTTTTTGGCGCCGCCGTAGAGGCCGCCTCAAACAGGCCTTTGAGTAAAGACGATATACTGCGCCAGCTTAATAAGACCGGTAATAGTGAATTCAAATTCCACAGTCTGCAAGTATCCATGGATTCGCCCTGTTTTGTGCCTTTAGGCGCTTTGAAAGCCCTTAGGCGAACAGGCATAGAGAAATTAAAGGAGGCTTTGCTCAATGAGTATCGCCATCCTCTTTGAGAGGCAGGAGCCGGCAGAGGAGCTTATCCTCAGCCTGCGGGATATTTTTTCCCCCATAAAACCGAAATCTCTCTTTATATATAGCGAGGAATGCCCTGCGCAATTCCCAGGCGGAAGCGGAATATACTGGTTTCAGCTGCTGCCGCGGATTTCCAGGGCTATAACAGAGTCCCTTGAGTTAAAGGGAAGCCCTAAGGGAGTCCTGGTCCGTAACTACGAGGATCTTTCTGCCCTCTTGGAAATGGATTTTCAGGGAGACATAGTTGCAGACTCTTCCCTCTACAGCTTTAATTCAAATGCATCAGAAGTCCTTATGGGCCTCAACATAAAAAGGGATACTGCGCCACTGGAGCTCTCATTAAAGGAAATGGAGGAGCGGGGTGTAGAGAATTCCGAAGTAACTGTCTATGGCAGGGCACCGCTCATGGTATCCGCCCAGTGCCTTACGGTCACCGGTGGCAGGAAATGCCAGAAAAAAAGCGGTTTCGCAGAGACCTTGACCGACAGAAAGGGCATATCCTTTCCCGTGCAGAGGGACTGCCGCCATTGCTGCAATACCATATACAACTCTGTCCCCCTCTCCCTTCATAAGGAAATCCGGAAGCTTAAAAGTCTTAAACCGGCCGCCCTGCGCTTTACTTTTACCAATGAAAGCACAGAAGAAATTACGGAGATTCTTCATTACTTTGTAAATATAATGCTAAATACGGACACCAAAGCCCTGCGCTGCCCTATTAGCAGATATACATCTGGCCACTTCCGGAAGGGGGTGGAATGATTTGGACAATGTCCTATTAGGGCTATCACGTTATGTACTCCCTTTTCTTATTGCCCTTTATGCCTTAAACGGCTTCCTCCCCACACCTCCCTATATGCAGACCCTGCTCCTTATGCTCTTCCACCTGGGAGGCTTCACAGTGTTATCCATAAGAATGGATATACCCGCCCTGCCCTATGCCTGCATGTTAGAGCTGCTAATATTCATAGGCATACTCATACTTTGGCGGGTGCTGTACCCCAAAGCCGACCAGCTGATATTAAATCACTGCTGCATGTTCTTAAGCATAGGCTCCCTTATGATATGCCGCCTCTCCTGGGATCGTTTTTTCAGGCAGCTCCTCATATCCGGCATATCTCTATGCTTATGCCTAATGATTCCTCTCATTATGCTAAAGTTCAAGAATCTACGGCGTTTCACCTGGACCTATGGGCTTTCCGGCATACTGCTCCTTTCCATAGTCATGGCCGCCGGAGCAGTGAGCAGGGGCGCAAGGCTCTCCTGGACCATAGCAGGCGTCACATTCCAGCCCTCAGAATTCGTAAAAATCATATTCGTATTCTATGTCGCCGGAATGCTTTCTCCTCTCATGTCGAAATTAAGCCCTGATGAGATATTAATGCATAATGCGAGCCGCCGCAGGCTTATCTCAGCTACCCTCGTATCAGGAGCCCATATACTTATCTTAGTTCTCTCCAGAGACCTGGGGAGCGCACTGATATTTTTTATAGTATATGCCATGATGCTCTATGCCGCCCTGCGTTCGGGCTGGGTTTTGGTATTGGCCGCTCTTGGAGGCTCCATGGCGGCAGTCCTTGGATACCAGTTCTTCTCCCATGTGAGGACCAGGGTGCTGGCATGGAGAGACCCTTTCTCCTATATAGACGGGCAGGGCTATCAAATAACCCAGTCCCTCTTTGCCATAGGCACGGGCGGATGGTTCGGCATGGGCTTAAATATGGGGTCCCCGGACAAAATACCCATAGCCGCCCAGGACTTCATATTCTCTGCCATAGCAGAAGAACTGGGCTCCCTTTCTGCGCTTTGCCTTATTCTTATATGCATAAGCACATTTCTCCTATTTATGAATATAGCTATGTCCACTAAGGAAGCTTATTACAAACTGGTGGCATTGGGCCTGTCAGTAACCTATATCTTTCAGGTCTTCCTCACGCTGGGGGGAGTGACAAAATTCATCCCGCTCACAGGTGTGACTTTGCCACTGGTAAGCTACGGAGGCTCCTCCATACTATCCATGCTGATAATATTCTCCCTTATACAGGGCATATATTTGAAGCGCATGGAAGAAAAGACTGCCCCCTTCCCTGAGCGCTACAGGCCTAGACAAGGAATACAAGGAAATGCGAGAAAAGAAAAAAATAGCTATGCAAATGGCAAAGGCAGGAAAAAGCAGAGATCCCAGGCATGAATTCTATGTCATCATATATATCTTTCTGCTGCTTTTGATCCTGCTCATGGGATATATGGTGCACTACGTGGCTTTTGAAGCCTCTGCGGCCATAAATAGCTCCTACAATACGAGGCAGCAGAATCTGGAAAAACTGGTCATAAGGGGTACTATCTTTGCAGCCAATGGAGAAATACTGGCAGAGCAGGCCATGAATGAAAGCCATAACGAAGTGCGCTATTATCCATATAAGGAGCTCTTCGCTCACGCCGTGGGCTTTTCTACCCATGGGAAATCCGGAGTTGAAAAGGCCGCCAACATCTCCCTGCTCACCTCAAATGCGCCCGTGGAAGAACGCCTGAAAAAAGAACTCTCCGGCCTTAGGAATTATGGGGACAATATTTATACCAGCTTTGATGTGGGCCTGCAGAAAGCGGCGAGCGATGCCCTGGGCATATACAGAGGCGCGGCAGTAGTGCTGGAGGCAAAAACAGGCAGGGTGCTCGCAATGGTGAGTAAGCCCGATTTCGATCCCAATACTGTCTCACAGAATTGGGCCGCAATAAGCGCACAGACTGATAAGTCGCCGCTCTTAAACAGGGCCACCCAGGGCCTCTATCCTCCGGGTTCAACCTTCAAAATGCTTACCCTCTTGGAGTATATGCGGGAGCACCCCTCCAGCTATTCTGAATTCCAGTATAAATGCAGCGGAAGCTTTACTGAGGACGATGTGACAGTGGAGTGCTACCACGGCTCCGTCCATGGAAACGTGGACCTCAAGGCCGCCTTTGAGAAGTCCTGCAACTCTGCCTTTGCCTATATGGGAAGCAGCCTGGACCTCAACACCTTTAAGGAAACCTCAGAGGAACTGCTATTTAATAAAGAACTCCCTCTGGACTTAAGCTATAATATGAGCAAATTCCCCATAACGCCAGACGCCGGAACAGAGGAAATACTGCATACGGCCATAGGACAGGGAAATATACTGGCAACGCCCATGCATATAGCCATGATAACCGCCGCTATAGCAAATGACGGCATCCTCATGTGTCCATACGAGATAGATAAAAAAACAAATTACCTGGGAGCCCTTTTGGAAAGCTACAGCCCAAGGGAATACGGACGGGTCATGACCCAGGAGGAAGCAGCTGTAGAAAGGGAATACATGTCAGACGTGGTTATAAATGGCACCGGCCGCGGACTCATAAATGATAAATATACCGTAGCCGGAAAAACGGGCTCTGCTGAATACGGTACGATTAAGGGGCAAAGCCACGCCTGGTTCACGGGCTTTTCCCCTGCGGAAAAGCCAGAAGTAGTTGTAACCGTGCTAATGGAAGGGGCTGGCAGCGGCAGCGACTATGCTGTCCCAGTAGCAAAACAGATACTGGATGCATACTATATGGACAGGTAGCCTTATAGATATCAATGCTTCATGGACTTTATGGGTATGTTGGCATAGAGGGCGGGCACAGTTTTTCCGGCGGCGGCATCGTCCCCCTCTGCCTCCACCTGTGTGATCTTGATATCTAAGCCATCCTGGTCTATTTCCACATATTTGCTGAGAACTTCTATGATATCATTCTTCATCTTCTCCATGATTTCGGGAGATGTAGTGGCACGGTCAGAAACCAGCACCAGCTTGAGCCTTTCCTTTGCTATATTGCTGGTTGATTTCCTTTTGAAAAAATCCATGAATTTCATGACTCTCTATCTCCCATTTACTTAAAAAGCTCACCCAGCCTTGCAAAAAAGCCTTTTTTTGCCTCTAAGTCCAAAAAAGGAACATCCTCGCCCATTATGCGGTGGCAGATATTCATATAAGACTGACCTACCGTGGAATTGTCTCCGGCAATAGGAGTGCCCGTATTTGTAGACACAACTATCTTTTCATCATAGGGCACTACCCCTATTAAATCTATGGAGAGCACATCTACCACGTCCTGGGCTGTCATCATATTTCCATGCTTTACCATGTCTATATTGAGACGGTTCACTATCAGCCTCACATTTTTAATCTCATTGGCCTCTAAAAGGCCTATGATCCTGTCTGCATCCCTGACAGCAGAAACCTCAGGCGTAGTGACGATAAGCGCCCTGTCGGCGGCGGCTACTGCATTCTTAAAACCCTGCTCTATGCCGGCAGGACAGTCGAGAATCACGTAGTCAAAATCTTTCCTCAGTTCATCTACGAGTTCCTTCATCTGCTCAGGAGTCACAGCATCCTTATCCCTGGTCTGAGCGGCAGGCATGAGGAAGAGGCCGTCGCACTTCTTATCCTTTATCATAGCCTGTGCGGCCTTGCAATTCCCCTCTATCACATCCACCAGGTTAAAAACGATGCGGTTTTCCAATCCCAGCACTACGTCTAGGTTTCTCAAACCTATATCGGTATCCACCAGAACTACTTTTTTATTCAGTTTTGCAAGCCCTGTGCCCAAATTAGCTGTGGTGGTAGTCTTGCCGACTCCTCCCTTACCAGACGTTACAACTATTACTTCACTCATGTCTCTTCATCCTCCCGCTTTCCATCTTCCCCTTCCGTCTCATCGTCCGCCACAGCATCTTCCTTTTTGGCAGCATTTTCCTTGGCTTTCATAAGGAAATTCCTGTCAAACTTTTTTATAACGATATGGCCATCTGAAAGCATGGCTACTTCCGGTCCGTTCTCTGCCGACATCATCTGCTGTATGATGCCAGTGCCATCGAGACTGTTTACTTCCTTGTCCTCAGATATTGCGATATAGTCAGAAATCCTTACCTGCAGGGGATCCAAATGATTGGCCATTACAAAGGCCGTGGTATCTCCCATGCTTCCGGCATTTGCAATGCCAAGGAGACTGCCCAGCACAAAGATGCTGCCTCCGGCAGAAACCTCTGCCCCCTGCTTCACATCTCCCATCACGAGAAGGCTGTAGTCTGTCTCATCGCTGGTGCCTGACCTCAGTGTCCCCACATGTATCTCAGCATATCGGGTATCGGCCATCACCTCGCCTACAGGCTTTGTTGTTCCTCTCTCCGCACCCGCAAGCAACTCCTCGAAACGTTTTTCCAAGCTGTCGTCCTCGGTAGAAAGCGCCACCACCTGCAGCTTGGTCACATCCTGTATGACACCCAGGATCTGCCTGACTTCTTCATCTGAAACTTTCCTGTTTTCGAGGGATAGAACTATTTTAGCATTGCCGAAAAAATCGGCCGCATCTTCAAATTTTTCCCGTATCTTGGGCAGGAGTTCGGAAAAACTAAGCTCGTTATCCATTTTCAGTATTATTCCGGACCTCACGCCCTTTAGTGTAACCGCCTGATTCATTACCACCTCTGCATAATTCCTGCCAGCCGCCCCATATAGGTGCGGCTGGCAGATTTAAGCTCTAAGGAACTGTTACAGAATAACTTGTACATTCTGCTTGTCTTTTTGCCCGATAGAGCTGTTCAAAAATCAGTTACATAGCCCGCTATGCGCCTGATTTTTGAACAGCCCTCTCGGACAAAAATACAGCGCATTATGTAC
>JAGBNO010000037.1 GCA_017634355.1 Lachnospiraceae bacterium
CTTAAGCCTTGTCTCTGAAAGTATGCGCTCCTTCTTTATTAGCCTGTAGTCTTTTATGAGATATGCGTTTTCTGCGCTCTTTCCCTGGCTTATGGCATCCATCATTTCATTCATCAGGGCTTTTTTATCAAGAGGGATCTCTATGGATTTCAGGTCCTCGTATGACTGCAGCGCAGATGGTTCTAAGGGAATGCCCCTTTCTATGAACCAGGCGGCATCTGTCCTTGTATCTTCGTTAATAGGAAGCCCTGCTTCATTTATAATTCCGTCAATTCTGTCTGACAGGGAGCTGAGGTCTGTGCTTTCGGCTTTTTCCGCATAGTAGCCTGAGGCATCCAGGGAAAAATAACCTTGTGCGGCCGAAAGTTCCCCTGTACCTACGGCATATTGGGCTTCGTAGGCATTCATAATGGTGGGCTCAAGAGAGTTTTCAATCAGGTAAGTAACGCCGCCGTCGCTTAAAGGCTGCAGGGACAGCGCCAGCTCAGAGGCGGCAAGCACATTCTTTATATTTTCCTCTGTGGCTGGGAGGTCGTAGGAATTCAGGCTTTCCATGGCCTCATTGCCGCTTATGGGGCTATCCAGAATTTCTTTAGCCATGCTTTTGCTGCCTGTGATCGCCTCCACAGCCTCACTGTCAATATTGTCCGTATATCCTGCCACATGGACGCCCGCTTCGGCCAGCGTCACCTTTATGCGGTCCAGATTGGTCACGGCCTCCTTTATTTCCATTTTGCCGGGGTGGCAGCCCTCTTTCTGCAGCTCATTAAAGTCCTTTTCCGACATGGTATTGGACATTACGGCCATGTAGTTGTGGGCAGTATGGGCATCGTAAGAGCCGCTTTCCTGCAAGCTTTCAGCCAGGCTCTTTTTGCCGTGGGATTCCCTGTTTTCGTTGGCCTTGCCGTAGGCCATCATTCCCTTTTTCCAAGAATTTAAATTCAGGCTGTAGCCCAAAGAAGGGGCGGGCTCTTTAGCGGCATAGGTCCTTTTTTGGCTGCTGTCCCTAAAGATTTCCTCTGTATTCTTATTTCCTACCGTATTAAAATCTATATTCATATTATCCATACTCCGTGTCATAGCAAACGACTTTGTAAATTGCATAATCATGAGCTGATAATGCAAATTCCCAATTCGTTCCCTGTATTAATACTCCGTTTCCTGGGGCTTTCTTTAAAAGCAATTCCCTATCATATTTCGGCAGGAAATAAAAAAATCTGTAGGATTAATTTGTGCATCAAGCGCAAATTAATCCGTAAAACCTGCTTTTGAAAGAAAATTTTTATAAAACAGTTGTTGACAAAAGATTTGATGGGTGATATCTTATGTGCTGTAGAAATTAGCACTCATACAAATCGAGTGCTAACACCTCCCTTAAGAGGACAGGAAATGGAACTTAATGAACGGAAAACCAGAATATTGGAAGCGATCATCCGGAACTATTTGGAGACAGGGGAGCCGGTGGGTTCCCGTACGATTTCCAAGTACGAGGAGTTGCATTTAAGTCCCGCGACCATAAGGAACGAGATGTCGGACTTGGAGGAGATGGGCTATATACTTCAGCCGCACACCTCATCCGGCAGGATCCCTTCGGACAAGGGCTACCGTTTCTATGTGGACAGGCTCATGCAGGACAAGGAAAGAGAAGTTGCCGATATGCATGAGATGGTGGTCCAGAAGGCGGATGAGCTCTCGGAGCTCTTAAAGCAGGTGGCGAGGCTTTTGGCTGACAATACGAATTATGCCGCCATGATATCCACTCCGCAGATACACCACAATAAGCTGAAGTTTATTCAGCTGTCCAAGGTGGATGTGGACCAGATACTGGCCGTCATCGTCGTGGAAGGCAATATCATCAAGAACAAGATGATCCGCGTAGACGGCGAAATGGATGCAGATACCGTCCTGAAGCTCAATCTCCTCCTGAATACCCATCTGAACGGGCTTTCGCTGGAGGATATCAATCTGGGGCTTATAACCCTTATAAAAGAGCGGGCGGGCATACATTCTGCGGTGGTGGCATCCGTTATCGATGCGGTGGCAGAGGCCATCAGGGCCGATGAGGACCTGGAGATCTACACGAGCGGGGCCAACAATATTTTCAAATATCCGGAGCTTACGGACAAAGAGAAGGCCAGCGACATAATCAGCACGCTGGAAGAGAAACGGCAGTTTGGCAAGCTTATGAGGGAATCTCTGCAGGAGGCCGCTGAAGAGGGAGGAACAGGCACGGGGATACAGGTCTACATAGGGGATGAGTCTCCCATACAGACCATGAAGGACTGTTCTGTCGTGACCGCCACCTATGAGCTGGAGGACGGGATGAAAGGCATGATGAGCATCATAGGTCCTAAGCGCATGGACTATGAGAAGGTGGCGAAGACGCTGAAAACCCTGCAGACCCAGTTGGATGCCTTGTATAAAAAGACTTAGCTCTCTTTGATAAATTTTCAAGTTTTTCATTGGGGTTAATATATATTGAAAGGAGGCTGATCACATTTGAGTAAAGAAAAGGAAAAAAAAGAAAAGAAGGAAAAGAAGGAAAAGAAGATAGAGATAGAAATAGAGACGGAGGATAAAGAGGAAGAAGAGGCAAAGGAAGAGGCCGGAGCGGAAGAAGAGGCCGGAGAGGCTGAGACAGCAGATCCTAAAGATACTGAAGACGGCGGCGGAGAGGAAAAGAAAGAAAGCGGAGCCGGCGGGGAGAAAAAAGATCCGAAGGATGCAAGGATAGAAGAGCTCAATGATAAGCATATACGGCTCATGGCTGAATTCGAGAATTTCCGCAAGCGTAGCAGCAAAGAGAAAGAGGCCATGTTCGAGACGGGCGCAAAGAGTGTGATAGAAAAAATCCTGCCCGTAGTCGATAATTTCGAGAGGGCCTTAGGCATGTCAGAGGAAGCTGCGGAGGATAAGCCTGAAAAAGAGGCAGATCCCTTTATGGAAGGTATGCGCATGGTATATAAGCAGCTTATCACGGAGCTGGAGGGCATAGGCGTGAAGCCCATAGATGCCCTGGGAAAGGAATTCAATCCTGACTTCCACAATGCAGTCATGCAGGAGGATAGCGACAGCCAGCCCTCAGGCACTATATTGAAGGAGCTTCAAAAGGGTTACCTGTACAGGGATTCCGTGGTAAGGCATTCAATGGTGAGCGTTGTCAGCTAAAAACAGCATTATAGCCCATTATTCAAAGGGCGGAGGCTTATTTAACGAAACGGCAGGCCGTTTCGTTAATGAGGACATATAAAGGAGGAAAACATGAGTAAGATAATAGGTATCGATCTGGGCACAACAAATAGCTGCGTGGCAGTTATGGAAGGCGGAAAGCCCACCGTCATAGCCAATGCGGAAGGTGCCAGGACCACGCCTTCCATAGTGGCATTCACAAAGACAGGAGAGAGGCTGGTAGGCGAGCCTGCGAAGAGGCAGGCGGTCACAAATGCAGACAGGACCATATCCTCCATAAAGAGGGATATGGGCACGGATCACGGCCGCACCATAGATGAGAAGCGCTACTCCCCGCAACAGATCTCTGCAATGATATTGCAGAAGCTTAAGGCCGATGCGGAGAGCTATTTGGGAGAGAGCGTTTCAGAGGCTGTTATTACCGTTCCCGCATATTTTAACGACTCCCAGAGGCAGGCCAC
>JAGBNO010000038.1 GCA_017634355.1 Lachnospiraceae bacterium
AATTAACCTCTCTGGATTTCCTGGGCATTATGCTTATAAACCTCGAAAAATATCGTTTTTATAAGCATAACGCGGATTTAGAGGAGTGTCAATAATAGCTATTTTGCGCCAACTATATCAGGCAACCGTACAGGTGGAAAAGTTTTTTATAGACAGCTCTTTAGTTCCGTTATCAAAGTGCGAAAGGCATACATCAGAATGTCCACGAGCTTAGTCAGAAGCACCCCGTTCAGGATTATAATTGCATAAATTGGTATGAAGAACAGCGTGGAGCTAAGCTGGGTGAAGTAGGTATTCCTGAAGTGGGCCATGTGGGCGTAGAGCAGCACATGGTGCACGAGGAAGGTGCCGTAAGAGTACTTGCTTATAAAGCGTATCACGGCCATAAGAGGGGGGAGCTTAAGCAAAAAGGGAGTCACTGCGCTTAGGAGCACATAAAAGGCAGATGCCATAATTATCCCTGAATATATCTTCGCAAGGCCCAGGGGCACAAGGGCTATCACAAGCACGATGACGATGCTGAGCCCTATGGTCCAGGGCTTTATCAGCCTGTCCCTGTATTCTATAAAGAGGAGGCCCAGCCAGAAGTACATGAGGCAGGTCCAGAGGCAGGTATTGTCGGAAATAATGATGTGGCTATTGTAGAACTTCACAAAGCGGAAGAAGATATTGCTGTCGGGGGCGCTAGACAGGTAGTGCCGCAGGGGGTTCAGAATGAAGAGAAGGGCGACTATGGCAGTGGAGATCCAGCGTATGCGGTTAAAGGCCCAGATTATGATGGGATAGAGGATGTAAAGTATGATTATTGCACCTAAGAACCACTCCCCCAGGCAGTAGTAGTTCCTGCCGTGGTGCATGAGGTAGCCGTCCATGCCGAAAAAGGTCAATAGGAAATTCTTCCTTGGGCCTCCCCAGTACCAGCCTCCGGCCCTCTCGGAATTTATATAGTACATGACGGCCCAGGCCACATAGAACATGGGAAAAATGGAGAGCCAGCGCTTTTTATAGAAATTAAGGAGGCCTCCCTTTTTGATAACAGGGTGGTTATAGTAGAGGGCCGCTCCGGATATGACGAAGAAAAGCCCCACAATGCTGCCGCCCCAGTCGCCGTTCTCGTGCTCAAGCATATTTGGGCCTGAGCCCGGAATGGCGTATTCCAGAAAGATGTACATATAGTGGGTAAATACTACCCCTATTGCGCTGAATGAGCGTATCACATCCAGCTCGTGCAGTTTTTCACGGGACATAAGGGAAACTCCTTCGTTTGCTATAATATGCCTTGCGGCTTTTGACCGGCTGGCTGCGTGTTAAACATTATCAGCTGGAGCCATACAGCGGAGTGTGCCGCACCGGCCTGAATAGTTTTTCTAAATCCTTAAATATTCAGCTTTTCTCTCCCTGAAAACGCAGTAGTACCTGAAACCGCTGTCACTAAGGGCGGAAAGCGCTATGTCAAAGCCTGAGGCTATGTCAGAAGTATTGTGGGCATCGCTCCCTATGGTAACGATCTCGCCCCCAAGCTCCCTGTAACGCTTAAGGATAGAAGGGTGGGGGTTAAGCCGCTTGAAGCTCTTTCTTAGGCCGCCTGTGTTTACCTCTATGCCCTTGCCCTTATCTATAAGGGTCTTTAGCAGCGAATCCAGCACATCCCCATACTCTGAATAATCAAAATCGCTAGTGCCGGAGGGAGCGTAGCGCAGGGCATAATCTAAGTGCGCATAGATGTCGAAGCAGGAAAATAGCTCCGCACAGTGAAGCTCTGCCTCGAAATAGCGCATATTTGCGGCCTTTTCTGTCGTGAAGCTATTATAGTATTTAGGGAAGGCGGCATCCATGCCGTCAACTATATGCGAAGATCCCAGCACCAGGTCAAAGGGGTAATTATTGACATATTCATTGAAGTGGTCCACGAGATGCGGCTGCAACCCCAGTTCTACACCGAAGCATAGCTCCAAGGGGGCTTTTATATTATTTTTAAGTTCAGTAAAGCCTTTTAAATAGGCATCGGTATCTACCTCGAATATTCCGTCGGGATAATGGCTGTCATAGTCCATGTGCTCGGTAAAGCATATAAGCGGCAACCCCTTGTCCATAGCGGATGCGGCCATATTGTTGAGGGTGTCGCGCCCGTCAGTGGAGAAATTTGAGTGAATGTGCTGATCTGCGTAGTGCATTAATACCTCTTTTCAGTTTATTCATCCGTAATGCAGGCTTTAAACATTCACGCCCAGGGATTCTAGAATTGCGGCGGTTCGTTTCATTTTATATTCAAGTTCTTTGTTCTCATGGTCGCCGTTTGCCTGTTTTATTTCCTGATAATCTGCGTATTGGTTGGTAAGAATGCTTTTCATTTCTTCAGGTGTCATAGTTATAAACCTCATTATCGCTTTATAGGGGAATATCACTATGCTATTATCAAATATTTAAAAGCATAGGTCAAGCAATTAAAAAGGAGTTTTCACAGGAATTCTTAAGAAGATTTGCTCCTTGACAAAGTCAATCTTATATATAAGATATTAGTAAAATTCAGCAAAGCAGAAGAGCATTGTATTAAGAATAGCAAGAGGTAATAGAAATGGGTATGGACGAATTAAAGGAAGAGGAACTCATGGGCGTATCGGGCGGGTCTGAATTAAGGGACGACATGGGCG
Organism: Lachnospiraceae bacterium; assembly: GCA_017634355.1. Classification (GTDB taxonomy): domain Bacteria; phylum Bacillota; class Clostridia; order Lachnospirales; family Lachnospiraceae; genus NK4A144. The sequence goes on from JAGBNO010000038.1 coordinate 2,652, forward strand.
GCGTAGAAGATCCACAGGCACTTGGCCGCTGCCCTGAGTGCGTCGGATTGCTAAAAAAAATAGCAGGCGTACCGGGAAAGAGCCGTTACTGCCCTAACTGTGACAAATACTTCTGAAAAATTATGTGCTCATTAACGAAATGGCCTGCCTTTTCGTCAATGAGCCCGCACCGGTGGCGTGCCGATAAATTCCCTGCGCCGCCGGCCGAATCCATTTATATGCCCTGGTGTAAGGGCTGTACCTGCTTTTGTGGAAAGGCAGGGTGGCGTGAGGGGCTTTTCGCTATAGGAGGGAGGCCATAATGTATCTAGCGAGGCTTACAGAGGAGGCTGCGCCAGAGCTGTACTATATGCTGCCGGAAGCTTTTCAGATTAGGCAGAATATTTATGGGGTGGTGTGCCTCGATGACCATGACCTGCCAGTGGGGATAGCCGTAGTCAGGCCGGACAGTGACACGGTGCATTCGGGCAAGGGCAATCTCATTACAGAATGGCTATATGTGCTGCCTGAGCACAGGAGGATAGGCGTCGGCTCCATGCTCATAAAGGGCATAATGGACATGGCGAGGGTCAATGGGGCTGCCTTTGTGGAAGGCTGTTTTCGGGACAGTGAGGAAGGGATGGAGGAATTTTTCCTAAAAAATGGATTCCTCGTGCTGGAGGATGAGCCCTTGTACTCCTTTGAGCTATCAGCCCTTTTTTCATCACAGAAGGCGAGGGCGCTTCCCAAGCCCGGAGTGAACTGTGTGCCTTTATCAGAGGCCGAAGCGCAAAGCATCAGGATCCTTAGGAATAATATCATAAAGCTAGGCTATCCTGACTACCTGTCCATTTGCAGCAAGGACATTAGCTTTCTCTATATGGGGGAAGGGCTGGAGCCGACAGGCTGCATACTGTCGTACTATGACCCTGATGAAAATATGCTAAATGTTTCCCTGCTGATAAATTTTGACGCAAAGAACCCTTCCCACACCCTTATGCTGGTTTCTGCCTTCATAAGGACATCGGCGGCAAAGCTGCCGGCGGACAGCAGGGTCTCTTTTGTGGGCGCAAATGAGAATATGAGGCTTTTTTTGGAAAAGCTGCTTCCGTCAAGGGAAAGCCTTGAGGAGAGCGGAAAGGTGCTGTGCGCACTTTGCGAGACTGCAAGCTATAGTAAATGACATTAGTAATTGTTGTTTTCCGAGCCTTAAGTGCCTTGCTTTTGGCATTTGGGCCAAAGGAAAGTACAATTACTTTTGTAGTTTGATATACTATGAGTTGTTGTGACAGGGATAGTAATAATCTTAAGCGGCATGGAGAGGAGGCAGTTATGAATCCCGAACAGGCAGATTTATTGCAAAAGGAAAAAAAGAAGAAAAGTAATCTATTCGAAGACCCCCTCTTCGATATGAGCAAACAGAGTTATGTAAACTATACCCCTGCCCAGGGCAATTTTTATGATGCGGAAGCCTACAGATTGAGATTTGCAAATATGCCGCAGCAGGGCGACTATATGAGCCTGCAGACCTATGACTATAAGAAGGAGGGTTGGAAGAAGCTGCCCGTGATCCCCGGCCTGGGGCTTGAGAAGCAGAGGAGCATAGATAAGGCACCGGAAGACTATATAGCCCTAAACGGCCATAAGCCCGCACTCAGCAGTAAGGAAATGAAGAAGCTAAGGGAGGAACTCCTGCGCAGGAAAGGTTTTAGCCAGGATGCCCTTAAGCAGACAGAGAAGGCGGGGAAGAATAAGAAGGAGAGCTATCAGGTCGTGACCGAGATGAAGCATAAGGATACGGAGAACTTCAATTTTCACTCGGACAGGGAGTTTATAGACAAGTATACGAAGGAGATGCCTTTTTTGCAGAGGGCTGATGAACTCTATTCCGACCTTATGAAGGGGGGCTCGGTCCCCGAAATGGATGAAAAGGACAAAAAGCAGCTCCTTAAAGACTTATCTTGGTTTAAGGAGGTGAAGGACGCATACGAGGAAAGGATGTCCATCATTTCTTCGGACTATTATGCGAATATCAGGGACAGGAATTTCACGGCCAGGACAAGGATGTGGCTTCAGGAGCAAGGCCGTAAAAAAAATAGCCTTAATTCTTTCCAGGCCTTTGCGCAGTCCATGGTGCGCTGGAAGGATAAGTACGAGAATACCTTTGACGGCGGGCAGATATTTGATGCTGAGAAGATGGCTTCCATTGAAAAGCGCCATTCTCTGGAGAAGCAGAACGAGAAGGAGGATGGCATAGCCAGTGGCAGGACCATTAAGCTTCTCATGCAGAAGCTGGGCAAAAAGACTGTGAACTTTGTCTTAAACGAGCGTACCACGGCAGGCCATGAGATGCTTACGAGGGAAAAGACATTTAAGGACCTGCGTATTCCTGCGACTCAGCAGATGATACTAAATAAGGTCGGGGAGCTGCAGGAAAAAGTGGATAAGACTATATCCTCCCAGACCGATGAAGATAAGCTGAATAGCTTAAATGACGAAAAGAAGAGGCTGGTATGGGTGAGGGAAGCCGTGGGCAGGGGCAAGGTCGGCCTGGACGTGGGACGCATGTGGCTGGAGAGGTCGCTTTCTGCATCCAGGGAAAAGGACAAGGGCATCATGGGCGCCTTAAATGACAAGGAAGTTCAGGAGCTTTACAGTCTATTTGGGGAGAAGGAGAAAGCGGGAGCTGAAAAACAGGATGATAAGGAAAAGAAGCTCTCTTATACGGATTTCATCATGGAGGCCTTCTGCCAGAGCGCCTTTATCGCAAATAACCGCATGGGCAAAAAGGCTAATGAGAAGGTGGACATGAACGACCTGGAGACCCTGGTTAAGACTAAGGAGGTATTCAGGGAAATGTGCATAATGTATGGCATAAATCCGGCTTCCATGGCCCAATCCCCCATTGGGAGCATGATAGACTAGAGTTCTGACCTTTTGGTGTTTTGGGGTCAGGGAAGTACGATTGCTTTTGTCGTTTATTATATTTAAAATAAGAACGGTAAGTACGGGAAATAGAATAGGAATAAATAAGCAATACTCCTTAAGGGACTTCTTTATTTGCAGGAAAGGCGTACGCACGAATGAGGCGCATGCTTTTTTTGTGCGATAAGGCTTTCAATTCGGTGAGGGCGCAAAGAAGCGTCCGCCGTGCTTGCGCAGAGGGCAACTTTAGCTTTCAATTCGGTGAGGACGCAAAGAAGCGTCCGCCGTGCTCGCACGGAGGGCAGGAGCCTTGGCGAATGCACACCATCTGGCAGCGGCACGTTTTCCCCTGCCCGCTCCGAAATTCTGGGTAGTACAATAAAACCCCCAACTTATTGGGCAAGTTCTGCCGGAAGGAGGAAAGCGATGAAGAAGAATTTTGGATATGCAAGGGTGAGCAGCAGGAGCCAGAAAGAGGACAGGCAGCTGATAGCCCTGAAGGAGAATGGGGTAGTCGATGGCATGCTATATATAGACAAACAGTCGGGTAAAGATTTCGGCGGCAGCCTCAGGGCTGTCCCTAAGGCGGGATTAATCCGCTGGAATCGGTCAGTAAGCGAGGGCTTTCTGTCTTTCGTTCTTTTCACGAACAGCGTCAACGATGTATGAGTTTATGCTTTGATGGCAGGCGTGGGAGTAATCGGCAGTCTCTTCGTGAAGCTTCTCGCCAAGGCGGACGCTGAGGCTTCCCTTGTAGGCAGTTTCAGGCTCCGTTCCGTCCTCCTCGCACATGATGAGGTAGTCGTCAACGGCTCCGTGGAAATCCTCGATCAGTTCCTTGACGGTGGTTCCCTCGTAAGAGATGAGCGAACGGATGCCGAGGACTGATCCGTACAGGAGATTGTCATCTTCGGAGAATTCAACGCTGCCCGTGTAGCCTTTGTACTTTAACAGATTATTCATATCAACCCCTCCTGTTCGAGATGTTTTCTCAGCTGCTTTGTCTGATAGGGCTTGAGAGTATTGTCAGGATGCGGCTTGTGCATGACAAGCTTCGCTCCAAGGTCAATATTGCGGAATTCAATCCTTGATCCGCTGGTTTTTCCCTTATTGCCCTTGGAATAGCCGAGGTAGCCGAGAAGGGATTCAGCCTCGTTAAATGTGAAGTCTTTTGGCAGGCTCTTGAGCCTCGCTATTAGTTTTTCTTTTTTGCCCATAACACAGCATCCTCTAAATGGCGAGTATAGCATAAAGGACAAGGGTATGCAACTATATATGGTTGCAAGTCAATATGTTTTTTATGAAGGGCGGGCGGCTGAGTGGCCGATATAAAAGGAATCGCAGTCGAGATTGGAGACTGTGTAGGGCTTCTTGAAAAAGCGCTCAAATCGGTCAGGGGAACCATCCGTTCGACGTAGACGAAATTGAAAAGCGGACTGGTGGCGAATGCAGGGATTTGGAGCGCAGATGCTTATGGTCTCGGCTTTTTAGTTTGACCAGAAAATCAAAATGTTGTAAAATCACAAAACTATAGACGCTTGTTGCCACCGGGTAGCAGGATTAACGTCACTCCTTTATCGTTAGGTCATGGAAGATAAAGGCGTGGCGTTTTTTCGTTTGTAAATCGGAGGCGGCTGTCAATAAGAAAGGGGAAGATATTTATGAAGTGGATTATGCTGGCATTGGCAGGTATTTTTGAGGTGGCGTGGGCTGTTGCGATGAAGTATTCAGAGGGATTTACGGTCTTGCTCCCATCAGTAATTACAGTCGTGGGCTACATACTCAGTGCGGTTTTCCTGTCGATGTCCCTTAAGAATCTTCCTTTGGGAACAGCCTACGCCATGTGGACAGGATTTGGAATAATAGGTACTTCAATACTCGGAGTGTTTCTCTTCCAAGAGAAACTGTCCACTCCACAGGTCATCTGTGTCCTGTTGATCGCTGCAGGAATAGCTGGATTAAAGATGCTGGGTAAGGAGTAAAAGCGCGGTTTTTATTGCGTCAGGGTCTAAAATATGGCATATTAGTGACGATATAAGAATATGTCCATTGGATGCAGTAATGATTTCGTATAGGCAATTCAGGAAAAAGCATGTCCTAACTCAGAAAGTCGGAATTACGCCAGCTGACGGCGACATGACATTCCCCGACAAGCAGATACTCTCCACGGAACTTAAGAAGATGGCGGGATTCGGCAAGAATGGCAGCAAGAATTATCCGGGGATTATAACAGGCCTACAGATGTAGACCTATCTTGTAATAGCTGATTTCCACAGGAGAACGAACAAGAAGGGCTCCGAGTATGGGATGCCTGTGTCGGTATTGTTGCCGCCGGAAGCTGTCTGGGGTTATGAAACTGTGACGAAAGCGTATGATGAGAAGCCCTTTTGTTCATGGGAGAAGGTAGTTAATCGGATAAAGGAAGTGTGGCCGAATGCCGATGATAAAGAGATAAGCAGTCTCATCGGCAAGAAGCCGGAAGAGTAAAGGAGGATCAAAACTATGCAGAGAGTAGCAGAATTCTTAAAGGAAGCAGGAAATTATTATCTGGCGACGGTCGAGGGAGAGTAGGCCGGATTTTAGAATATGCTATCCTAATCAGGGAGAAATACTAAATTGAAGGAATACAAATTCTATGGCTGGGAAACAGCCAATGTGAAAGATAAAAATGGCTTAAATCCTCGTGATTATTATGACATATTATCGGCACTTTGGTCAGCGGACACCTGCGCACCGAGGATGAGGAATGGATGGAGACCAGATAATCCCACATTCGGCCAGTGCTCTATAACGGCTTTTCTTATGCAGGATATTTTTGGCGGGAAAGTTTATGGTGTTCCAAGGGAGGGAGGCACTTTCCATTGTTTCAATGATGTCGATGGGTGCGTGTTTGACTTGACGAGTGAGCAGTTCGGGGATGAGGTGCTTGACTACAGTAACTGCCCTGAACAGGACAGAGAAGTCCATTTTGCTAAAGAAGAGAAGCGGCAGAGGTATGAGGTACTTAAGGGTAGATTAGCAGAGGCTTTTCCGATTAAACCTATAAATCCAGACCATACAAGCCTTTATGGAGAGATTTATGCGGAGGCGTTTTCGGGAGAGCCATGGAACGCTGCAAGGCCGATATGAAAGAGAGAGGGATTGCTGGGATAAATCTTATAACAGGCTCTTCCGGCTTTCTTCCTGAATTCTATGAGAGGCATGGTTTCTCACGCGAAGCCCGTGTAATTCTTATGGGGATGGAGCTATGACCCGAAAGCACATCGTTTTCTATGGAGCTGTCCAGGGAGTCGGATTTCTCCATAGCGATGTCAATATCTGAGGTTGACAGCATGGCTTTAGCTGTGCTATACTCTCGTCCGTTGTCTGATTCCATATTCAGTAATGGAATTATACTCGCAAACGCAATTAACTGCCATTTCAAGCCCTGCGCTCTTATGCGTTTGCTCATTATACGATATATACAACGGCGGTGATTTACGTTAATGAGTATAAATAGCGTTACTGAGTATGGCTGGAGGCGGCCTAAGGAATTTAGCCGTAGAGCAGTACGACTCCGGCGCAGGCTCATTAGAGAAATGGCAGGCTATTTCTTTAATGGGCAGAATAGTTTTCGATTTCATTTCCGGCATGGATAGGATGTGGATGAAATAGCAAAAGAAGCTCTGCTCTATGATTTCTACGGAGAGCTTCTAAGTGAAAACCAGAAGGAGATTTTTAGCTTAAGCGTCATGGATGATATGTCCCTCTCTGAGATAGCCGCAGAGCAGGGCGTGAGCCGGCAGGCTGTTTCGGCGATGATAGGGCGCTGCAGGCGCATACTCTTATCCTACGAGGAGAGGCTGGGGCTTCTTAAGCGGTTTCAGGATATGAGCAGGGCGGCATCAGAGATAAAGGAGCTCGCAGAACGGCTCGAAGGGCCAGAGGCCGAAAGGATAAAGATGCTCTCTGATAGTATCCTGTCGAGATTGTGAGTGGTATGATCTGCTAGCAGAGGGGCGGGTACCGCAAAGCGTCAGTTAGAGCTTAGAACATGCTATTCTAATATGGGAGATATATATGGCATTTGAAAGCCTTACAGATAAATTAACCCGAATTTTCAAGGGGCTTAGGGACAAGGGGCGGCTGACGGAAGACGACGTAAAGGGAGCCTTAAAAGAGGTAAAGCTTGCCCTGCTTGAGGCGGATGTCAATTTCAAGGTCGTAAAAGACTTCATTAAAAATATAGAGGGCAGGGCCGTTGGCGAGGAAGTGCTGAACGGCTTAAATCCCGGACAGACAGTCGTAAAGATAGTAAATGAAGAACTGACAGAACTCCTTGGGGGTTCTGAGAAAGAGCTGAAATTCGCACCCGGAAAAAGCATTACCGTAATAATGATGTGCGGCTTAAACGGAGCGGGAAAGACCACAACCTGCGCAAAGCTTGCCCAGAGGCTGAAAGCCAAGGGAAAGAAGAGCCTGCTTGCGGCATTGGATGTGTATAGGCCAGCCGCCATAGAGCAGCTGAAAGTCAACGGGGAGAGGGTAGAGACGGAGGTCTTCAGCCTGGATGGCTGCAAAGACCCTATAAAGATAGCAAAGGATGCCATAAGCTATGCCGGAGAGAAGGCCTGCAATGTGGTGATACTGGATACCGCCGGCAGGCAGCAGATAGATGAGGAGCTCATGGATGAGCTGAAGCGCATTAAAGAGAGCATAGAGATACATGATACCCTCCTCGTAGCCGATGCCAGCACGGGACAGGCCGCAGTGGACGTGGCCAAGGGCTTTGACGAAAAAGTCGGCATAGACGGCGTGGTCCTGTCAAAGCTGGACGGAGACGCAAGAGGCGGAGCCGCGCTTTCCATAAGGACAGTTACGGAGAAGCCTATACTGTATGTAGGTATGGGAGAAAAGCTCACAGACTTGGACGAGTTCCATCCTGACCGCATGGCGTCAAGGATACTCGGCATGGGGGATGTGCTCTCCCTTATAGAGAAGGCTGTCGAGAATGTGGACGAAGAAGCCGCCCTGGGCATGCAGAATAAGCTAAAGAAAGGCAAGTTTGACTTCGACGATTACTTGACCAGCATGGAACAGATGAGGCGCATGGGGGGCCTGGGCTCTATCTTAAGTATGCTTCCGGGGCTTACAGGTGGCAGGGATATATCGGGGATGATAGATGAAAAGGTTTTCTTAAGGAATGAGGCCATCATCCACTCCATGACCAAGGCGGAGAGAGCGAATCCTAAGCTTTTAAATCCACAGAGGAAGCACAGGATAGCTAAGGGGGCTGGGGTTGACATAATGTATGTTAACCGCCTCGTAAAGGAGTTCGGGGAGATGCAGAAGATGGTAAAGAAAATGCCCGGACTTATGAAGGGAAAGCGGGGATTCGGAGGCTTTGGAGGCCTCGGCGGGCTGTCGAACCTCATGAAAGGGCTAAGGTAGGCCGCATAACTGGTTTTTGGATGTTATAAAGGTGATAAGAGTGCCGGAAGGTTTTAATAAAGGCACTTTGATCATAAAGGGTAAGGAACTGTAGCAGGATTATTTAGTCAGTTGAAGCAGGATGCTTTTCTGACGCAGCTATCGGGAAAGCAGACAAGTCAAATGACTAAGTTGATTTGCTACAGGTCCTAAATATTCAGCACACTGCAAAATGTGCCAGCGGCACATTTGGGCACCGTTTAGGCACGCTGGGCATGTCTGGTGCCGTGGAAATGCGTTTTTTGCATTTCGGAGGCGCAAGGGGTGCTGAATAGATACCATAAAGTTAAAAATAATTACAGTCAAAGGAAAGGGTAAAAGAAAATGGTAAAGATCAGGTTAAAGAGGATAGGTAAGAAGAAGGCGCCTTTCTACAGGATAGTCGTGGCAGATGCCAGGACTGCCGTTTCCTGCAGCAAGAGCATAGCTGAGATCGGAACCTATGACCCCTTAAAAGAGCCCACGGAGTTCAAGGTGGATGAAGAGGCTGCGAAGACATGGTTAAAGAATGGCGCACAGCCCACTGAAACTGTGGCAAAGCTCTTTAAGAAGGCAGGCATTCTGAACTAAAAGGAGGTGCCGCTTATATGAAGGAAGTAGTTGAAGTCATTGCCAAGGCTCTTGTTGAGCATCCTGAGGAAGTGAGCGTAGAGCAGACCGAAACAGACCACTCCATAGACATCACGCTCAAGGTGGCTGAAGGGGATATAGGCAAGGTCATAGGCAAGCAGGGGAGGATTGCCAAAGCCATACGTTCTGTTGTGAAGGCCGCAGCCTCCAAGGACAGCAGAAAAGTCAACGTGGACATAGTATGAGCGCAAATATGGTGGGCAGGCTTAAGCCATATCTTCCCGCCGGAAGCATTAGCTCTACCCATGGGCTGAAGGGAGAGGTCAAGGTCTATCCGTTCCTGGATGACCCTGGCCGCTTTTCTCTTTTTTCCAAGGTATTTCTGGAAAAAGGGGGCAGGCGCATAGAGGCGGAAATAGAAAAGGCGCGCTACTTTAAAAATATGGTCATCCTGAAGTTCAAGGGCATAGACGACATAGAGTCGGTAATGCCCTACAGGGGCTATGAGATACTGGTCACAAGGGAAGAGGCCGCAGAGCTGAAAGAGGGCCAGTATTTTGAGGCGGACCTAATAGGAATGAAGGTTTTTGACGAGGAGGGCGCAGAACTGGGAGAGCTCAAAAATGTGATACATACTGGAGCGAACGACGTTTACACTGTGTCGCTTACAGACGGGGGAGAAGTGCTTATTCCAGCCATAAAGGACTGCATTAAGCAGGTGGATGTGGAAGCAGGGGAAATGAAAGTTCACCTTCTTCCGGGATTATGAATAGATCCGTATTGTGAAAGCTATGGTTTTTAAGGTAATAAGCCTTTTTCCGGACCTCATAAGGACAGGCATGGAGACCAGCATAGTCGGACGGGGCATGCGCATGGGTTTAATCTCCTTGGATATCATTAACTTAAAGGATTTTTCCCAGATACGCTATGGCTCCGTGGATGATTACCCCTATGGGGGCGGCGCAGGTATGCTCATGCAGTGTGAGCCAATATACGAGGCCTATGAATATGCCTGTCGGGAAGCAGGTGCCGGGCTTAATGAGGCAGACCGCAGGGAAGCTAGTGCCGGACTAAATGAGGCGGACCGCAGGGAAGCTCCAGTTGATGGAGTGGATGCTATTGGTCCAGAGAAAAAGAGAAAGCTTATCTTCCCCACCCCTGCAGGGAGGACATTCAGTCAGGACATAGCGAAGGAGCTCTCCCAAGAGGAAGAGTTGATCTTTCTCTGTGGCCACTATGAGGGCGTGGACGAGAGGGTGCTGACAGAGCTGCATGCAGAGCGCTATTCCATAGGGGATTATGTGCTGACGGGTGGCGAGCTTCCTGCGCTTGTCATGATGGACGCAATTTCAAGGCTCATTCCGGGGGTGCTGCATAATGTGGATTCGGCTGAGACTGAGTCCTTTGAGAACGGGCTTTTAGAGTACCCCCAGTATACCAGGCCTGAAATCTGGCATGACAGGCAGGTCCCGCCCATTCTGCTGTCAGGGAACCATGAGGCCGTGGATAAATGGCGCATGAGGGAGTCCATAAGGCTCACAAAAAAAATACGGCCGGATCTCTATAGGGAATGGCTGAAAAAAAGGGGCATAGAGTAGGGCAGGCAACGAAAGTTTGCGCTTGATATAGATATAGAAACACTTTTGTAAAAAGGGAGAAGGATATTATTTAAGGAGTTGTAAGTAGACTATGAGAGTTGCTGTGGTAGGGACAGGCTATGTGGGCCTGGTGACGGGCACTTGTTTTTCTGAAATGGGAAATAGTGTCTGGTGCGTGGATGTAGATGAAAAGAAGATAGAAAATCTGAAGCAGGGCATCATACCCATATATGAGCCGGGGCTCACGGAAATGGTGGAGAGAAATAGGGACGGCGGAACCCTGCATTTTACTACTGATATTAAAGAGGCCCTTAGGGAGTCCGACATAGTTTTCATAGCCGTAGGAACCCCCATGGGAGAGAATGGCTCTGCAGACCTACAGTATGTATTGGGAGTCGCAAAGGAAATAGGGCTGTACATGGACCATCATATCTATGTGGTGGACAAGTCCACAGTGCCAGTGGGTACAGCTAAAAAGGTGAGGGAAACCGTGCAGTCGGAGCTGGATAAAAGGGGCTCTGACCTCACTTTCAGCGTGATCTCTAATCCTGAATTCTTAAAGGAGGGCAGCGCCATAGCTGACTGCATGAAGCCGGACAGGGTGGTGGTGGGGGTGGACAGCCCCAAGGCCGAGGCCGTCATGCGGGAACTCTATAAGCCCTACTTCATGAATAATGACAACTTTATCCTTATGGACATATCTTCTGCAGAGATGACTAAATATGCGGCAAATTCCATGCTGGCTACCAAGATCTCATTCATGAATGAGATAGCCAATATATGCGAAAGAGTCGGAGCAGATGTGAATATGGTCCGCAAAGGCATAGGGAGCGACAGCCGCATAGGCTTTTCCTTCATTTACCCCGGCTGCGGCTACGGGGGGAGCTGCTTCCCGAAGGATGTGGAAGCCCTTATAATGACTGCGAATGAAAACGATTATGATTCGAAGCTCTTGAAAGCTGTTGAGAGCGTGAACCATTTCCAGAAGCAGGTCCTTGTGAAAAAGGTGAAGGAGAGGTTCGGGGAAGACCTGTCGGGCAGGATATTCGGTATCTGGGGGCTCTCTTTCAAGCCTGACACCGACGACATGAGGGAATCCCCGGCCATAGACATTATTTCCGCCCTCACGGAGGCAGGAGCGGAGGTAAGGGCGTATGACCCCAAGGCCGTCAGGGAGGCAAAGGAATGTTACCTAAAGGGAAATGAGCATGTGAGCTATGTAAGGAGCAAGTACGAAGCCCTCAAAGACTCGGATGCGCTGATACTCATTACTGAGTGGAGGGAATTCAGGAGCCCTGACTACTTTGAGATCGCAAGACTGTTAAAGACACCTGTTATTTTCGATGGCCGCAATCAGTATGACCCGTCCAAGGTAAAGGAATATGGCCTCGACTACTACCCAATAGGACTTAGGCCTCAGCTGGCGGAAAGGGAGGCTTAATGGGTAAGAGGATACTTGTGACCGGCGGGGCGGGATTCATAGGCTCACACCTCTGCGGGAGGCTTTTAAGCGACGGGCATGATGTGATATGCGCGGACAATCTTTTCACAGGTACTAAGAGGAATATAGAGAAATATCTGGATAACCACCGTTTTGAGTTCCTGCGGCACGATGTGACGAAAGAGCTTTTAGTGGAAGTGGACCAGATATATAACCTGGCCTGTCCCGCATCGCCCGTGCATTATCAGTATAATCCCGTGAAGACAATGAAGACATCGGTGATGGGCGCTATAAATATGCTGGGCCTCGCAAAGAGGGTGAGGGCGAGGGTGCTGCAGGCCTCCACTAGCGAGGTCTATGGGAATCCCGCAGTTCACCCCCAGCCTGAGGAGTACTGGGGCAATGTGAACCCCATAGGCATACGTTCCTGCTATGACGAGGGCAAGAGGGCGGCTGAGACACTTTTCTTTGACTATCACAGGCAGAATAAGGTGGACATCAAGGTAGTCAGGATATTTAATACCTATGGCCCCAATATGAATGCCCACGATGGGAGGGTGGTGTCCAATTTCATAGTGCAGGCCCTTAAAAATGAGGACATCACTATTTATGGCGACGGAAAGCAGACCAGGAGCTTCTGCTATGTGGACGACTTAATAGAGGGCATGGTAAGGATGATGGATAGCGCAGATGGCTTCACGGGGCCTGTGAACCTTGGGAATCCGGGGGAATTTACCATGCTGGAGCTTGCGGAAAAGGTCATAGCCTTGACAGGCAGCAGTTCAAAGATAGTGTATATGCCGCTGCCGCAGGACGACCCTGTGCAGAGGAAGCCTGTAATAGACCTCGCAAAGAAGGAGCTTAATTGGGAGCCGTCCGTAGCTTTGGAGGAAGGGCTAAAAAAGACCATAGCTTATTTTAGGGACATTTTAGAGGAGACATAAGCAAAAAGTGGCAAGGACGAGAAATAGTCGCATAAAAAGAATCCTATCTTTTGCTATACTTCCGCTCTGCTTAAGCATGAATAGCCTCCCTGTATTCGGGGCAGGGCTGGAAATACCTGATACCGGCGATGACAGGGTATTTCAAAGGACAGAAGAAAGGGCAGAAGAGCAAGAGACAAGTACTTCAGAAAATGGAAGGGAAGCCCAAGGCAAGGAAAATAAGTCTGAAGCTGCTTCGGATGAAGCTACGGGATATGGTGGAGATTCAGACAGCGGAAGCTACGATGAAAACGGCGTAACAAAGGTTATGGAAGTTGCGGCGGAGCTTAAGGCTGAGGAGGAGCGGGTAAATAATCTTAAAGCCGGCTCCGACTACATTCCAGATCAGGGAGTTTTCCTCGCAGATTCACGGGAAGAGGCAGAGAAGGTAGCAAAGGAATATGGCGCAGAGCTTATAAGCTTTTCCTATGGCGTGGGCGTACTTGATCTGGGCAGGGACATTGATGAGGCACTGTCCGACACTGCCGCAAAGCTTTCAACCGCTACGCCTATCTGCCACAATAGCCTTTGCAGCATCTGTGAAGAGACTTCTAATGACCCTTTTTTAGAAAAGGGCAGTTCCTTTTTCCAGTGGCAGCATGAAAAGATAGAGACTTTGAAGGCTCAGGAAATCGCATCGGGGAACGGCATAACTGTGGCCATCATAGATACAGGCATGAACAGCAGCCATACGGAGCTTAAGGATAGGACCGTCTCCATGGTGGCTGTGCCCTACACGGACAGGAATAGGATAACGACTGCTGAGGACCAGCAGGGCCATGGCTCGCACTGCGCCGGCATAGTCGCCGCAGAGAAAAATAATGGCATACAGGGCATGGGGGTTGCGCCTGGGGCGGGTATTTATGCCGTTAAGGTTACGAACGGGCGTACCATGCCGCTTTCCGATGTGATCATAGGGGTGCAGATGGCTGTGGAGAAAAAGGTCCAGGTCATATCCATAAG
>JAGBNO010000039.1 GCA_017634355.1 Lachnospiraceae bacterium
CTCTATGTAGTATCGAATTGATTGCTTATATACAACATATACAACATATACAACAAAATGTCAACCTCCTCTTGACATAAAAAAAGCCGCCATGTGGCGGTTTCCAAGCGATTCAATGATTATTCAACTGTCAAAGTACCGGGAATACAGGATGAAGGAAGGATAGTAGAACAGGGGCAGGAAATGCCGGATCTGTTTGATAGTAAACGCCGGTATATGCTATAATGACGCTGCAGTGCTGTCGGCTATGGAACGGAAAAGGATTTAATGATATGGATATTTCAAAAGTCGGCTTCACGGAAGACTTAGAGGATCTAAATGCAAGGCTCGCCCGCGCAGAAGCGGAGGCAGAGCACCTTAAGAAGCAGGTCAGGATGGCGGTGAATCTGCGCTACCACCTCATGCCCTATATTTTTCCTGTATTCTCCGACCTTAAGCAGGTAGACGTCTATGCGGACCAGATAGGGGCCGCAAGGGTGGGAGGGGATTTCTTCGACATACTGCGGATTGACAATGACCACATAGGGATACTGGTGGCGGATATCTTCGACGGTGGGGATGCGGCGGCCCTTTTCATGGTGACCTTCAAGCTTTACCTGCAGGGTGAGATATCCATGGGCTTTTCGCCCGATAAGCTTATGGAGGTTATTAATAACAGGCTTTCCCGCACCAATGAGGACGACTTGTGCCTTTCCGCCTGGTACGGTGAATACGAGGTCTCTACAGGGAAGATAAGCGCCGTGAATGCGGGGCATGAGCCGCCGATTATTCTGCGGCAGGACAAGGCCCATGTCTACGAGGATAATTCTTTTTCCTATCTCCTTGGCGTGACGGAAGGCGTGAGGTACAAAAGCTATGACATAGCCCTTTCCCCCGGAGACTCGCTCCTTCTCTATACGGACGGCATGGTAAAGGCTGTCAATGCAGAAGGAGTGCATTATTCGACAGGGAGGATGGCAGAGGTGATGGAGGGCTGCCACGGCGGAAGTGCCGAGAAAATCGTGGAAGAGCTGCAGGAGGACCTGTTGAAATATGCCGGAGAGGTGCCGCTGCCAGACGATGCGACCCTATTATGCCTCAAGCGAAAAGGAGCTAATGAGCTATGATGCCCCAAGTGACTGCTGAAGAAAACGGAACTGTCCGCATAGAGGCTGAAGGAGGCAGCGCCACCATAAGGCTCATGGGCGAAAGGGCGCAGCTTTTATTCATGCAGCTTCCCGAAGGGGAGCGCAGAAAGGGCAAGGGCAGGGCCCTCCTTAAGGCCGCTGAGGCTGAGGCCAGTACGCGTTCTGCCAAAAAGCTATATTGTTATTTCTCCGATAAGGCAGAGGGCTTCAGGGCTTTCCTGGGCGGATGCGGCTATGAAATGCGGGAGACAGGCTCAGTTCTGTCAGTAAGCATAGATGAGCTTCTACATTCCGCCGGTGTGCAGAAATCCCTCAGAATGAATTTCAGCGACATCACTACCAGCTCATTTGAAAACCTGCTGATATTTGAGAGGGAGGAGCTTTCAGACCTCCTGAATAAGCTCTGCTTTGAGCTGCCGGACGGCGGCATGGAACGCTATGACTATTCCTTAAGCTTCTTATCCTGCGACAAAAACTTAAGCCCAAAGGCCGTCCTTCTTTCAACTATGTCTGAAAAGCTAATGGTGGAGCTAATGCTGGGCTTTTCGGACAAGAGCGCTGAATTCATTCTCTGTGCATGCCAGGAATTTGCCAGGGCGCTTATGGAAAGGATGCCGGATGGCGGGCCGGAGCGCATTTACCTCTATTCCTGCACCGACAATACAATAAAGCTTATCAGAAGGCTTTTGGACAGGCAGTACCAGCTCCAAAAGGAGGCGGCAGTTTTCTGTGGCGAGAAGGCGCTTGAAGGCGTAGGGGAACCGCTTGAACGGAGGCTTTCAGAGAGCGCAGACGCCTATCTCTGGCGCAGTGAGGCAGAGGCGGTTTTTGCCCAGCGCAATGTCAGTGAGAAAGCCGCCTGGATGGAATTAAGAAGCGGCCATGAAAGTGACTAGCAGATCGAATAATTAATTTTTTGACAGATCCCAAAGACTGCCGTTAAATAAGAGGTGGTGGCATGGACATAAAAATATCTGAAAACGGAAAACAGGCAGTGCTGTTTCTTAAGGGGCATCTCGACACCTATACCGCAAAGGAAGCTGATGCCGTTTTCCGCAAGGTGTCAGAATCACACGATGAAGTTACCCTCGATATGTCAGGGGTAAATTACCTCTCCAGCGCAGGCATAAGGGTTTTGCGGAATCTCTATATGGCCATATATAAAAGGGTGGCATCTTCCGCATAGCAAACGCCGGGGAAACAGTGCTGTCTGTCCTTGAAATGACAGGGCTTTTGGACCTTCTCAATCTTAGGGCTGTAAACAATTAATCTTATCATCTTGCTTGGCTTTTTCCCGGCCTCTTAAGAAAAGCATAGTAGCCGCTTGCAGCGAAAAGACACGTACTGGAGGTTTAGTATGGAGAAGAGGATATTCCGTGTGCTAATGTCCACGGTCCTCCTTGTCCTTCTTACTGTATTTATTGTGGGGGTGGTACAGGGGATCTTTATCCGCCATAGCCAGGCCCACTACCGCGAGGAACTGGAAAAATCAGGAAGGACTATGGCCGACGATTATAAAAGGCTCACCGATGAATACCTAAGGAACCTTACTGCGGAAAAGGCGGCAAAGGCTGACAGGGTATTCAGTGAATGTGATAATCTGATTTATGCCTTTCGAAATGTGACTTTGAGCGTTCTTTCAGGAGGCGAGGGGCCTGGGGAAGGCGCACTTTCACTTCCGAGGGGGGATGCTCCAAAAGGAAAGGTCTCTTCCTATTACGCCATTCCTTACGGAGTGGACATATCTGATGATAAAGTGCGGTCTGACCTCCGCGCATTTGCGGAGATTGCGCCGGCCGTGGAATCGACCATAGCCCCGGAAGCCCCTATTTATGCTGCGGTTGCCGTCACGATGTCAGGCCCCGTCCTCCTTATCAACAGCATGGAGAATGAGGCCGCCAAAAATATGGCCATGCTGAATGAATGGTCGGAAGCTTACAGGAGCAGCCTTTCTGAGGAGGGGATAGCGGACGAAATAGTACTGTCTATATTAGTGCCTGATATCGTTAACGGGGAATATTGCACGATTGTTGGGCTTCCTGTCTTTTGGACGGAAAACCCTGGGGCTTTATATCCTATCTTATCCGTCAGTCATATTTCGAAGAGCTGGTCCGCGAAAATCTCCTGGATGAACATGATGTATGCTTTATAACGGATAAAACAGATATAAATGCTTTTATTTCTTCTGCGAAAGACGGGCCATTTTCAACAGTTCCCGACGTGCCTGACAGGGAGAAAAAACTCTTAAGCACCACAGAAAAAGAGGCCTCGCAGGCACTTATTCAGGCTTTTAAAGAAAACGAAAGCGGGCAGGTAAATACTGCGCTCAATAACCCCATAGCGGGCTCCAATGAAATGACATTTTATTTTTCATCTATAGAGAGCGACGAATGGATGCTGGTCATGGGGCGTTCAAAGGCGGTCACTGAAAAGCACGCCGGAGTGCTTTCGTATACCTTGGCTGATATTATTTCGGACAGCAAGGAGGTTGTCGGAAGATATTTTATTTCCACCATAGCTTTTTCCCTGCTGGCCATCATTGCGGCCGCCGTTGCCGCATCCAACATGTCCCGCATATATGTCAATAAGCTTACCGCCCCTATACGCACGTTGACTGACAAGGTGGAAGCGCTCAGGGGGGATTCCCTGGATTTTTCATGGACAAGAATGGGCGAAGAGGGGGATGAGACGGAGATACTGGCAGAAGCCTTCGGCGTAATGACTGACAGGATAAAGGAGGATATAAGGCATATAACGGAAATGACATCAGAGCGTGAGCGCATAGCGGCAGAGCTTTCCTTTGCGGCCGAGATACAGGCGGCCATGCTGCCTCCGCTCACAGAAGAATTCACTGATGGAAACGGCTTTACGCTATATGCCTCCATGCGCCCCGCCAAGGCAGTAGGAGGGGATTTCTATGATTTTTTCATGATAGACCCCGACCACCTGGCCTTCATTATAGCAGACGTGTCGGATAAGGGCATGGGGGCGGCCCTCTTTATGGCCATAAGTAAATCCGTCATACGCGCCTGTGCATTGTCAGGAGGCTCTGTAGGAGAGGTCCTAAAGAGCGCGGATGCCATCCTTTCTGAGAACAATGAAATATCCATGTTCGTGACCGTGTTTTTTGCCGTGCTTGAAATCAGCACGGGAAAGGTGGCGGCCTGTAACGCAGGGCATGACTATCCCATGGTATGCTTTGCCGAAGAGGAGGGGGAAAGGAGTTTCCGTATCCTGCAGGAAGAACACAGCATGCCACTCGCTTTTGGCTTATCAGGGGCTAAATACCCTGAGCTTTCCTGGCAGCTTTCTGAAGGTGACCGCATTTTCCTCTATACCGACGGAGTAAATGAGGCTCAGGGCAGGTCAGAGGAGCAGTTCGGAATGGAACGGATGCTTGACGTTCTGAATGCCAATATGGAAAAAGGCGACAGGGAGCTCCTAGCGGCCATGAGGGAGGCAGTGGGCAAATTTGTAGGGGATGACCCCCAGTTTGACGACATGACCATGCTTTTGGTGACTTATAGGGGTTAAAAAGGGATGGAAACGAACCCGCCGGCAAGATATTTGTTTCAAAAATAACTATATGTTAGAGGGGTTCTGAATTGTAAGCTTATTGACAAATAATTGTAAGGAAAGTATGATGTGTTTAACTAAATAATAGTTGGACTAAAGCACTGGGTGTACCACCTGGCAGAGCTGCAACTCTACCAGGTTTGGATATGGTAGAAGAGGCCTACCGCACCAAACAGACCGTAATCTGCTGCACACCTCTTGTTTATTCTAAACTCTTTATGCTTAGATTGCAAGGTTGTGATAGTGTGCAGCGGGTTATAGTCTCAAAGATTATGCAGTGTAATTATAGAGCTTTCCAATGATGTGGATTGGGACGGACTCTAAGGTGTGGCTGGCAAGTGATTCTTAATTCCATCGAAAACGGGTATACGGCTGTTTTTGCGCATACCCGTTTTTTCACTTTAGGGGATCCGCCCCTTACATTTCTATGCCCCTTTCTCCCCAAAGGGGGTGTCTGTTCCGGGTTATAAAGTGTGCCGTTACGCTTAGGCAGGGAAGAATATCCTCCTCCCTGCGCCCGGAATAAGGCAATGTGTTAATAGGTCTTTGCTTTTCCCCCAACATCATAATACTGCAGTACTTGATTTTTAAAATGAAAAGTGTATAATAGCATTATGATTGTGCAAAATAATATCTTGTGCAATATGGCGTAGCAGATAGATATGAAAGGAAAATGGCATGAAGACAGCAGTGAGATATTATTCCAGGTCTGGCAATACTAAGGTGCTGGCAGAGGCAATAGCCAGGGCGGCAGGCACCGAGGCCATATCCGTAGACCAGGCGGGCTCTGAGCTTGAAGAACCCGTAGATGTGCTGTTCATCGGAGGCGCGCTCTATGCCTACGGCCTGGACAAGCACCTGAAGGAGTACCTTAAGGGCATTAAAAACGGCTGTGCAAAAAAAGCAGTTGTATTTTCAACTTCACTTATTTCAAAGCACTCCATAGACCTCATAAAAAAAGGCCTTGCCGGAAAAGGGATAGAAGTGGAAGAAGATTCTTTTTACGCAAGGAGCAAGCCCGATGCGGAGAAGCTAAAAGAAGCCGAAAGATTTGTGGGGAAATTCATCTAATGGAAAAGGACAGTGATAGGTATAGCGGTATACGGCTAAATAATCAGCTCTGTTTCCCCCTTTACGCCTGTGCGAAGGAGGTAGTGAGGCGTTACAGGGAACCTCTTGCAGCACTGGGGCTCACATATACACAGTATATAGTGATGATGGTTTTCTGGGAGCATGGGGGCATGACAGAGGGCGAACTGGGCAGGATAATACACCTAGATTCCGGCACGCTGGCCCCCCTCTTAAAGCGGCTTGAAAAGCAGGGGCTCATTAATAGGACCAGGCCTCTGGACAATGAGCGCAAGCTATTTATTTCCCTTACTGAAGAAGGGGAGGCCTTAAAGGAAAAGGCGGTTAAGGTACCTGAGGCGATGCAGGGCTGCATAGATCTGTCCGCAGAGGAATTAATGCAGCTCAAGCGCCTTTTGGATAAAGCACTAAAAAAAATGGATTTGCCGTAAAATAACGGCAGAAAGAGAGCGAAAAATGATCTACGACTACAAGCTGACAACAGGAAAAGGCGAAGAACTCAATCTGTCTGATTTTAAGGGAAAGGTGATAATGGTGGTAAATACCGCCACCGGCTGCGGCTTCACCCCCCAGTACGAGCCCATAGAGAAGATGTACAAGGATTACCACGACAAAGGCCTGGAAATCCTCGATATACCCTGCAACCAGTTCGGCGGCCAGGCTCCGGGCTCTGATGACGAAATCCACGAGTTCTGCACGCTTCATTACAATACCACCTTCCCCCAGATGAAGAAATCTGACGTGAATGGGGAAAATGAACTGCCGCTTTATACTTATCTGAAGGCAGAAAAAGGATTTGAGGGCTTTGACGAGCACGAGCTTAAGAACTTATTGGAAGACATGTTCTCAAAAAACGACCCTGACTGGGCAAAAAAACCTGACATAAAATGGAATTTCACGAAGTTTATCATAGACAGGGAAGGCAAGGTAGTAGCCCGTTTCGAGCCCACTGCGGATATGGCTAAGGTAGAGGAGTGCGTGAAGTCTCTTCTATAAATATTGACTTTTTTTAGGACAGGGCGTATAGTACACGGATTGAGTGCAGAGTTAAGTACGCTCTGTCCATTTGTTTTTGTGTCAATGCGGCTATTCGCACAGTACGGCTTAAAGCATTAGGCTTTTTGCCCGCTGAAAAGGCTTGTTTGCCACGGTAAACGCGGCAGAAAGGGTAATGATGTCATTAGAAGAATTAAGGGAACTGATAGTAGAGACCATAGGCTGTGATGAGGACAGCGTAGTGCCTGAGGCCACTTTTGCAGGAGATCTCATGGTAGATTCTTTGAGTATGCTGGAGCTGGCCATGGCGCTTGAGGAGAAGACCGGCAAGAAGATCCCTGATGAGGATCTGCCGAAGATCAAGACGGTACAGGATGCCCTGGACTATTTCGAGGACTAAAGAGGAGAAAATATGGCTTTAGCAGATATCTGGGGCAGGAGCGGTTCTCCTGAGAATTTCATCTCCTGTCCTGCCTGCGGCCGCAGGGCCCTTAAGCAGGTCTGGAGGGAGCATATTAATGTCTGCCCTTCCTGCGGTAAGTACCAGCCATTAAAGGGCAAGGCGAGGCTCAATCTCGTGCTGGACAGAGGGAGCCAGAAGGAGCTTTTTCCTGAAATGGCGGTCCATGATCCTTTAGGATTTCCTGGATACAGGGAAAAGGCTGAGGCTCAGCAGGAGAAGACGGGCTTAAACGAGGCCGTCTTATCAGCATACGGAACGATAAGCAACTTTCCGGCTGTCGTGGCAGTACTTGACAGCCGTTTTTTTATGGGAAGCATGAGCAGCACCGTGGGCGAAAAGATCACGAGGACCATAGAATATGCCGGAAAGGAAAAGCTGCCCCTCATAATCTTCTCTGCCAGCGGCGGGGCCCGTATGCAGGAGGGCATTTTCAGCCTCATGCAGATGGCTAAGACCAGCGCCGCAATACAGGCTTTTTCAGAGGCCGGAGGGCTGTTTATCAGCTACCTTACCCACCCTACCACAGGGGGAGTGACGGCAAGCTTCGCAACTCTGGGGGACATCACGCTAGCTGAGCCCGGAGCCCTTATTGGCTTTGCGGGGCCCAGGGTCATAGAGCAGACCATACATGCCAAGCTTCCCAAGAATTTCCAGAGGAGCGAGTATCTGGAAGAGAGGGGCTTTGTGGACATGATAGTAGAGCGCAAGGACATGAAGTCTGTCCTCGCACAGCTATTGTCACTGCATTCCTAAAGCAAGTGAATTTAGTAATAGCCTAATCTGTCATTCAGCCTGCGCCAGAGGCATTATGGGGCACTGATGCTGGATTATTATTAGTATTTATTGCGTTTATTTGTTTCGTTTTTTTAAGGTAATTTCATGATAAGAGAGAGACTGGAAGTACTGGATAAGCTGGAGAAAAAGATAGCCTCCATTAGGGAGAGCAAGTCCCTGCGTAAGCAGGAGAGGCTTATGAACTTAAAGACCTTCAAGCAGGACTTGCTGGCTGAATGTAAGGAGCTTAACCCCGCAGAGAAGGTGTACCTGGCAAGGCATTTGGACAGGCCCCGCACGGACGATTATGTGGCGGCTCTTTTCACGGACTTTTTCCCGCAGAGGGGAGACCATCTCTACGACAACGATAAGAGCATACTGGGCGGCATAGGCCGCTACCATGGACAGGCTGTCACCATAGTGGGGCAGAGGAAGGGCCATACTGCAAAAGAGAATGTGGAATTCAATTTTGGCATGGCCTGCCCTGAGGGCTACAGGAAAGCCATGCGCATAATGGAGCAGGCTGAGAAGTTCAGGCGTCCTATCATCACCTTTGTGGACACTCCGGGGGCTTATCCCGGAAAGGAAGCGGAGGAGCACGGGCAGGGGGAGGCCATTGCCCGCAGCATGGCCTTTATGAGCAAGCTCACGGTGCCCGTGGTCACTATTGTGATAGGAGAGGGGAATTCGGGCGGCGCCTTGGCGTTAAGTGTTGCGAACCGTATAATCATGCTGGAGAATTCCGTATATTCAGTCTTAAGCCCTGAGGGCTTTGCCAGCATACTCTGGAAAGATGCCTCCAGGCATGAAGAGGCCTGTGAGATAATGAAGCTTACCGCGGAAGATCTGAAAGAGGCCAAAGTGGCTGATGCTATCGTGGAAGAACCCCTGGGCGGGGCCCAGAGAAATCCCAAACTGCAGTTTGAATACCTGGACAAGGTGCTGGAAAAAGAGCTGGAATCGCTAAAGGGGCTATCGCCTGCAGCACTCAGGGAGGACAGGTTCAAAAAATTCCGAAGCATAGGGGGATTATGAAAATGACTGGACTTTCACTGGTTTCCACAGGATTCTGCCTGCCGGAAAAGGTGGTAACTAATGCTGACCTGGAAAAGCTGGTGGACACCAGCGATGAATGGATAGTTACCCGCTCAGGGATAAGGCAGAGGTATTATATAGAGGAGGGCGACAGGGAGAGCACTTCAACCATGGCCATAGCCGCCGCAAGGATGGCTATAGAGAGGGCGGGCCTAAGCACCGAAGACATAGGCTGCTGTGTCTGCGGCACGGTCTCGGAGGACTATGCCTGTCCCAATACATCTGCCCTCGTCCACGAGGCCCTGGGCCTCAGGGAGGACATTCCGGTCATGGACGTGAATGCCGCATGTTCCGGTTTCGTCTATTCCACCATAGCCGCAAAGGGAATGCTCTTGGAGACCGGCAATAAATATGCCCTGGTCATAGGCTCAGAGTCGCTCACAAGGCATGTGGACATGACAGACAGGAGTACCTGCGTCCTATTCGGAGACGGGGCCGGAGCCGCCATATATAAGCTTACGGAAGACACTCCTTATGCCAGCATTTTAGGCGCAAGGGGCGGCAGGGAGATACTCACTCCCGGCTCAGGCACAAGGGACATACATATCAAAATGGACGGAAGAGCTGTATTCCGCTTTGCCGTGGAGGCTATACCCCGCTGCATAGGCACTCTCCTTTCTAAATCCGGCCTTTCCCTTGATGATATTTCATGGGTGGTGCTGCACCAGGCAAATGAGAGGATAATAGACCATTGCATAAAGAAATTAAATGCCCCTGCAGAAAAATTCTTTAAGAACATAGACCACATGGGCAATACCAGCGCGGCCTCCATTCCCCTGGCTCTTTCTGAGATGGAGGGGAAGGGCCTCTTTGAGCAGGGCCAGAAGCTTATGATAGTGAGCTTCGGCGGCGGCCTGACCTGGGCCGGCGCGCTTATTACATACGGGAAATAACTATAATATAAGCGCATTGCCACCCTGTCCGTTTGAAGAGCATTATGCAATATGATGGTCCGGACAAGGCTGGAAGCGCTTTCTGAATAGTTATGATCAGAGGATCTTATAGGAGCTTGGATAGAGAATTGAAAAAGATAAATGAGATACTGGGCATTAAATACCCGCTGATACAGGGAGGCATGGCAAATATAGCCACAGGCTCCTTCGCTGCGGCCTGCTCTGAGGCAGGGGCTTTGGGGCTCATAGCCACAGGCGGCTTTAGCGCAGAAAAACTTAAGGATGAGATAAGGGAGCTGCGGAGCCTGACTGACAAGCCTTTTGGCGTAAATATCATGCTCATGCACCCTGAGGTGGATGCCCTTGCTAAAGTAGTGGCCGAGGAAAAGGTTCCTGTCGTTACCACGGGGGCCGGCAATCCGGGCAAGTATATTGAAGCTTGGAAGTCCGCCGGCATCTTTGTCATTCCCGTCACGGCTGTGCCTTTCCTTGCCAAGCACCTTCAGGACGCCGGCGCCGATGCCGTCGTGGCAGAGGGGGCGGAGAGCGGAGGCCATGTGGGCGAGATGAATACCATGACCCTGGTTCCTCAGACCTGCGACGCAGTGGACATACCTGTCATAGCCGCAGGGGGCATAGCAGACAAGAGGCAGGTAGCGGCCGCCTTTGCCCTAGGGGCGTCAGGCATACAGGTAGGCACCTGTCTGCTTGTGAGCGAGGAGTGCCCTATACATGAGAATTACAAAAAGGCACTGATAAAGTCTAAGGGTTCGGATACGGTGGTTACGGGCAGGATTGCGGGCACTCCTGTAAGGATACTTAAAAACCAGATGAGCCGCGAGTATATTAAGAAAGAAAAGGAAGGCGCTGGTTTAGAGGAACTGGAGACTTATACCCTCGGTGCCCTGCGCAGGGCCGTATTCGACGGCGATACAAAGAGCGGCAGCCTTATGGCGGGGCAGACCTGCGGCCAGCTAAAGGAAATAAGGCCGGTAGCGGAGATAATTAAGGAGCTCTTTGAATAGTTACTTTCGGTGTTTTATATTAATTCAGGAGGCAGTATGAAAACAGCATGGCTATATGCGGGCCAGGGAAGCCAGAAAAAGGGCATGGGGGCAGACCTATATGAAAAATACCCCTCTTTCAGGGCCGCATTTGACAGCGCAGAGCTGTCCTTTGATCTCAAAAAAGTCTGTTTCGAGGACCCTGACGAAGTACTGACCCAGACTGAGTATACTCAGCCCTGTATGGAGGCTTTCGCCTGTGGCGTGACTGCCGTTTTGAAGGAGAAGGGCTTGAAACCTGACTATGTGGCAGGGCTTTCCCTTGGGGAATACTCTGCGCTGGAGGCCGCAGGGGTCTTTGACGCAAAGACGGCCATTGAAACAGTGGCCTACAGGGGAAAGGTAATGTCAGAGGCCTCCAAGGGCATGGATGTCGCGATGTACGCAGTGATGGGGCTTTCAGAGGAGGACCTTAAAGCCTGCTGCGAAAAGGCCTCGGCTACGGGCGTGGTGTCTATATGCAATTACAACTGTCCGGGGCAGCTCGTGATAGGCGGCGAAAAGGCGGCTGTGGAAGAGTGTGTGCGGCTTGCGGGAGAGGCAGGCGCAAGGAGGTCAGTGGCCCTTGCAGTGAGCGGGCCCTTTCACACGTCTCTTATGAAGCCGGCTGGCGATGCCCTGGCGGAGTACTTTAAGAAAATGGACCTTGGCGCGCCTATAGTGCCTGTGCTCTATAATTACCTTGGAAAAGAGAATACGGAAAATATGCCCATAGCAGACATACTGGTCATGCAGGTTCAGCGCAGCGTCCGTATGGACATGATACTTATGAACCTGTTTAATAAGGGCGTAAGGCGTTTCATAGAGATAGGGCCGGGGAAGGCCATCACAGGATTCGTGAAAAAGACTGCGAAACAGCTTATGGTGGACGATTTCGAGTGCTATACCATAGACGGCGCAGAGGATCTGGAAAAAGTTTTGGAGCTGTGATCTGATATGTCAGAAGAGATAATTAAGCATACTGCCGTAGTCACCGGCGCCAGCAGGGGCATAGGCAGGGCCATAGCGGCAGAGCTTGCGGAAAAAGGATTTTCCGTGGCCATAGGTTACAATGGAAATGAGGCTGCGGCAGAGGAGACCAGAAAGCTCTTAGAGGAGCTTAATCCTGGCGGCAGGCATTTTATATGCAAGGGCAATATGGGGGAGGAGGCTGACTGCCAGCAGCTTATAGACAGGGCGGCAGAAGAGTTTTCCCGTATTGACGTGCTTGTCAATAATGCAGGAGCCACTCAGGACGGGCTAGTTCTGCGCATGGGGGCCGATGCCTTTGACAGGGTAATAGGTATTAATCTAAGGGGGGCTTTTTTCTGCTGCAGGGCCGCGGCGAAATATATGCTTAGGCAGAAATACGGCAGGATAGTAAATATCTCCAGTGTAGTTGGGCTGCATGGCAATGCGGGGCAGGCAAATTATGCGGCCTCCAAGGCGGGGCTGATAGGCTTGACTAAGAGCCTCGCAAAGGAATTTGCGTCCAGGGGCATTACGGTAAACGCAGTAGCCCCAGGCTTCATAGAGACCGACATGACAGCGGCCATGACTGAGGAGGCGAGGATGGCGGTCCTAAGGGAAGTCCCTTTAAAGAGGAAGGGAGAGCCTAAGGACGTGGCAAAGGCAGTGGCATTTTTAGCCAGTGAGGATGCCGCATATATCACAGGGCAGGTGCTCTCTGTGGACGGCGGCATGGGAATGTAGTTAACGAGATGACAGGCTGTTTCGTTAATGAGGTATATTTTGCATAAGGAGGCAGGGCGCATGAAGGGACGGAGCGTAGTCATTACCGGACTCGGCACAGTCAATCCCACAGGAAATTCCGTCGAGGAAAGCTGGAAGAATATCTGCGAGGGGCACATAGGGATAGGTCCCATCACTTCCTATGACACAAGCGATATGAAGGTCAAGTATGCAGGTGAGGTAAAGGACTTTCATCCTGAGAAGCGCATAGACAAGAGGGAGATAAGGCATATAGACCGCTTTTCCCAGTTTGCGCTCTATTCGGCGGCGGAGGCCCTGGAGATGGCAGGCCTCGCTTCTTTATCAGGCGACGATGCCAAGAGGGCAGGCGTCATAGTGAGCAGCGGCATAGGGGGCCTGAATATCATAGCCGGCGAGCAGATGAAGGGAACTGAAAAGGGCTTCGACAGGGTGAGCCCCTTCTTTATCCCCATGGCCATAGCCAATATGGCGGCCGCCCGCATAGCCATAGCCCACGGCTTAAAGGGAATGTGCAGCTGCCCCGTCACTGCCTGCGCCGGAGGCACCAATGCCGTAGGGGATGCCTTCCACCGCATAAGGGACGGATATGAGGACATCATGGTCTGCGGAGGCACGGAGGCCTGCATAGGAAAGCTGGGCATAGGCGGCTTCACCAGCATGAAGGCCCTGTCTGAGGCCGATAGCCCTGAGAAGGCATGCATACCCTTTGACAGGGACCGCTCAGGCTTTGTGATGGGCGAGGGCTGCGGCATACTCGTACTGGAGGAGAGAAGCCATGCTGAAAAGCGGGGAGCGGAAATCCTTGGCGAGGTTGTGGGCTACGGAGCGAATTGCGATGCCTACCATATCACGGCTCCCGACCCTGAGGGCAGGGGCGCTGTGGATTGCATGAAGCAGGCCATAGCCGATGCCGGCATAGAGCCCAAGGACATCGACTACATAAATGCCCACGGCACTTCCACGAAGCTCAACGATGTGGGCGAGACCAAGGCCATACACGAGGTATTTGGCGAGGAAGCCTTCAATATACCTGTATCCAGCACTAAGTCCATGACCGGGCATCTTCTCGGCGGAGCAGGCGGCGTGGAGGCTGTCTTCTCTGTGCTTGCGCTGAAGGACGGCTTCATTCCCCCTACAGTTGGTTTACATAATCCTGACCCTGAATGTGACTTAGACTATGTGCCGAATACCGGCAGGAAAACCGTCCTGCACTATGCACTTAGCAATAGCCTCGGATTCGGCGGCCACAACGCCTGCCTGGTATTTAAAAAGGCCTGAGATTATGAAGAGAGAGAGTATTATTCCAAAGGAACCCAGAGAAGAGAAGAACAGGATTTCGCCTGAGGAGATGCTGACGCTTTTGCCCCATCGCTATCCTATGCTGCTGGTGGACTACATAGATGACTTCGAGACTGGAAAATGGTCCATAGGCGTGAAGAATGTTACAGCGAATGAGCCTTTTTTCCAGGGGCATTTTCCGGGCTATCCGATAATGCCGGGAGTCCTCATATTGGAATCCATGGCCCAGAGCGCAGTAGCGATATTTGCAAAAATGCCCGGTTTTAAAGGAAAAACAGGACTCTTCGGCGGCATCCGTAATGCCAGGTTCCGCTCCCAGGTGCGTCCGGGTGACAAACTTATGATGTATTCGGAATTAATAAAGATGAAAGGGCCTTTGTTAGTAATTTACGCAGAGGCAAAGGTAGAAGGCACTCTCGTATGCAATGCGGAGATGGACTTCATGTATGCTGAAATTGATTCTATAAAGTGATGCTTTATTAAAAAACCACCGCAATTGAGGTGCCTCAATTGGCCTACAAGAGTGAGTCAGATATTGAAAAAACTACCGCGATTGAGAAGAGGTACACTTTCTTAACAGAAACCCCTGTTCCCCTGCTCATAACGAAGCTCTCCGTACCCACGGTCATCAGCATGCTGGTGACCGCTATTTATAATGCGGCGGATACTTTTTTCGTGGGGCGCATCTCTACCGAGGCCACGGCCGCAGTGGGCCTCTCCTTTTCGGTGATGGCGATAATCCAGGCCCTGGGCTTCTTCTGCGGGCAGGGCTCAGGGAACTATTTATCCCGCATGCTGGGTGCAGGCAGGCAGAGGGAAGCAGAGGAGATGGCCTCCACAGGGCTATTTGTCTCCATTGCCATAGGCATAGCTTTAGCCCTGGGCTCCCTTCTATTTATAAGGCCTCTGGCCCTTTTCCTCGGAGCAAGTCCGGGGACGCTTAACGATACAGAGAATTACCTTAGGTTTATCGTCCTGGGCGCGCCCTTCATGACAGGGCAGTTTGTCGTGAATAATCAGCTGCGCTATCAGGGGAGTGCTTTCTATGCCATGGTTGGCCTGCTTTCAGGGGCTCTGCTGAATATAGTTTTGGACCCCATACTTATTTTCGCTCTGCACCTCGGTGTGGCGGGAGCCGCCATAGCCACGGTAATGGGGCAGTTCATCAGTTTCCTTGTACTGCTTATCGGGAGCAGCAGGGGGGCGAATATACGCCTTAAGCCCAGCAATATACGGGTAAACGGGCACTATTTATTCGAAATTGTGAACGGGGGCATACCTGCCCTATTCAGGCAGGGGCTGGCGGCCTTGGCGACACTTTTATTAAACAGGGCGGCCGGCGCATACGGGGATGCGGCCATAGCGGGCATGAGCGTCACAACCAGGGTCATGCTCTTTGTCGCCAGCGCCCTTATAGGATTCGGGCAGGGATACCAGCCGGTCTGCGCCTTTAATTATGGCGCGGGCAAAAAGGAGAGGGTGAAGGAGGGCTTTTTTTTCTGCGTCAAATATGGCACTATATTCTTGACTTTTATGGCCGCCCTCTGCTTCATTTTCCCGTCACAGATAATAGGGTGGTTCAGGAAT
The DNA here is from genome assembly GCA_017634355.1 of Lachnospiraceae bacterium. GTDB lineage: Bacteria > Bacillota > Clostridia > Lachnospirales > Lachnospiraceae > NK4A144. The sequence goes on from JAGBNO010000039.1 coordinate 15,677, forward strand.
GACCCCGATGTTATAGCCGTGGGGAAAGTGGCCCTGCGCTGGCAGTCAGTTGTTTTGCCCCTGCAGGCTGCCATAGTCATAAGTAATATGATGCTGCAGTCCATAGGCAAGGGCGTGAAGGCTTCGATTACGGCATCGGCTAGGAGCGGCTTTTTCTTTATACCTTTAATAATCGTGCTGCCTAAGTTTTTCGGGCTTTTGGGAGTGGAAATGACGCAGGCTGTTGCAGACCTTTTTTCTTTTTTCCTGGCCCTGCCCTTTGCCTATTCTGAGCTTAAGAAGATGTGAGGAGCCTCAGTTGTTTTACAGAAGTTAGTCAGGTATTGCAAGGAGTCTCCGCAATAGAGGAGCCTCAATTGCTTTGCAGGAGTTAGTCAGATATTGCAAGGAGTCTCCGCAATAGAGGAGGAATATTTATGGAAAAGAAAAGCAGTGAAGAGCTGGTAAAGCTCGTGGTTTCGGCGCTTGAAGATAAAAAGGGTGAAGATATAGCAGTCCTTGACATACATGAGGTCACTGTCATTGCTGACTACTTCATTCTTGCGACAGGGAAGAGCTCATCCCAGATAGAGGCGATGACCGAGGCCGTGGACGAGGTGCTGGCAAAGGAGAACGTATTTGTCAAGCATACGGAGGGGCTGCAGGGAAAGAACTGGATACTCATGGACTATGGCGACATCATTGTCCACATCTTTGACCAGGAGAACAGGATTTTCTATGACCTGGAGCGTATCTGGAAGGACGGGAAGAAGGTCTCGGTAGAGGAGCTTTAGGGCAGGGATTAATTATTATCATAAAGACAGCGGATTGGAAATAGATTTTGTTACACCCATAGATGCTTCCGTTGTGCTGATAGAAGTCAAGGCAAAGAGCGGAAATGCGAAATCCGCAAATACTATCCTGAAAAACAAGGAACAGTATGGGGTAAGCCGCTGCATCAAATTGAGTGCAAATAACATTGGGCAGGACGGAGACCCGATTACGCCACAGGGTGATGCGGATATTGCAAAAAGCCGGCGCAATATGCCAGAAAGAATTACAATTCCCTATTATATGGGATTTCTGCTTAGGAACAGTTCAGAAATAACTGAAGTTCATTAAGCGCCCAGCAGAGGTAGTGAGAATAGCATCACTGCCCGAATTCTTCTGCGTATTTACTGTAGAGTTCCTGCACCAGTGCCAAATCCTCAGGGTTCACCTTATCCTGCAGCTCATTGTATACTTTGCGCACATCCCCATTATTCTCCATATAGCTCTGGGCGGCTTCGGAGAGAAGCCCTGAGTCTGCATACTTATTCACTATGTCCTCTACGGCCTCCGCGTCCTCTTCAGACATTTTTGAAGTGATGTCCTCCATTTTCACATCCTTGCCAAGCTCATCGGAGGCTATCTTTTCTACTGCCTTTTTCGTGGCCTCCCTGTTTATGCTCTTTGTGACGGGATTCGAGTTCACTCCTTTCCCCGTGTAAAGCATAAATGCCAGGACTATGGCCACTACGGCCAGCAGCCCTACTATGGAAAATATGAGTTTAAGGAAAGAAAACCCCTTCTTTTTTCTTTTTCTGGACATATCTGCCTCCTATATATGATATTACTTGATCCGTTTCCTATGATGCTAGGGTCAAAACTATGTTTTTACAGATCCGTATCCAAAGGCACTTGGAGAGTGCAGTCCTCCGAAAAATCCGGTGCATCGGCTTTTTCGGAGGATTTTGAAGCTGCTGCCTTTGACCCCAAATTTTTCTTATGCGATTCGGGAATAGCCCATAAGCTCTATCAGATCCACGCATATAAGGTCTGACAGCTCCTCCATTTCATGGTCTGGTGCTTTTAGGTCAGGCACCATTACAGTAAACATGCCGGCCGAATGCGCCGCGCGTATGCCATTATAGGAATCCTCTATTGCCATAGCGGCCGCACTCTGAACGCCCATTTCCCTGCAGGCTATCTGGTATATCTCAGGATTTGGCTTACTGACCTTTACTGCTTCCCCGCCTACAATATTGCGGAAGTAGGAGAGAAGCCCGGCCTCCGTCAGCTCTTCCCTTACCCTGTCGCTCCTAGTGGATGAAGCTATTGAAACAGGCAGCCCATTGTCATAAAAATACTTCAGTATCTCCCTTACGCCCTTCTTGACAGGAAGCCTGCCCCCGTCGTAGAGCTCGTGGAAAAGCTGCCTATTTGCCAGCCTGAAATCCGCTATGGCTTTTTCCCCGAAGTCCCTGCCGTAGACACATTTAAGTATTTCATCTGTCTGCTCCTTATTTGTGCCCACGCAGGAAAAATAGACCTTTTCTATATCAGGAAAGCCGAATTCCTTGGCATTTCTCGTCCAGCACTCGAAGTTTGCCCTTTCAGAATCAAATATCACCCCGTCCATATCAAAAATGGCGCAGGAAATCTCCCTATCATTTATAAACAATTATTATCCTAATTTCTGTAAATTACGTTACTATTTTATTCTTCATTATATATGAATATTAAAGAACTTAAATATTTATTGTTCTATATGTGGCTGAACTTAAACAGCAGACATATTTACCACAAATGGGTGTAACGCCACACCCTCTATTCCCTCTGCGTAAGCGTTGGGAAATACTTTTTTCAATATCTGATAAGCCCCATTGACATCAGCATTTATCCTAATTCCATTATTACTTATAAACAATCCTCTGTGGACTCTGCGTGATTTGTTGTAGCTGCTTTTTACAGGCATTTCTCCATCAAGGAAGCTGGTCCCGCTTGTGTAGCTTTCTTCTGTAAGAACAACATTAAGCCCTGCATTTTCAGCTTTATACTGTACCATTTGGATAAATCTCATATGGGGTATTCCAACAAAGGACTGATTTACATTTTTGCTCATTGGGCTTTCCTGCTTCCACTCTTTGTTGTTGCCAATAACTATCGTGTTAGCACCAACCGAAAGGGCATAGTTAACAAGATAACGGCTTGCCTTGTGCATATAATCATCAATCTTGCTGTTTCGCTTTTGGGTAATCGCAGACATCCTGTGCGTAAAACCCCTGTCATTCATTCTTTTTGCTATTTCTCTGTAATGGGAAAGCTGCTTATTAAAATATTTGTTTACTGATTTAAGACCTTTACCGTTAATCACAAAAGGCTTTAAGCCAAAATTATCCGTAACGGTTGCTAAGTTATCCAAACCAATATCAACACTCAGATACTTTCCGTTGTCTGAAAGTTTTTTGTCAGGGACTTCTATGTTGTAAACAAGTTCTGCAACAAAATTTTTGTGACGGGGCAGGAATCTTACCTGCTGAAACGAGCTGAAGTTATTAAGCTGTGCAAAAATGGGTTTAATTGTAAAGCCATTAAAAACCTTTGGAAAACACAGTATATTTCCTTTCAGCTTGACATTCTGATTAGTAAGGGCAAGTATGGTTTTACCGTCTTTTGGCTTATAATTAGGCAGTTTGGGCCTGCCTAAAAATTTGTCCTTGTTTTTGCCCCACTCCTTTATTGCCTTAAAG
>JAGBNO010000040.1 GCA_017634355.1 Lachnospiraceae bacterium
ATAAGTTTTCATTTCAGGATGATATAACATATGCAAACAGATTTGGCACATCAGCTCCTGAGGGAAGGTGGTCTTTAGATATTCTTGAGTTTCTAATGAGAATCTTATTTAGAGGGAAAATTTATAGTCTTCCACTGTTTAATGGCATAATTGCTCTTATTATTATAGGTTGTATGACTTGCCTTTTGATACGTTTGTTTGAGATAAAAAACTGTTTTGTCTCAGGAATTATGAGTGCAATTTTTGCCACAATGCCATCTATTGTTGGACTTTTTGGATATATGTTCATGGCTTATGTCTGGGCCTTGGCTTATTTTTTGACTGTATTATCATTCTATTTTGTCCAAAAAAATAGGGGATGGAAAAATTTTTTTATTTCAGTAGGTATTCTAGTTTTTGCATTAGGTATGTATCAGGCCGTTCTTGCTTACTCTGTATCAATAATAGTCTTATATATGATTTCTGAGCATTTGAAGAAAAATGATAGCTCATGGAAGTCGTTTTTTGTTGAAGGCTTTTATTATTTAGGATATATAGTGTCGGGAATCATACTTTATGTTATTGTGATGAAAATAAGCACTTTTGCGTTAAAAACCAAGGTCACAGGCGAGCAGGGCGTTGATACATTAGGACTTACAAATTTAACAGATTTTTGGAAAAGGATTATTAAAGCATACATGGATTTCTTTATACCCAGAGACAATTTCCCTCTTTCAGTGAAATATATCTATCTTTTTATGATATTCATAGTATTATGTATAGCAATAAATCTTCTTATTCGAGTCTTTAAGAAAGATGCCACGCTAGGAATTCAATTATTAGTACTTATGACGATTTTTCCTATGGCCAGCAATTTTATTGATATTATGTGTGATCCGAATTTTACGAATATACATATTATAATGCAATATTCTCAATCTCTGGTTTATTTGGCGGCCGTTATACTAATTAGAGATAGTAGGAATTATATAATAAAGCTTAATTCTTTTTTGGGGGGGGTATTTTACAAACTTTGTAATGTGAATATTAGGATCTGTATTATGATAGGAATATGTATAATTCTCTTAAATAGCCGATTTGCCAATATTTGTTATATGAAGATGAATTATATGCAGACTCAGGGTATAAGCTATTTTACGGAACTAAAAATGCGGATCCATATGGTTGAAGGATATGAAGAAACTCTTTCAGTAGCATTTATTAATGAACATAATAAGCAAACAGAGCAAATAGAAACAATAGAAGTCAAGGATGCAAATATAACCCCATATTATATTGATCTTATTAATGAGAGTAGGTGGTTAGGTTTTATGAATACATGGTGTGGTTATGCGCCTAATATAATTGACGATACTGAATCACTATCCAAGGATCCTATAGTGCAACAGATGCCCAATTATCCTAAAAAAGGATCCATACGTCGCATAGGTGATGTTATTGTAGTAAAATTTTAGGGATATGTCGTTTATTCTCCTAAAACAGAATTTTCTGATACTAAACGATGGTTGTTTTGTCCCAAATAATATTATGCATAGGAAATCATACAGAATTATACTCTTTTATTACTTTATTTTCTATTAAAAGTATGCGTGCATGAGAGAGTAAAAAACTCCAAATTCGTTTGTTATATTTTGGTATTGGTAGCCAAAAGAAAAGGAAAGATGGTATTATGGCAGGAAATATGGTTTACGCTCCTATAATTATTCCAACTCTGAATAGGGTTGTGCATTTGAAGAGATGTATTAGATCATTGGAAGGGAATCCGTGGGCAAAATTTACGGATTTATATATTTCAGTGGACTATCCGGCTAATGAAACACATATAGAAGGACATAGGGATGTACTTGCTTATTTAGATTCATTAAAAAATGCAAATGGGTTTAAGAGTATTACAGTTTTCTGTCAGAAAAAGAATCTTGGACTGTTGGAAAACCAGTTTTTTTTAATAGATAAACTAAAAAGCGCAGGATATGATAGATATATTTTTTCCGAAGATGACAATGAGTATTCCCCTAATTTTATTGAGTTCATGGACAAAGCCCTGGAGTTTTTCAGAGGCAACGAAAGGGTTTTGTGCATATGCAGCCAAAGCCATTTGTACCTGCCAATAGAAGGGAATTTCTTCTATTCTCCATGGGTAAGCGTATGGGGGTGCGGTTACTGGATGGACAAGAAAGACAAAATGGATGAGACTTTGTCTCGTGCTTATTTTGATTCTATCATACACTCATTTAAGAAGTGCTGGAGGCTGTTGAAGTTAAGCCCTGCAATCTATCGCTTTTTTGCCTCAGATATTTTGGAAGAAGTACCGGCAATGCGGACAAAAGATGGGGGGGTTGCCAGCATAGATTTAGTACAGAGCATTTATTGCATTAATGAAAGGATGTACTGCGTCTATCCATCAATACGGAAGGAACGCCAATGGGGCTATGATGGGAGCGGCGATAATTGTGGAGAAGAACAGTTTGACCCAAACAATACAGTGATAGATACGGAGCAGGCATTCGGGGATTTAATCGCTTCAGAAAAGCTTATGGAGAAATCCATAAAGAACAATGAAATATTTAAGAAAGCGAGAAATTATCCTGGGAAGATAAAGCTTTTTAGGTCTTTTTTGATTATTGCTGCAAGAAGGATACTGAATGATAAGGGTTTTACAAAATTTAAGAAGTATATTCAAAATGTACACATGTCACATTAATGAACTATTCAGAAATAGCATGGGAAATTAAGCAGGATTTTAATTCGAGCGCAAGGTAAAAATGTTGTCCAAAAAAATGAGATAAACGAAAGGTATGTGGTCTATTATTTATGAAATTAGTGTGGCTAGTAAATACCATATTGCCGCAGATTGCCAGAGCCCGTAAAGAATCATTTGATGTGGTGGGAGGCTGGACTGTACAGTTGGCAGATATTCTATCTAAGAGAGAAGATATAGAATTAACTGTATTTTACCCGCAGCACAGATCGCTTGAGACTATTTATGGAAAAACGGATAATTTTTCTTATGTCGGCTTCTATGAGAGGCCTTCTCCGGAGCTTAGCTATAATAAGGATATAGAGGATAATTTTAGGCATGCCCTGTCACAGATAGATCCCGATATAGTCCATGTGTGGGGCTCAGAGTTTGTGCATACACTTTGCATGGTAAATGCCTATGAAAAGCCTGAAAGGACAGTTATCTCCATACAGGGGATGATCTCAGAATGTGCAAAGGTATATTGCGAAGGGGTTCCTGAGGCTATTGTAAATAGATATACATTTAGGGATTTCCTTAGGCGTGACAGTATTGCAGACCAGCAGAAAAAATATGAAAAGAGGGGTATATTCGAGAAAGAGGCGTTAAGGAAAGTTAAGCACATTATCGGTCGGACAGAATGGGATAAAGAAGTTTCGCTGGGGATTAACCCAAAGGCTTCTTACCACTATTGCAGGGAACTGCTAAGAGAACCATTCTATAAGGCGGGTCAGTGGGAATATAAAAACTGCGAAAAGCATACATTGTTTATGACTCAATCCTATTATCCTATTAAGGGGATACATTTGGTTGTTGATGCTATTAAGGAATTAAAAAGTGAATATCCTGATCTGGTATTGCATGTAACTGGTGAAAATATGATCCCCCATGGCCTTAAGGGACGCTTAAAGATTAATTCTTATCAAAAATATGTCTGTGATCTAATTAAAAAAAACGGTCTAGAAGAGCAGGTTGTTTTTACTGGCGTGCTGGGGCCAGAGGAAATGATTGGGCAATACTTGAAAGCAAATGTTTTTTTGCTGCCTTCACTTATAGAAAATTCCCCCAATTCTTTAGGTGAGGCCATGCTCTTAGGTGTTCCCTGCGTCGCATCGAGAGTGGGTGGCGTTCCGTCTATGCTTAATGATGGTAAAGAGGGGTATTTATATGCTTGGAACAATGCAGGGTGGCTGATAAAGACAATAAAATCCATTTTTGATATGCGGGAAGGGGCAGGGATTATTTCAAAAAATGCACGTGAGAGGGCAGTTGAGCAATATAATATAGAGACGGGAGTTAATGAATATATGAAGGCATATCAAAGTATGTGTGAAGGGTAAAGTACTGGCGTATTATTGAAAAAGGCCCTTCTAAATGCTATACTCGGAAAAGTGGTGCGGCAAAAGGAAACCGGCATGGCGGCATAGGGGAGAAAACATGGAATTAAGCGATATCAGGAAAAAAATCGACAGTATAGACGGCGAGATAGTGTCCCTTTATGAAAAACGAATGAGGCTATGCGAAGCTGTTGCAGAATATAAAATTGAAAACGGCAGGAACGTGCTGGACCCTGAGAGGGAGCAGAATAAGCTTCTGAGCCTTGGGGAACTTACAGAGGATGAGCGCATCTCAAAGGATGTAACTGAGCTATTCCGGCAGATAATGGCCATGAGCAGGCGGCGCCAGTATAGCATAATGACGGAGAGGGGCATAAAGGGAAAGCCCCCTTTCATGGCTGTAGACAGCCTCGACACGGCTGGGGCCAGGATAATATTCCAGGGCATTACCGGGGCATATTCGGAGGCGGCGGCCATAGCTTTTTTCGGGAATAAGGCAGATATAAGCCCTGTAGCTACATTCAGGGATGTGATGAGGGCCATAGGAGAGGGGAGGGGCGATTATGGTGTGCTTCCCATAGAAAATAGCTCTTCTGGAATAGTGAATGCGAACTACGACCTCCTTACGGAATATGAAAACTATATCGTTGCAGAGCAGGTTTTGGAAATAGATAACTGTCTGATGGGACTTCCCGGCGCAGAGCTAAAGGATATAAAAAAGGTATATTCCCACCCCCAGGCACTAATGCAATGCACACGCTTCCTGGATAAGCATCCGTCCTGGGAACAGGAGGGATTGGGCAATACTGCGATGGCTGCAAAAAAAGTGAGGGACGATGGGGATGTTTTCAAGGCCGCCATAGGCGGAAGAAGGGCGGCAGAGGTCTACGGCCTTAAGATACTGGAAACAGGCATAAGTGTGGGCGGCAATAATTTTACCCGTTTCATCGTAGTAGGAAACCAGAGGATTTTTTTAAGAAATGCCAAAAAGATCAGTATATGCTTTGAGATAGAGCATAGGTCAGGCTCCCTTTATGAAATCCTCTCACACTTTATTTTTAACGACCTCAATATGACAAAGATAGAGAGCAGGCCCATACCCGACAGGCCTTTTGAATATCGCTTTTTCGTGGACTTCGAAGGAAACCTTGTGGATTCGGGCGTAAGAAATGCCTTAAGCGGCATAAGGGAAGAGAGCAGGAATTTAAGGATATTGGGTAATTACTGATATGAAATACGAAGAATTGGTACTCTATAGGAACTTAAAGCATGGCGACATACTTGAGGGGATGTCCAGGCTATATGAAGGAGAAGAGGGCGATGCGGCATTCGCCGCCAGAATGGTAGGCGAGATACTGGAGCTCTCCGGGAAATATGGTTTTTCAGGAAATCTTTGGCACGCATTCCTCACTTACTGCCTTGTAAATAATGAAAATGTGTTCAGCAGGGCTATGGAGATGAGGGATGTGAGCGGAGGCTCCCTCTATGAGGCGGCTTTGAAGGACATGTCGAAGTTTAGGAAGTTCTTCCACTGGAAACTTGAGAATCTTGGAAAGAGGCTGGGGACAGAGGTGTTTTCCCTCCTCTTAAACTATATACCGCCTGTGGAAGAGGGCGAAACTTTCAATAAGAGGGTAAGGGATAGGATAATTGGGCTTGCGGCCGAACTCAACAGGGCAGAGTCGGACGAGGAATTCCTATTAAGCGTCAAAGCCTTCTATAGGGAGTACGGCGTAGGAGTGCTGGGGCTTCACAAAGCTTTCCGCATAAGGGCAGAGGGCGGAGCTCTGCCAAGGATAGAGCCTATAAGGAGGGTGCAGCATACGGCGCTTTCCGACATAGTGGGCATGGAGCCGCAGAAGGAGCTTCTTATGCAGAATACAGAGGCTTTCTTAAAGGGCAGAAAGGCCAACAATGTCCTCCTTTTCGGGGATGCGGGCACGGGCAAGTCCTCTTGCATAAAGGGCATAATAAATAAGTATTATGCCGACGGCCTAAGGATAATTGAGCTGTATAAGCACCAGCTGAAATACTTAAGCGATGTGATAGCCATGGTAAAGCACAGGAATTACCGCTTCATCATATATATGGACGACCTCTCATTTGAGGATCAGGAGGTAGAGTATAAATATTTAAAGGCCGTAATAGAGGGCGGGCTTGAGAAAAAGCCCGACAATGTGCTTATCTATGCCACATCCAACAGGCGGCACTTGATACATGAGGGATTTAAGGACAGGCTGGACAGGGGGGCTGACGACGATGTGCATGAGAGCGATACCATGCAGGAGAAGCTGTCCCTGGCATCACGCTTTGGCATAACTATCTATTTCGGGAGGCCCGACAAGAAGGAGTATGACCATATAGTAAGGGTGCTGTCGGAACGCTATGGCATCACTATGCCAGAGGAGGAGCTATTGCTTCTTGCGAACCGCTTCGAACTTTCCCATGGCGGCAGAAGCGGACGCACGGCAGAACAGTTCATACACTATCTATTGGGAGTGGTACTGCCGGGAAAATAAAGCTGTTTTAGAAAAAGCTGGCTTCCGGCAGTGTGGTAAGGAGGTGTTTATGTCCGTCAAGCTCTTTGCGGCTGTGGATGTGGGTTCCTATGAAGTGGGGATGAAGATTTTCGAGCTTTCACAAAAAAAGGGCGTGAAAGAGATAGACTATGTGAGGCACCGCATAGACCTGGGAACGGATTCCTATAATACCGGACGGATAAGCTATGAGCGCATGGACGAGCTCTGTGAGCTATTAAATGGCTTCCACGGCATCATGGATTCCTACAAGGTGGATGCATATAGGGCTTTTGGCACCAGTGCGATAAGGGAGACTGAGAATACCAGTGTGATCCTGGACCAGATACGCTTAAGGACAGGGCTTACCATATCACCTTTAAGCAATTCTGAGCAGAGGTTCCTGGACTACAAGTCTGTGGCGCTTAAGTCCACCCAGTTTGACCATATCATAAACAAAGGAACAGCGTTTCTCGACATAGGCGGGGGCAGCACTCAGGTATCCCTTTTCTCTGATTCCAGGCTCATAACTACAGTGAACTTGCGGCTGGGGATACTGCGCCTGCGTTCCATGCTGAATGCGCTATCCCCGACTACTGCTAAATATGAGGGCTTTCTTAATGAGCTCATAGACAACGAGTTCCATGTCTTTGAAGAACTTTACCTTAAAAATCTCGACATACAGAATATCATAGTTGTGGACGATCATCTGCCGGCGGTCGCGCAGAGGATAGAGGAGGCTTCAGGCATAGAATCCGTCACGGGCGAGCAGTATGTGAGGTTTGTGGAACTATTAAAGACCATGTCTTCGGAAGAGGTGGCGAAGAAACTTGGCATACCGAGGGAGAATTCCTCATTGCTCATGCCCTCTGTGATGCTTATAAAACATGTGATAGACGCCACGGGCGCAGAGCGGCTGTGGGTGCCCGGCGTCACGCTGTCAGACGGCATAGCCTACGACTATGCGGAGAAAAACCATATTATTAAGTCTACTCATGACTTCGAACAGGATATAATTTCCTGTGCCAATAATATATCATTGCGCTATCAGGCTAACCAGACTCTGGCGGACGAGCTCTCGATGTCGGCCCTTGCTATTTTCGACAGCATGAAGAAGCTGCACGGACTCGACAGGCGGGAGAGGCTTCTTCTGGAACTCTCTGCGAGGCTCAGGGACTGCGGGCGCTTCGTGAATATGAGCTCTCCGGCTGAGAGCGCTTACAGCATAATAATGGGCACGGAGATAATAGGACTATCTCACCTGGAGAGAAAGATGGTGGCCATAATAGTTAGCCGTTCTTACTTAAGGGAGCCGTCATATTCAGGGATGTCGGAAGTCGGCCTCAATGAAAAGGGGCTATTAACCGTCACGAAGCTTACGGCTATCCTTAGGGTTGCGAACGGGATGGCGCGGAGCTATAGGAAGAGGTACAGGACTGTGAAGGCGGCCCTAAAGGGGAAGGAGCTTATTATAAGCGTCGATTCCGACAGTGACATTAGCCTGGAAAAGGGCCTTTTTTCTGAGCATATAAATATGTTTGAGGAAGTTTTCGGAGTGAGGCCCGTTATCAGGAGCAAGGGAATGCGTTACGAGGGCTTGGTTTTGGGATAATGAGCAGAGCAAAGGGGAAACTATGGCTGCTACCAAGAAAAAAGATGGAAAAATTGCAAAAAGTGAGAAAAAGGGGTCGAAGTCTGTCGTTATAGATTTCCGCGCGCCTGAATACTATACGAACAGGGAGCTGTCCTGGATAAAGTTCAATGAGAGGGTGCTGTCGGAGGCGAGGGACAAGACCCTCCCCCTTTTTGAGCGTGTGAAGATGCTGGGGATAACGGCTTCCAACCTGGATGAATTCTTCATGGTAAGGGTTGCGTCCCTGAAGGACATGGTGAATGCGGGATATACAAAGAGGGATATATCGGGCATGACGCCTGCTGAGCAGCTCAAGGCGCTGAGCACAGTAACCCATGAACTGGTAGACCTGCAGTATTCCACATACAACCGCTCGCTACTGCCCCTATTAAAGCAGAACGGCCTCACAATAGTGACCAGGCATGAGGAACTATCGGATGTGCAGGGAAGCTTTGTGGATAAATACTTTATGGAGGCCGTCTATCCCGTGCTGACGCCCATGGCTGTCGATACCTCCAGGCCCTTTCCGCTTGTGAGGAATAAGAGCCTGAATATAGGCGCCCTCGTATCTCCGAAGGAGGGGAGCGGCATCCTTAAGGGAAAGGGAAGCAAGAAGAAGACAGATTTCGCCATAGTGCAGGTTCCTGATGTGCTGCCCCGCATGGTAGAGATACCGGGGGATGGCAGGACTTTCATACTTTTGGAAGAGATAATAGAGAGGAACATAGACAAGCTTTTCCTTAATTATAAGATAAAATGTGCCCATCCCTTCAGGATAATGAGGAATGCGGATCTCTCCATTGACGAGGATGAGGCCGAGGACCTATTGCAGGAGATAGAGAAGCAGCTTAAGCGCAGGCAGTGGGGCGAAGTAATCCGCATGGAGGTGGAAGAGGGGATAGATAAGGAACTCCTTAAAATTATACGTAAGGAGCTTACCATAGAAGACGAGGGAATTTATTATATAGGAGGACCTTTGGACCTCACTTTCCTGTCCAAGATGGACGGATTGAAGGGCTATGAGCATCTGAAGATAAAATCCTGGACCCCGCAGCCCCCTAAGTATATGGATATGGATGCCAATGTCTTTAATGAGATCAGGAAGGGCGACATACTCCTTATGCATCCTTACGAGAGCTTCGAGCCTGTCGTGAATTTCATACGGACGGCCTCCAGGGATAAGGACGTGCTGGCCATCAAGATGACGCTCTACAGGGTGAGCGGCAATTCTCCCATTATAGCGGCATTGGCGCAGGCTGCCGAGAATGGGAAACAGGTGTCGGTACTGGTGGAGCTGAAGGCGAGGTTCGATGAGGAGCACAACATCAACTGGGCGAAGACCCTGGAGAAGGCGGGCTGCCACGTGATATACGGCCTTGTCGGCTTAAAGACGCATTCGAAGATAGCCCTCGTGGTACGCAAGGAGGAAGAGGGCATAAGGAGATATGTACACCTAGGCACAGGCAATTACAACGACACTACTGCAAAATTCTATACGGATATGGGCCTCTTTACCTGTTCCGAACCCATAGGGGAGGATGCGACGGCAGTATTCAATATGCTGTCGGGATATTCAGAGCCGGTCACCTGGAACAAGCTTTCCCTGGCACCGCTATGGCTCAAGAATAAGTTTATCTATCTCATCGACAGGGAAGCGGAGCATGCGAGGGCGGGACGCGAGGCAAGGATCATTGCGAAGATGAACTCTGTCTGCGATCCCGACATCATAGAAGCACTCTACAGGGCATCGGCAGCGGGAGTGAAGATAGAGCTCATAGTCAGGGGAATATGCAGCTTAAAGACAGGGATACCGGGAGTGTCGGAGAATATCACGGTGCGCTCCATAGTGGGATTTTTCCTTGAACACAGCAGGATATTCTATTTCTTAAATGAAGGCAATGAAGAGTTCTATATGGGTTCTGCCGACTGGATGCCGAGAAATCTGGACCGCAGGGTGGAGATACTTTTCCCGGTGGAGAGGGCGGAATTAAAGGAGGACTTAAAGTATTTCCTTGAGCTGGAGCTGCAGGACAATGTGAAGTGCCATTTCCTGCAAAGTGATGGCGACTATATCAAGCCGGACCGCAGGGGCAGGCAGTCCCTGAATTCCCAGAGGCAGCTCTGCATAGAGGCCAGGGACAGGTCCAAGAAAAAGAGGGACGACATGCTTTCGAAGAGGGTATTTATACCGGAGACTGCCCCGCAGGATGAGGAAGATGGGAAAGCGTAAAGATGATAAAGGCGGCGATATTTGACCTGGACGGAACCATAGCTGAGACCTTAGAATCCATAGCATATAGCACGAATAAAACGCTTGAAGAATTTGGTTACGGCACTCTTGAGACTGAACGCTTCAAAACCATAGTCGGGGACGGGGCAGAGACTCAGATAAGGCGGGTGCTGTCCATATTCGGAGTTTCGGATGAAGAGAAGGTAAAAGAAGTCCTGAAGCGGTATATAGAGATATTTGAGGAAGGCTGCGTCCATAACGTTACCCCCTGCAAGGGCATTCCGGAGCTCATAGAAAAGCTTAAGGAAAGGGGCATAAAGACAGCTGTATGTTCCAATAAACCGTATGCCCAGACGCTGAAAGTGGTGCATGCCATTTATCCCGAAGGCTTTTTTGATATCATACTGGGGCAGAAAGAGGGCGTGCCTAAAAAGCCTGCCCCCGATATGCCTCTTTCAATAGCGGATGCCCTTAATGCAGAGCCTGAAGAGTGCTTGTATCTGGGGGATACCAATACCGACATGAGGACAGGGAAAAATGTGGGCATGTTTACCATAGGCGTGGCCTGGGGATTTAGGGAGGAGAAGGAGCTTATAGAAAGCGGGGCGGACAGGCTGGTGTATATGCCAAAAGAAGTTCTGGAATTAATTGGATAGGATGCCCTTGGACTTATATATATTTCCAATGTCGTGCTTTGGGCCTGGACACCCAGTGTCTATTCGAATAGGTAGGCAGGATCAGGATTAAGATATGTCCATAATTATGGGTACATTATGCAAAGGCAACAAAAAACCCTGAAAACTCACCGTTCTCAGGGTTTTACAGTGTTTTCTGTTTAGCAGGGGATGAGAGATTCGAACTCCCGTGAACGGTTTTGGAGACCGTCATACTGCCACTGTATGAATCCCCTATGTATCAAAGCGTAAAGTAACTATCCAGAACCCCCTATCCGCACCTCGCAAAATTTGATTTCTAATCGATAAAAAACAATCGGAAATCAAATTTTGCTCGGTGTGGTGGCGGTTCCTATCGTCACCGCCCTCGCACATAGTAATTTTTGAAACAATCGAGCGAGCTCGTTGTTTCAAAAATGACTATGTGCAAGGGGGTTCTGAATAGTAACAGCGTAAATAAAATAGCGAGAGGGGGACTCGAACCCTCGACACCACGGGTATGAACCGTGTGCTCTAGCCAGCTGAGCTATCTCGCCATATACTTTGTGAATTAAGTAGGCTTAAGACCAAGAACTCTGTCTCATTTCGCACAAAGTAGTGGTATTATACTTTTTTTTGACAGCCTTGTCAACCGTATCAAAAAATTTCTTGGAATATCTTTATATAAAAACAGATGGTATTTACAAAAATCTGTTTACAACTGAGCCTATCTGTGATAATATAAGCAAATCTGCTCGGAGACGAGCGTTGATTGTGGCTGATGGAACGGCTCTATCCGTATCCGTAGCTCAGCTGGATAGAGCAACGGCCTTCTCAGCCGTGGGTCTGGGGTTCGAATCCCCACGGGTACATGTTGGAGACATATAGTTTCCTTCGTTTAATGCAGTGGCTTTGGTCACACTATGGTGGAATTGGCGTAGTTGGTTAACGCGCCAGATTGTGGTTCTGGAGATCAAGGGTTCGAATCCCTTATTCCACCCTGACAGGCGGAAAGCCTGTGTGCATGGCAGGACGCTGTGCATTATATATAGGGCTATCGCCAAGGGGTAAGGCACAGCACTTTGACTGCTGCATTCGCTGGTTCAAATCCAGCTAGCCCTGTTTAGGCTTTTAGCTTTTTGAGACACTAGCTCAGTAGGTAGAGCACCTGACTTTTAATCAGGTTGTCGGGGGTTCGATTCCCCCGTGTCTCACTATTAAAATAAGCCCATGTCTGTGCAGGCCTCAAGGAGGCGCACGGGCAGGGGCTTATGCTTTTTAGGTTACTCCCTGCTTTGTTCTAAGGCTTTGATATAGGCCTTCATATATGCAGGAAGGTCCGGGGGGCGGCGTCCGGAAATGATGTTGCCGTCCGCTACTGACTCTTCATCTACCCAGATGGCGCCCGCATTCGTCATATCATCTTTAATCCCTGGAGTGCTTGTAACCTTCCTGCCCTTCAGTATGCCGGCTGAAATAAGCACCCAGCCTGCATGGCATATTTCCCCTATGGGCTTATTGTCATTATCCATGCGCCTCACTATCTCCAGTACCTTTGGAAAACGGCGCAGCTTGTCCGGAGCCCAGCCGCCCGGCACAAGGAGCCCTGCATAGTCATCGGGATCCACCTCTTCAAAGGAATAGTCAGAGGTGCAGGGGACGCCGTATTTCCCGTGGTAGGTATGCCCCTTTTCCTCTGCCACGAGGTCCACCTGATAGCCCTCTTCCCTGAGCCTGTACACAGGATACCATAGCTCCAGGTCCTCAAAGTCCTCGCCCAGTAATGCCAAAATTTTTGCCATGTTGCCCTCCTTATTTATTCTTTTTCATCTATCATCCCAACGCTTTTGCCATATAGCTTTTATTCCTGACATCGACTGAGTATAACATATAGGTACTAAAAAACCAATTACCTTAAGCCTTAAAGCTACTGCCACAGGCACGGGCTCATTGACGAAATGGCGGGCCGTTCCTCTAATGAGTATAATAGCAGAGCTCAAAACTTGCAAAAAAAACATCTTTGGGTATAATGGCATAATGGTTTTTTAGCAATGGCTCATTGGCGAAATAGAAGACCATTTCATTAATGAGTATATCTATGGAGGCTATAATGATATCTGCAAACAATGTGAGCTACAGGGTGGGCAAGAAAGCCCTTTTCGAGGATGTGAACATCAAATTCACTGAGGGCAACTGCTATGGGATAATAGGGGCGAACGGTGCCGGGAAGTCCACTTTCTTAAAGCTCCTTTCAGGGGAGCTGGAGACTACCAGCGGCGACATAACGCTGACACCGGGGGAGAGGCTCTCCGTCCTTGAGCAGGACCACTTCAAAGACGACGACTTCACGGTTTTGGACACTGTAATTATGGGCAATAAGCGCCTTTACGAAATAATGAAGGAAAAAGATGCCATATATGCCAAGGAAGACTTTTCAGACGAGGACGGCATAAAGGCTTCGGAGCTGGAGGCCGAATTCGCCGAAATGAATGGCTGGGAGGCAGAGAGCGACGCTGAATCCCTGCTTAACGGCCTCGGCATAGAAACTGAGCTCCACAGGGAGCAGATGAAGGACCTGAAGGGCTCTGAAAAGGTGAAGGTCCTCCTCGCAAGGGCCTTATTCGGCAATCCCGACATACTTCTTCTGGACGAGCCCACGAACCACTTGGACCTCGACGCAATAGACTGGCTGGAAGAATTCCTCATTAATTTCAATAATACCATAATAGTCGTGTCCCACGACCGCTATTTCTTAAATAAGGTCTGCACCCATACAGCCGACATAGACTACGGCAAGATCACGCTCTATGCGGGCAATTACGACTTCTGGTATGAGTCTAGCCAGCTCATGATAAAGCAGCAGAAGGAAGCCAATAAGAAAAAAGAAGAGAAAATAAAGGAACTGCAGGAATTCATATCCCGTTTCTCTGCCAACGCATCCAAGTCCAAGCAGGCTACCAGCCGTAAAAGGGCTCTAGAGAAAATACAGTTAGACGACATCAAGCCCTCATCCCGTAAATATCCTTACGTGGACTTCCGCCCTGACAGGGAGATAGGAAATGAGGTGCTTACTGTCGAAAACCTTTCCAAGACCATAGACGGAAAAAAAGTTCTGGATAATATAAGCTTTGTGCTGGGGCACAACGACAAGGTGGCCTTTGTGGGAGGAAATGAACAGGCCATCACGACTCTCTTCCAGATACTGAACGGACAGATGGAGCCTGACAGCGGCAACTACAAATGGGGCGTCACCACCTCCCAGGCCTATTTCCCCAAGGATTACAGCGAAGAATTCGACAATGATTACAATATCACGGAATGGCTGACAGGCTATTCGCCTGTAAAGGATGTTACCTACGTGAGGGGATTTTTGGGGCGTATGCTTTTCCCCGGCTCGGACGGCGTGAAAAAAGTAAGCGTACTGTCCGGAGGTGAAAAGGTGCGCTGCCTCCTGTCCAAGATGATGATTTCGGGGGCCAACTGCCTTATCCTGGACGAGCCTACAAACCATCTCGATATGGAGAGCATTACGGCTTTAAATAACGGCCTCATCAAGTTCCCCGGAGTCGAGCTATTTACCTGCCACGACCACCAGTTCGTGGAAACCACGGCCAACAGGATAATGGAAATAAGGCCCGACGGCTCCCTTATAGATAAGATCACTACCTATGACGAGTATCTGGCTAATAATGCGGAAGCCAGGAAGAATACCATCTATACGGCAAGGGTCGAGGAAGATGAGAACTGAGGGAACAGTAAGATATATATTGGAAAGATCCTAAGCTATGTAACTGATTTTTGAACAGCTCTATAGGGCAAAAAGACAAGCAGAATGTACAAGTTATTCTGTAACAGTTCCTAAGGATTGATAAGGCAGTGCAATGAGCTATGCAGACCGCTTATTCATTAGTAATATAGAAAAGATACTGTCGGAGGGGGTTTCCGACGAGGGCATGAATGTGCGCCCTCGCTGGCAGGACGGCACGCCTGCGCATACTCTGGCAATCTTTGGGGTAGTCGATAGATACGACCTCAAGAAAGAATTTCCCATAATGACGCTGAGGCGCAGCTACTGGAAATCGGCCTGGGACGAGATATCCTGGATATGGCAGAAGAAGAGCAATAATGTCCATGACTTACATTCCCATGTCTGGGACAGCTGGGCAGATGAGAACGGCTCCATAGGGAAGGCCTACGGCTATCAGATGGGAGTGTGCAGCAGATATAGGGATGTGACAGAGGAAGGCCTGAAAAAAGCCTTTGGGGAGAAGCTTTCCGAGAGAAACATAAGCTTTGACGCAGAAGGCTATTGCCTCATGGACCAGGTGGACAGGGTAATATACCAGCTGGTAAATGACCCGGCCTCCAGGCGCATACTCACAAACCTCTACAATCACCACGACTTATCAGAGATGGCCCTGTCCCCCTGCGCCTATTCCATGACCTTCAATGTACAGGGCGGGAAGCTTTCTGCCATATTATCCCAGCGTTCTCAGGATATGGTCACTGCCAATAACTGGAATACGGTGCAGGCGGCCCTCTTAGTCTACTGTTTTGCCTCCGCCTACGGATATGAGCCGGGGGAACTCATACATGTGATAGCCAACTGCCATATATACGACAGGCATATAGAACTCGCAAAAGAGCTCATAAAAAATGAGAGCCATCCGGCCCCTCATTTCGGGATAGACAGCTCCATAAAAGACTTTTATGAATTCACCGCCGATTCCTTTACCCTGGATAATTACCGCTACAGCGATTTTTCAAGGGAGATACCTGTGGCGGTATGAAAAAAGCCCCTGAAAGCAATCGTTGCAGTGTGGCTTCCATATCCGTGTTGAGCAGTCCGCTTCGTATGATAAAAAGCCCCTGAAAGCAATCGTTTAAGTGCGGCTCCTATATCCGTGTTGGAGTAGGTCCGCCTCGTATGATAACAGCCCCTGAAAGCGATTGTTTCAGGGGCTGTTTGCTGCAAGGAACTATTACAGATATTTCTTCAAGACATCCACCTTGTCCAGCTTCTCCCAGGGGAAGTCGCCGTCAGTCCTGCCGAAGTGGCCGTAGGCCGCAGTTGCCTTGTAGATGGGCCTCCTTAAGTCCAGCATCTTGATAATGCCGGCGGGGCGCAGGTCGAAGTTCTCCCTGATTATCGCTTCCAGCTTTTCGTCGGAGAGCTTGCCTGTGCCGAAGGTATCTATCATGATGGAGGTGGGCTCCGCCACTCCAATGGCATAGGAGAGCTGTATCTCGGCCTGGTCCGCAAGGCCTGCCGCAACAATATTCTTTGCGACATATCTGGCCGCGTAAGCTCCGGAGCGGTCCACCTTGGTGCAGTCCTTGCCGGAGAAAGCGCCGCCGCCGTGACGGGCATATCCGCCGTAGGTGTCTACGATTATCTTCCTGCCGGTGAGGCCTGCGTCCCCGTGGGGGCCTCCTATTACAAAGCGGCCCGTGGGATTTATATAAATCTTAGTTTTTTCGTCCATAAGCCCCTTGGGAAGCACAGGGTCAAAGACGTACTTCTTTATGTCGTCATGTATCTGGGCCTGGGTCACATCCTCATCGTGCTGGGTGGAGAGCACCACGGCCTCTAAGCGGGCGGGCTTGCCGTTCTCATCATACTCTATGGAGACCTGGGACTTGCCATCCGGCCTTAGGTATTTGAGAGTGCCGTCCTTACGCACCTTGGTGAGCTGCTTGCAGAGCTTGTGGGCTAAGTCTATGGGATAGGGCATATATTCAGGTGTTTCATTCGTCGCATAGCCAAACATCATGCCCTGGTCACCGGCTCCTATGGCGCCTATCTCGGCATCGCTCATATTCTTTTCGAGGGCCTTCATCTCTGCCTTTGTC
This sequence comes from Lachnospiraceae bacterium, assembly GCA_017634355.1. Taxonomy (GTDB): domain Bacteria; phylum Bacillota; class Clostridia; order Lachnospirales; family Lachnospiraceae; genus NK4A144. The sequence goes on from JAGBNO010000040.1 coordinate 16,960, forward strand.
TCCAGCGCATTGTCCACGCCCATGGCTATGTCTGCGGACTGCTCGTCTATTGCGGTGAAGACTGCGCAGGTGCTGGCGTCGAAGCCGTATTCGGACTTGGTGTAGCCTATCTCCCTTACGGTTTCCCTGACTATTTTCTGTATGTCCACATAGGCATTTGTGGTAATTTCACCGGATACAACCACGAAGCCTGTGCAGGCCATGGTCTCACAGGCCACCCTGCTCATGGGGTCCTGCCTCATGCATTCATCCAGTACAGCGTCAGAGATTGCATCGCAGAGCTTGTCCGGATGTCCTTCGGTCACGGATTCAGATGTGAATAGTCTTTTCTCCATTGGTCATTCCTCCTTTAAAAAAATTATTCCGCCTCGGACAACCGGGCGGATTCGATACAGTTATCAAATCCTCTCATTGTTCGAAATCATTCGCTCAAGGTTGGCACCTGCCGCAGAAGCATGAACGCTAAAGACGGTGGTTGTCGTGACTTCACAGATCCTTTGCATCTCCATCACTCTGAATAAGAGAACTTAGCAACAATATGAAATTGATTTGTAAACTATACACTCTTAAAGACCTTATGTCAATAGAATTATGTAAACTTTATTCTGCTGAAACATCTACCCTTATCACTGCATGGTAGTCCCCAAGCGCAATGACCCTGTCGTAGAGGATCTGGGCCGTTTCCGATGGAAGGTGCTTGAAGTCAGGCGGTATCACCACGTCAAAGTAAATATGGTTTCCCGATTCGTCTTTAAGAAGCCGGAAGTCGTGCATAGTGAGCCTTGGGTCTAAGGACTGGACTTCAGAGAGGACCTTTTTTTCAAGGCTGTCAGCCCCTCCTGATTCTTTGGGGCTGGGGTCCATGTGTATCACCGTCTCGCAGTGAAGGGTATCGTATAGCTCCCTTTCCACCTTGTCTATGGCATCGTGCATTTCCCTGAAGTTCCCGTCTCCGGGGACTATCACATGAAGGGATACCAGGGTATGTCCCGGACCGTAGTCGTGGACGAAAAGGTCGTGCATACTCTGGACTTCAGGGCATTTGTTGACTATTTCCCTTATTTTCTCCATGAGCTCCGGGGATGGCGAAGTTCCGGTAAGGGGACCCATTGTTTCCCTTGCGGCCGAGAAACCGCTGAAAAGTATGAAGAGGGAGACGATGAGGCCCGCAGGGCCGTCCAGCATAATGCCGGTGGAACGCTGCAATATTACTGATATGACTACGGCAGTCGTGGCTACGGCGTCGCTGAGAGAGTCCATGGCGGTTGCCTTTATGGCGGCCGACCCTATTTTTTTGGAAGTAAAGAAATTGTAGGAAAACATATATAACTTTATGATTATGGATGCTATAAGTATGATTATTTCCCTGTTTGAAAGCTCTATAGGCTCAGGGCTAAGGGTCTGGGAGAGGGAGCTTTTGAAAAGCTCCAGCCCCACTAAGAGTATGAGGAGTGATACTATGAAGCCGGTCACATATTCTATCCTTCCGTGCCCGTGCGGGTGGTCCGCATCCGCTTCTTTCCCTGAAATACGGAAGCCTATGTAGGTGATTATGGAGGAGCCTGCATCGGACAGGTTATTAAATGCGTCGGCCAGAATGGACACGGAGCCTGAAAGTATTCCGGAGAGGCATTTGCCCGCAAAGAGAAGGATGTTAAAAAAAATGCCCAGCCCGGAGGAAAGGGTGCCGTATGCCTTACGCACATCAGGGTTATCGGGGCAGTTGTAATCTTTTATAAAAATATGGGTTAAAATAGTATACATATTTTCATTTCTGCCTATGATAAAGGCTTGTATAAGCTATTGACGAAAATGGCATAGTTTGGATAAAATAGTTCAGATTATGTCTATTGCTCATTCGTGGAATAGGGCACTTCTGCTTCTGAGTATAGACTATCTACAATTTCCCGGTATTGTCAAGGCATTTTTCATCTTCTCTATGCAGGAACAGCACAGCGGGGCATCTTGGCTTAAGCTTTTGGAGAGATGGACGATCAGGGCGGCTTTGCACATGAATAAGCAAGGCTGGACAGTGATTAGCACTTAATTGGTATGGGTTCTGCTATGGAACTCAAAAGGAGAAACACATGAAATTCAAATCAATCAGGACAAAAATGCTTTCGAGCATACTGCCAGTGGTAATAGTGGCACTTCTGCTACTCACTATCGTGGCGGCCACGACCTGCTATTCCTTGGTGGAAGACCAGATCTCCCAGACCATGGATAAGACCCTGGAGGCTACCTCCAGGCAGGTAAACGGCGAGCTGGATCAGATACGCTCCACGGCATCCACCCTTGCAAGGAGCGTGCAGAGCACCTACAGGAGCGTGGATATGTCCACCTATGAGAGCATGCTGGCAGACATAGTGAAGGGGAATGATATTATAAGCGGCAGCGGCCTCTGGTTTGCGCCCAGGGCCTACAGCCCCTCACAGGAATATATGGGGCCCTATGTCTACAGGGACGGGGCAGGGACTACGACCACATACGACTACAGCAATGCGGAATATGACTACTTCAATCAGGAGTACTACTTACTGGCAAAGGAGGCCGAAGGGGCTATAATTACAGATCCCTATTACGACCCCACATCGGGGACTATAATGTCCACATGTTCCATGCCTATGAGGTCCAATGGCTCCTTCATAGGCTGTGTGACGGTGGACATTACCTTGGACACCATAAGGAGTGAGGTCGAGTCCATAAAGATAGGGAAGGCAGGTTCCGCCATGCTCCTCAATTCCCAGGGTGTATACATAGCCGGAGCCAGTGCGGACAAGATACAGAATGCAGTATCCATACTCACTGAGAGCAATTCCTCATTGCAGAAAGCAGGGCAGGCCATAATGGCCAGCGACCTGGGGACGACCTCATATACAGCTGACAATGGGATAAAGTACAATCTCTACTTCTATACCATGGAGGGCACCGGCTGGCATATAGCCGTGCAGATGCCTGTGTCAGAGCTGAATGCGCCTGTCTATTCCATGCTGTGGCGCCTCATTCTGGTTGCGGTCATTTCCATTATCGCGGCCGCGGCCGTCATATTGCTTCTGGTAGCCAATATTGCCAGGAGCATAGGGAAGGTCAAGCATTTTGCAGAGCTGCTTTCCTCAGGCGATTTTACCATAGACCCCATGGATGTTAAAGATAAGGATGAGCTGGGGGCCATGGGCAATTCCCTGAACTCCATGTTCCAGAACAACAGGGGTATTATTTCCAATATATCTGAACATTCAGCGGAGCTCTCCAGTTCCAGCAGCAACCTGGAAATGTCCGCGGCGGCCCTGGACGAAAAATTCAAGCAGATACAGGAATACATGTCCACGATCAATGAGGCCATGATGAATACCTCTGCCGCCAGCGAGCAGGTAAATGCCAGCACGGAGGAGGTAAATGCCAATGTTTCCGTGCTTGCGAATGAGACCGACAGCAGCATGTCCCTTGCGAATGAGATAAAGGTAAGGGCGGACGACATAGGAAAGAGCAGCAGGGACTCCTACAATTCCGCTTCCCAGCTCTCTGCCCACTTTGAAGAAAACCTGAGGGTGAGCCTAGAGAAGGCCAAGGTGGTTGAGAATATAGGACAGCTCGCCAGCTCCATAGCTGAGATAGCGGAGCAGATAAACCTGCTTTCACTGAATGCCTCCATAGAGGCCGCGAGGGCGGGAGAGCAGGGCAAGGGCTTTGCCGTGGTCGCAACAGAGATAGGGAAGCTGGCCTCTGATACAACTGAGACCGTGGATGAGATACAGAATACCATTACAGAGGTTCAGGAGGCCTTCCGCGCACTTACCGAGGATGCGGATTCCATACTGAAGTTCATACAGGAGACCGTTACTCCGGACTACAATAAGTTCGTGGGCATAGCCGACCAGTACGGACGGGATGCAGACAGTATGCACGATACATCGCTGAAGATTTCGGAGATGGCAGAGAATATACACCATGTCATGGACGAGGTTACTACCGCAATACAGAATATCGCGGAGTCCTCGCAGGATACGGCAGATGCCAGCGCCAAGATACTGTCAAGCGTAGACGAGGTGTCGGAGGCAGTGGACCAGGTGTCTACCATGTCGTCAGAGCAGCAGCGGATTTCAGAGGACCTGTCTTCAGTGGTGAGCCACTTCAGGCTGTAAGGGAAAGTAAAGAAAAGGGGCTGTCCGGAAAATCCGGACAGCCCCTTTTGAAATGCCGCATTATATATTTTCATACTTTCTGGAGGCAAAGAACTGGTCTATGGCGCTTATTAGCCCCTCTTTGTCCAGGTGTTTTAGGAGATAGCCGTCGGGTTTCAATGACAGCACCTTCATTACGCTGTCCTTATCACCTTTTCCGGTCAAAAAGACTATGGGTATGCCCTCTGTCTTGGGCTCGCTCCTTATCATTTCCATGACGACGGGACCAGGCGTCACGGGCATTTCATAGTCCAGAAGTATGAGGTCGGGAGTATTATTCGCAAGATATGTGATGGCCTGCATGCCGCTGGTAACTATTACTATGCGGTAGCGGCCATGGAGCCACTCCCTTACCATTTTTAAGAAGGTGCCGTCGTCGTCCACGAGCAGTATGGTTTTCAGTTTTGTATTCTTGTCATCCCAGAGCACATGGTTTTTTAGCTCAGTTATGAGTGTTTTCATGTCGAAAGGCCGGGTAAAGCGCGCCGTCACTATTTCTTCTGAAATAACACTGTCCACGGGTTCAAACCACTTTTCATCTCCTACGAGGAATAGCTTCTTGTCATGCTCCAGGCAGAGGTCCCGAAGGTACACTATGGCTTCCCTCATGCCCTCCCTGAAGGCGGATACATAGAAGAGGTAGAGGTTGGCCGAATTCCTGAGTTCGTCTAAGGATTCCACCGTTGGGACTGCATGCACGATTTTGAAGTTCTCGCTTTTTAAATTCTTTATGATGGCATCCAGCATGAATTCCTTGCCGTTGCTTATTAGCAGTAGTTTCTTCTCCATGGTTCCTCCCTGGTGGTTCTGTAAGAAAAGGATATATAAGCAGTTTTCTATGAGATATATGGCGGGCCGCTGGCTTTATGCCGGGGCAAATGGCGCAAGTATTTCCTGTATCTTGTCCCAGTCGGGTCTTGCTACAGCGCTTTTTAGGATTTTGTGCCGCTCGCACTCCGAATCGGGGAAACGGTAATCGTCAAGGGATTCCATGACATATACAAGGCTCTCGTAGTCAAAATTTGTGGCAAATTCGGCCATTATGCCGTAGGCGCTTATCAGTTCCTCATCCGTGATCAGCGGAAGGTTCTTTTCCATAGCATCGTCCTTTTTTTCAAAAATAGGAGAGAACAGCGTCTGATAAGACCTGTAGTCTTTCAAAAGATTCTCCGTGTTCTGCCTTATAAATTCAATGTCGCCCTCATCCCCTGCATGTTCCAGGCTCTCAGCGAGGTCGCCTATCTTCGCTATGCCCACCATTCTGGAAGTGCTCTTCAGGGCATGTACCCTGACCGTGTAGAGCTTCCAGTCCCCGCTATTGTAATACCTCTCTATTTCATCAGCCGTATCTATTATGGAATCTGTATAGGTCTTTAAGGTGGCAAGGTATGTTTCCTCTGAGCCGCAGTGGGTTATGCCGCTTTTTATGTCTAAAAGGCCGCTGTCAATGGAAGAGAGCAGATCCGGCAGGGAAGCTTTCCCGTAGCTCCCTCCCTCTGAAAACTGGTTTTCAGAAGGCTCTTTGGCATCGGGGGAAGAATTCGTGTCGTAAAGCCGCACTTTTTCAGGCGGCAGAAAGCTGATAAGCGCATTTTCCAATTGATCAGGGTCTACGGGTTTAGTGAGGTAGTCGTCGAATCCTGCGCTTAAATACTTTTCCCTGGCCCCGGACACTGCATCTGCAGTGAGGCAGATGGCAGGTGTGTCCCTATTGGGATTATTCCCGTCAGCTTTTAATTCCTGCAGGGTCTCGGCGCCGTCCTTATCCGGCATCCTGTGGTCTAAGAAAATGAGGTCGAACTTTTCCTTTGAGCTTATGGATAGGCATTCTGCGCCACTGCTGGCCGTTTTTATCTGTACCTGTGTCTTTTTAAGTAGCCCCGTAAATACCGTGAGGTTCATTGCGGTGTCGTCCACGGCGAGTATTTTTGCTTCAGGAGCCGTGAATTTCTCGTGGTAGGAGGTCTTGCCCTTCCTTGACTTCTTCAGGGCCTCCCTGAAATCGCCCAGGGCCTCCCAGTTCACCACCTTCTGCACGAGGGAGAAGCCGAAGGTGGAGCCCTCTCCGTAGGTACTCTCTACCTCCAGACGGCTGCCCATCATACGCAGGAGCTGCTCCGTGATATTTATGCCAAGGCCTGTGCCCTCTATGGTGCGGTTCCGCTTTTCCTCTATGCGTTCAAAGGCCTTGAAGAGCTTCTCTATGTCCTCTTCCTTTATGCCTATGCCCGTGTCCATGACCCTCACAACGAGCTTAATCTTATCTTTTGCCTCTGCCTGCTCTTTTGGGTTACGGCCTTTTATCCTCTGCATTTCCACTTTTAATGTGACCGTGCCCTCTTTGGTATATTTGACGGCATTGGTTAAGAGGTTGGTGATTATCTGCTTTATCCTGACTTCGTCTCCGTGGAGGAGCTTGGGGAGGTTTTCGTCCACTTCTATATTTAAGGACAGGCCCTTGTCCCTTGCCCTTTTCTCTATCATATTTATGAGGTCATTTAAGAGGGAGGCCGGTTCATAGTCCACAGGGATAATGTCCATTTTCCCTGCCTCTATCTTTGAAAAGTCCAGGATATCATTGATAAGGCCGAGCAGACTCACGCCTGCGGCCTCTACATCCCTTGCGTATGAGAGTATCTGTTCTTCGTGGCTCTCCCGAAGGATCATCTCATTCATGCCGAGTACAGCATTGATTGGAGTCCGTATCTCGTGGGACATGTTCGATAAGAAGGTGGACTTTTCCCTGTTGGCGGCATCTGCGGCTATGGCCATCTCCTCCAGCTCCTTGGTAGTCTCCTCCAGGAAGGTCGCCATGCGCTCATTTAAGGGAATGGCCCTGCTGGAAGCGCTGTCCCCGCTGGCGGCCTTTGGCAATTCGGGCTTAAGGAAGGGCGTTTCCTTTCCCTCCCTCATTCCCACTGCCACCAGTGCGGAGTTCAGAACGCCTCCGCCATTGGCATCCTGCATAATGGCCGCAAAGCTATGGACAAAGGAAAGCTGCTTTGAAACTTTACGAAATGTATTTACATCATTTATGGAGAGATCCCCTAGAAATCGTTCTCTTTCCCTGCAGATAATGAGGAAGAGGGCCTGTGGCTGGAAGTCGCCCATAGAAGCCGCAAAGCCCAGGGTGTCTTCGCTCATCTGGTGGGAATTGGCATAGGACAGGCGCACGGGGCTTCCCTCGCGGACGGAGGTGGAGAAATAGAGCTTTCCTGTTCTGTCGTAATTGACTGGGCAGCGGGCCACCTGCAGCATCCCCTTAGTGGTAATAATGGGGAATTCGCAGACATTGTCCACGAAGTAGCGGTCCGGCGTCACTCCCAGGTATTTCTGATAAATGGACACGGCGGACAGGCCGTTTATCTGCGATACACAGTAGAGGCCGTCTGTCTTTGTGACCTTCATTTCCTTTCCTATGGGTTTCCATCCCATATCATATTCACAATGGATTTTTAATGAGATGCCTGAAAAAAGGACGGCCACTATGCCCGAATCGTCTACGGAATCACTTAAGACAGAGGCTTTTTCGGCCTTTTTCCACGGAACTGACTGGGAGGGCATGACGGCCGCTTCTGCGCCCAGGACGGGCAGGCCTGTGGAAGACAGGGTGTCGAGAAATACATCCAGATCCAGAGCGACACCGGCGGAGAAGACCATTACTCCGGCCACATCCTTTCGGCGGTTTATCTCATGGAGGAATCGTTCCCCCGCCTCTTTCGGAGTCATTTTCCGGCAGGAATAGTGGAAGACGTCCACCTTTGATTCTTCAAAGAGAAAAAAGCTATAGATGGCCTTATTGCCGCCCTTTAAGGAGGGGTGGCTGTAGCCGCTGGTGGTAAGCCCTGCGATCTTTAAGTCTGTGAGTGAGGATCTTATAGTGTCGAGGTTCCGCTGCAGGCGTTCGTGATCGGATTCAGGCTCTGATATTATGAGCAGCCTGTCCTTAGCCCTGCGGTATATGGGATCTTTTTTCATGCGCAGCAAAAACTGCTGCAGGTCTTCCCGGTTATTGGCAACCAGTGTTTTTTGTTCCATGTGCTCCTCTATTACGCGACTATTCGTAATATTTGAAAGCTTAGCAAACGAAGTTTGCTAAGGTCCTATTATGGGATTACTGCTTCTGACATCTACATTATTATATACGATAGCGAAATAATGTAAAAGAGGAAATTGCTTGTATAATTAGCTTCTATACAGTAGACTAATGTATTGACGGGCAGGCTTTTTATAGGGATAAAAGGCCTCGGTAAAAAGGCAGGAAAAACCGGAAGGAGCATTTATTATGGGAAAATATAATTGCATAAAGGGAAAGGCACTGCAGAGAATGGGAAAGGCCCTCTTATCTTTTGCCTGTGTGCTGGCCCTATTTTCGGGCTGTGGCAAAGCGGGGCAAGCTGAGGCTCAGGGAAGTGATGCGGCAGGGGCTGCGCAGCAGGATACAGCTGCGGAGGCTGCAAAGGATCAGCCTATGATTGACAGTGTAAAGACAGGCGGTTTCCAGGAAAATGCTGATTTAGATGCGGATAGAGCCACAGAAAATGGCGAAAAGGCGGAGGAGACTGAGGATAAAGAGACGGGAGAGGGAGGCTTTACTGAGGCATTACCCGCACAAGAGGAAAATGAGACCGATACGGACAGCCTGTATGGGGAAGTACTGGATAAATACATACAAGCTGTATCTGAGAAGTGGGATATGGATAAGCTGTCGGAAAGCGGCCTTAGCTATCTGGCAGGCTATGCTTACGGATCCTTTGGGGACGGCTCCGACCCTATGGAGTCCATAGGCTATTACAAGGAAGATGTCGATGGCGACGGGGTGGAAGAATTATTTATAGGAAAAAATGTGAACGGCGAGTTCAGGGAGACCATTTATCAGGTCTATTCCATTAAAAATGGGAAGGTAACTCTGGTCATAGACGGAGGGGAGAGGGACAGGTATTTCCTCGCTAAGGACGGCAGCTTCTATAATGACGGCTCCAGCTCGGCCTTTAATTATGTGCTGCTCCATTATGCCCTTAAGGCCGAAGATAAAAAGCTTAAATTATTGGATGGGGTTATCTATGATGAAGAGTCGGGGCTCTCTGGGAAACCCTATTTCAAGGCGGGGAAGGGATACGAAGAGACCGGCGAGATGAGCGGGATAGGAGAGGACGAATTCAATGCCTATTTTGCAAATGCAGAGAAGGAGTATGCTGACATTGTTTATACTCCCCTTGCTACGCTAGATGGAGGCAATAAAGGGCGAAGTGGCGCAGAAAATGGCGATTCCGGAATAGGAAAAACCGGAAATGGCGGACAGGAAGAGACTAAAGGCGGGGATGAGGCCGGCAAGCAGGGCTACAGCAATGAGGAGCTTTGCAAAATGGCCCTCGACTATTATGAAAAGAAGAATAATTACAGGCCGGGCATAGCGCAAGTGGATAGCGAGAACGGTGACTTGGTGACGCTGCACCTATTTGACGATATGGGCGACCATACCGCCACCTCTGCCTGGTATGAGATAGACCGCAGGACAGGCAGGGGGCAGGACACAATTTTAGGGGATGAGGTAGACCTTGTGAAATAACAGAAGGGTAAGGATGAGAACAACTTAAATGCGGAAACTATGTAAGCGATTTTTCACTGGTGCTATCGGAGAAAAAGACAAGCAGGTTGCATCATTAATTTATGTGACAATCCTTACTATGAAGGAAGTTCAGTAATGCTAAGAGAAATGTGGCTGGCGATGCGGCTTTGACTATGGGATTTGGTGAAACAGGTTATAGTTGAATTTAATGATAAAAAATGTTATACTGTCCGATAGGAAAGCACCTGCTCCAAAGTGGATGCCTCTAGTGAGTTTAGCTCTTACTTAAATAAGAGCCGCCTCTTCTGTTGGCAGACAGGAGAGGCATTATTTATGCTTACTTTTCCTTGCTATGAAGGAAGTTCAGTAATGCTATAAACAGCGAACCTAGCGATACCAGTAAACTGGCTATATTCAGCAAGGTATGTATAATCTCATAAGCTGTCATACAACATCACCTCCCTTCTGTGGTATTCCGGTAAACCGGGGAACTACAGTTGATAGGAGGCACACCACCCTGTCACAGGTGCTATTTGCATGGACTGCCATGCAAGCTGTAGGTTAGCACTTTCCAGGGATATTTTCAATAAGCTTAAAAATGATAATATATGGGCAGATATGGGATTTCTTAAAATTGTTTGGATAAAAATACAATTTTTAAACTTAATATATCTGAGCTTTTTGCCGATAAGAGATATAAGAAAACTCTAATTGACTGTGGGTTTCCTCTTCATACAAATCTGATTCCAAAATCTGTTGGAGCTTCGCAAGGAGTGATGACACAATTTGACCGCATGGAGGCGGGTGTTTTATATTCATGGAGGATGAGTTATGGTAGTACAGCATAATATTACGGCGATGAACGCCAAC
>JAGBNO010000041.1 GCA_017634355.1 Lachnospiraceae bacterium
ATAGGCTGAAAAAAAAATTTATATCATGTCAAAATAATACCTATAACGCTATACAGAAAGAACGGCTCAAACCCTTATAGTATATGGGTTTGAGCCGATTTTACTTCAGAAGTTGAGATATTAGTCCTTTCAGAGTCTCGTGTTTAATACAATTACCCAATATCTAATATAGCACAAAAAAAGAAATTCGTCAAAAGCTGGTTCACAGCCAGGACTCTTCTTCCGCCGACTCCTTGATGTCCCAGTCCAGGTCAGGCTTATCCGGCCCCTGCTGCACCTTGCTGCGCCTCTCTCCCTTCCTGCGGTCCACAGCCACAGGCACGTCATGCCAGCGCCTGTCCCCGCCCTTTCTCCTCTGGAAAATCTCCGTGGGCTTCACATCTTCAGGCACTATGCGCATCCCTGCCGCTTTCTCCGTTATTTTGTCATAATACTCATATAGTGACTGTATGCCGCTCTCCAGCACAAAATAGTGCCTCACGAAGGGCACTAGCAGCAGAAGGAAAAGAATGGCGAGGCACATGAACATAGTATTATTGGAGATCTGCACACAGATATAGGACATCATAAGGAGCAGAGCAAAAACGCAGGTGATGATAAGCTGGATAAGCCTCTCTTCCTGGAAGATACGAAGCTGCTCTACCATCTCCTGCCTCATTAAGGCCGCCTCCCTGGGCGACATGCTCCCAATATTCAAGGCCTTAATAAATTCTACATATTTCTTCAGCCTGCGTTCCATAGTACCGTTACAAAGCTCCCGGTATCACTCCTTAATTACACTAACGATATGTTCCACATCCTCAAGCTTAAGGTCTGCGTACATAGGCAGTGTAAGCACTTCTGCGGCTTTTTCCCTGGCGATACGGAAGTCTCCGTCGGCATAATCACCGCTGTAGCAATCAAAGTCCGGTATAATGGGATAGAAATACTTCCTGCTGCCTATGCCATGGCTCTTCAGCCGAAGGTGCAGCTCATCCCTGGAGCTGCCATAGGCTTTTTCATCCACAAAAATGGGGAAATATGCATAATTAGAGCGTACCTCCTCCTTAAGCGGATTTAGGCTTATGCCTTCTACATCCTTTAAAAGCTCCCTGTATAGCAGGGCGACTTTTTTTCTCTTCCCTATCTCTTCATCAATATGCCGTAAATTGCATAGCCCCATGGCGGCGGCAAATTCATTCATCTTGGCATTTGGACCGACTTCGCCTATCCTCTCCTCGTCTATTATCCCAAAATCCCTTATGATGTTAAGCCTGTCCTCCATATCCTTGGAGCCGCAGCAGACCGCACCGCCCTCTATGGTATGGAATACCTTTGTCGCATGGAAGCTGAACACAGAAATAGTTCCCAGGCCTGCGGCGCCCCTATAGGTCCTTTCCGCCTCTGCTTTGCGCAGGTCTTCAAGTGAGCAGATGCTCTCTCCGAACGCATGGGCAGCATCATATAGAACAGGCAGGCCATGCTTCTCCGCAACTTCGGCTATAGCAGAGACATCGCATATATTGCCATAGACATGGACAGGCATAATTGCGGCAGTCCTGTCGGTGATAAGCGGCTCTATTTTTTCCGGATCCAGCGTACAGTATTTTGGCTCTATATCGCAGAAAACCGGCTTTAAGCCCATCCTTACTATGGCATGGGTGGTGGAGGCAAAGCTAAAGGGCGTAGTGATGACCTCGCTGCCTTTGGGAATATCGAGAACCTGCAGGGCAAGCTCCAGCGCCAAATGCCCATTCACTGTAAGCGAGAGATAGCCCACCCCCAGATACTCTTTCAGCTTTTCAGTCAATTCCCGGTGCTTTGCACCCATATTGGTAAGCCAGCGGCTCTCAAATACCGGCCTGATCTCCTCCATATATTCCTCGAAATCGGGCATGGAAGACCTCGTGACCCATATATTATTCTCTTTGGACATTTTATCGTTCCCCTGGATTAAATCTCATCAAAGCTCTGCGCCTATTCCGTAAGCCATATATGCCTTTCTAATGCCACTTACCGCCAATGAAGCCGAAAGCAGGCGGGCAAAGGCCTTTAGCCGCATTTCATGCCAGCATAAATCCCCATAAGTATCTCGTAATTCCTCTCAGCAGTGAAATCCTTAAGCCTCTCAGGATCGAAGTCATATAGCCCCCTATCCCTGTCCCTTTCAAATTCCGCTATCCTTTGCGGAAGCTCGGACATATCGCCCATAAGCGCTTCACTTCTGCCGTAAATTCCCCTTATGATGTTCCCTCCATTGCCGAAGCCAAGCCCAAGGACCGGCGTTCCCAGAAAGAAGCTCTCTATGATCGTCATAGGGAAGCCCTCGTACCACCTGGAGGCAAAGATCATGGCCGCCGCCCCTTTTAGTATTTCTATGGCCTTGTCATGGGGCTTGGAGCCTAAAAAACATATATTGGGACGCCCATATTTCCTTTTTATGGCATCCACAAAGGAGCTTTCCCCGCCACCGCATATAAGAAGTTCCTTGTCTGCCGGAACCCCAGCCCAGCATCTAAGAATGTCCTCTATGCCCTTTTCCTCGCTCAATCGCCCGATGTAAAGGAAATATCCCCTGCTTTTTTCAGGAGACGCTTTTAAGGAAACAGCTTCGGGCAAGGAAAATAAAAAATTAGGCTTCACATGGAGCCTTTCAGGGTCCATCCCTCCTTTTATGAAAATGCTCCTATTGAATTCCGTGAGGCAGATAAAGTGGACATGCTCATACAGCCTTTTTTTCCGCGCCAAAGCCTGCACCCTGTATGCCAAATAGCTAAAAAGCCTGCTGCCCCTGTAGCAGCCGTGCCACACACCGGCCCTTAGTCCGGCTCCCATGCACTCCCGACAGACTTTTCCATCCCTGTACAGCTGGGCTCCGATGCAAAGCGGCCTGAAATTATGCAAGGTCTGGACAACAGGAATGCCGCGCTTTCCTGCCGCATCAAAAACCGAAGGGGAGATTAAAAATTGCGTATTGTGCACATGGACAAGCTCTATGCCCTTTTGCCCTATTATCTTAGCTATATCTCTTTCAGTCTTTATAGAATATGGTGCCCTGAGCAGGTCCCAGGGCTTCATATCGGCATTGTCCCTAGTGTAATCATAGACCTCGTGGCCATGTTCCTTTAAGAGCTTTTCTTCATTGCGGAAGACCTGGTCCTCTCCCCCAGGGATTTTATAAAAATTGTGTACAAGAAGGATTTTCATCAGGCCGTCTCTTGTATCTGCTCTACCGCTTCCCTCAGCACATCCTCCTTATTGCGCTTTATGACCTTGCCGTTCCTCACCTCATAGACCTCAGAGCAGTTCCTTATGGTAGTAAGCCTGTGGGCGATTATGATCATGGTCTTGGTCCCTGTGAGCTGGTCTATGGACTCCATTACGGCGGTCTCCGTCTCAGTGTCCAGCGCGCTTGTGGCCTCATCGAGGATAAGTACCTCAGGCTCCGTATAGAGCGCGCGGGCTATGCCTATCCTCTGCCTCTGCCCTCCGGAGAGCTTCACGCCGAATGCTCCTATATTGGTGTCTAAGCCCTTTTTAGTATTGCGGAAGAAGTCGTCCAGCTGGGCTTCTTTAAGCGCATTCCACACCTTTTCGTCATCTATGTCCTCGTCCGCATAGCCAAAGGCCACATTTGCCCTCACAGTATCGTCCATGAGATATATGTTCTGAGGAATATATCCTACTTTTTTATGCCAGGCGTGTAGATGCTCATAAATCTCATGGCCCCCCGCAATAAGGCTGCCCTCCTGCGGCTTCAGCACGCCCAGTATCACATCGGCCAGGGTGGTCTTTCCTGCGCCGGACGGCCCTATGAAAGCTATGGACTTATTCTGCGGGATTTCCATAGAGACATCGTTAAGTATGATTGCATCTGGCTTCGACGGATAGAAAAATCTCACATGGCTTAGTTTTAGCCCATTTTCCATGGATATTTCCGTTTTATCCTCATTGTCCTTTAATACCTGCTGCCTAAGCCCCTCTATGTCGTACAGGTCCTGATA